>NZ_JBVVPS010000009.1:0-74476 GCF_055811355.1 Bradyrhizobium sp. WSM4873 | reverse complement strand
GCGGGGCCCGCGGGGGGGCCCCCCCCCCGCCCCCCCCCCCCCCCCGCGGCCCCCCCCCCGCCCCCCCCGCCCGCCCCCCCCCCCCCCCCCCCCCCCCCCGTGGGGGGGGGGGGGGGGCCCCCCCCCCCGCCCCGCCGCGCGCTTCGCGCTCCTCACCATGAGGAACCAGAAAGTTCTCCGCGGCCGCGTTCAGACTTCCGTAACCATACGCCACGGCAAAGCCCCCGAATGGACCGCCCTTGCCGCACCTCGGCCAAGTTGCGGCCAAAATCCGACGCCCTAGTCCCAGACCGACGTCGTCGTGCGGGGGACACTCGCGCTGCGCTCAACGCGAACAGGGGAACAACGATGAACGCCATGCGTCCGGAAAAGACCGAAGGTACCGAGACCGAGACCATCGACACCAACCTCGCCGCAGTGACGGAAGTCGAAGCCGGCATCCGTGACTTCGTCCGCAACGACATCGCCTATCTGCGCCGTCCGGCAGCGACCGCCACGGACGCGCCGCCGCTCGATCCGAGCGCGGAGGCCACCGTCACCAACGTCAACTCGCTGATCCAGCGCGTCGCCGGCACCTCGCTCGCCGAGATCGAGAATTTGATCTCCGAGCTCGAGAGCCTGCGCGACCTGCTCCATGCCGAAGGCCAGCGCGTCCAGCGCGAGATCTCCGGCTACGCCCAGCTCAGCCAGGCCGCGATGAAGTCGACCCGCATGATCGCCGACAACGTCTCGCAGTGGAAGCGCGCCGCCGACGGCCTGCGCAACAGCTGATCGCCGACATCACGCATCACCGGCCGCCGCGTTCCGAAAGGGGCGCGGCGGTTTTGTTCACGGGGTGTGACGGTGCGCACGCGCCCCATGAAAAATGTCATCACCCGCGAAAGCGGGTGATCCAGTATTCCAGAGGCATCGAGGCTAGAACCGAGAGCCCTCGGCGTACTGGATGCCCCGCTTTCGCAGGGCATGACTGCGGAGGGTTTTGAACTTCCCGCATCCCCCCGGCGACTAACGCCAAGCGCTCTTGCCATCGCGGCCGCGCCTGGGGACATGTCATGGAAAGCATTCGGCCCGACACCACCGACCCGATACCGCTGCGACCTGCGCCGAACCAGTTCGGCACGATCATGCTGCGTTTTGTCGGATTGCTGGCGGTTGCGATCGCGATCTTGGCGTTCGTCTATAGCCGCTGAGGCGGGGCCTGATGCCGGCCCCGCGGAGTTAACGAAATCTTATCGGGTGGCTTCCACGGTCGAGGCTTCCAGGGTGTAGGCACCATCGGCATAGCCCTTCACCACCATGCCGGCGACCAGCATCACGGCCAGCGTGGCGGTAGCAAAGATAAATCCGACCAGCTTGAGTGCGCCGCGGTCTGCCATGGTCCTCGTCCCCTGTACTCTGCCCAGTTCGTTCAAATAGACAGCGACAGGTTCATAATTGGTTAGCAACTCGATGGTTCCGCGCATTGCTCCGCGGGAAAACCATGTTGCGCAGGCTTATGGCAGCCACTTGGAATCGCGTCCATAGCGCGGGGGCAACACTCGCACGCTGTTTTTGCCGTTCATCCTGGAACGAATCTAACCGCCGTTCACACGCATCGGCACGAAGGCGGTTGCGGTGATGGCGTAGACGTCCTCGCCGCGCTGGTTGGTGCCGGTGGTGCGCGCGGTCAGGATGCCCCAGCCCGGTCGCGAGGCGGAGCTGCGCTTGTCGATGACGACGTTGGCATAAGTGACGATGTCGCCGGCGAGCACCGGCCTGATCCAGCGCAGATCGCGAAAGCCCGGCGACGGGCCCCACACCGCGATCTCCTCGCCGCGCGAAGCGGCCTCCCGCGCCAGACGTTGGCCGTCGGCGACAAGCAAGCTCATGCAGGCCGAGCCGACATGCCAGCCCGAGGCCGCGAGCCCGCCAAACAGCGAGTTCTTGCCCTCCTCCTCGTCGAGGTGAAAACGCTGCGGATCGAATTTTGCGGCGAATGCCTTGATCGACTCGGCCGTGAACGTATAGGCGCCGATCTCGCGGCGATGCCCAATCTCGATCTCCTCGAAAAACGGCATCAGACCGCCCCCTCGCGCCGCTTGATCAGGATCGGTGACGTCATCTCGCACAACGCCTGCCCCGCCGCGTTACGCACGGTGCATTTGAACTTGACGATGCCGAGCTCCGGCCGGCTCTTCGAGGCGCGGGCCTCCACGACGTCGACGTCGAGCATGAGGTCGTCGCCGGGTCTGAGCGGCGACAGCCAGCGCACTTCATCGACGCCGGGAGATCCCAGCGAAGCGGCGCGGGTAATGAAACCGTCGGCCATCATCCGCATCATCAGCGAACAGAGATGCCAGCCCGAGCCGGACAGGCCGCGCAGCATGCTTTTGCCGGCGGCCTCCTCGTCGAGGTGCATCGGCTGCGGATCGAACTCGGCGGCAAAGGCCACGATCTCGTCGCGCGTGACATGGCGTGGGCCGAATGTTCCGAACCGGCCGGGCGGGAAATCTTCGAAGGTCAGGGTCATCTTGGGAAAGGTTTGAGGGAATGACAGATTGTGGCCGCACTTTGCGGCAATCTCAACCCGCCGGCCCGCATGGCTCGTGCTACATTCGGCGCACCGGCGTTGATCTTGAGTCGGATCGATCAGGGGCCACGATCCATTTGCAAGGCCCGACGACACCTGAATTGCCCTGGGGAGAGCAATGTTTTCATTCAGCGACCTGTTTCAATGGGACCGCTTCATCACGCCGACCATCATCAAGACCTTCTACTGGCTGGTGATCGCGCTGATCTGCCTGTTCGGCCTCTCCGGCATCTTCTCCGGCCTCGCGATGATGGCGATCAGCCCGTTCGGCGGCTTCCTGATGCTGCTGTCGTCGATCGCGAGCGTCGTCGTCGGGATCGTGTTCTCGCGAATTCTCGCCGAGCTGATCCTGATCATCTTCCGCATCAACGAGCATCTCGGCGCGATCAGGGATCAGGGCGGCGGCGTGCGGTGAGGCCCGTCATTCCGGGGCGCCTCGCAGAGGCGAGCCCGGAATCCATCGAGCCTCAAGACAAGTGGATGAATGGATTCCGGGCTCGCGCTTCGCGCGCCCCGGAATGACAACGTCAGCTTACGTATTGAACCTGAAATGCATCACGTCGCCGTCGGCGACGACGTATTCCTTGCCTTCGAGGCGGAGCTTGCCGGCATCGCGGGCGCCGGCTTCGCCGCCGAGCGCGACGTAGTCCTCATACGCGATGGTCTCGGCGCGGATAAAACCCTTCTCGAAGTCGGTGTGGATCACACCGGCCGCGCCCGGCGCCTTGGTGCCGCGATAGATGGTCCAGGCGCGCGCTTCCTTCGGGCCCACCGTGAAATAGGTGATGAGGTCGAGCAGCGTGTAGCCGGCACGGATCAGGCGATCGAGGCCGGCCTCTTCGAGACCCAGCGTCTCCAGGAAATCGGCGCGTTCGTCACGCGAGATGGTGGCGATCTCGGATTCGATTTTTGCCGAGATGACGACGGCAATGGCGCCTTCCTTGGCGGCCTGGTCCTGCACCGCCTTCGAAAACGAATTGCCTGATGCGGCCGAGCCTTCCTCAACGTTGCAGACGTAGAGCACGGGCTTGGACGAGAGCAGGCCCAGCATCCCGAAGGCACGCTCCTCCTCGGCCTTGCGCTCGACCAGGCGCGCGGGCTTGCCCTCGCGCAGCAGCACCAGGGTGCGATTGACGAGGTCGAGCTGCTCCTTGGCGTCCTTATCGTTGCCCTTGGCCTTCTTGGACAAATTGTCGACGCGCTTTTCGAGGCTGTCGAGATCGGCGAGCATCAGCTCGGTCTCGATGGTCTCGATGTCGGCGAGCGGGGCGATCTTGCCCTCGACATGGGTGATGTCGGAATCCTCGAAGCAGCGCACGACATGCGCGATGGCGTCGACCTCGCGGATGTTGGCGAGGAACTGGTTGCCGAGGCCTTCACCCTTGGACGCACCGCGCACGAGGCCGGCGATGTCCACGAAGGTCAGCCGGGTCGGGATGATCTGGCCCGACTTGGCGATCGCTGCGAGCTTGTCGAGCCGCGGATCCGGCACCGCAACCTCGC
Organism: Bradyrhizobium sp. WSM4873; assembly: GCF_055811355.1. Taxonomy (NCBI): domain Bacteria; kingdom Pseudomonadati; phylum Pseudomonadota; class Alphaproteobacteria; order Hyphomicrobiales; family Nitrobacteraceae; genus Bradyrhizobium; species Bradyrhizobium sp. WSM4873. The sequence goes on along the minus strand of NZ_JBVVPS010000009.1, from coordinate 70,404 downwards.
CGACATTCGGCTCGATCGTGCAGAACGGATAGTTCGCCGCCTGCGCCGCGGCCGTTTCGGTCAGCGCGTTGAACAAGGTCGATTTGCCGACATTGGGCAACCCGACGATCCCGCATTTAAATCCCACGAGCGTTATTCCTTGCCGTTGTCGTCCTTGGTCAAAAATCCCTTCGCCTGCATGGCGAGGTGCACCCTGTTGGCGAAGGTCGCGTCCGTGCCTTTGGCAACCAGTGCCGCGTGCTCGGCCACCGCGTCGCAGAGCGTCGCCACCCAGTCGTTGTCGGCTTTGGCGAAGTCGGACAGCACGTGGCCGTGCACCAATTCCTTGACGCCGGGATGACCGATGCCGAGCCGCACCCGGCGGTACTCGTTGCCGATATGGGCGGAGATGGAACGCAGGCCGTTGTGGCCGGCGATGCCGCCGCCGATCTTCACCCGCACCTTGCCCGGCGGCAGTTCGAGTTCGTCATGGAATACGGTGACGTCGCCCGGCGCGATCTTGAAGAAGCTTGCCGCTTCCTGAACGCTGCGGCCGGAATCATTCATGTAGGTCATCGGCTTGAGCAGGATCACGCGCTCGGTGCCGAGCGTACCTTCCGAGGTCTCGCCCTGAAACCTGCGGCGCCAGGGTGCGAACCCATGACGCCGCGCGATCTCGTCGACGGCCATGAAGCCGACATTGTGCCGGTTACGTGCGAATTTCGGGCCGGGATTGCCGAGCCCAACAAAGAGTCGCATGACGCGGCGCGCCCCTCGCTCGGCGCGCGGTCAGGGACCGCGCGCCAGCTTTGAGAGATTACTTCTTCTTGTCGCCGCCGGCGGGAGCCTTGGCAGCCGGGGCCTTGGCAGCCGCTGCCGGAGCAGCAGCACCAGCAGCCGGAGCGGCACCAGCCGCCGGAGCAGCAGCACCCGCAGCAGGAGCAGCAGCCGCGGCCTTCTGCTCTTCGGCGTAGCCGGACGGCGGCACGATGGTGACGAGGGTCGCGTCCTCGGCGGTCAGCGCCTTCACGCCGGCCGGCAGCTTGATGTCGGAGAGATGCAGCGAGTGGCCGATTTCGAGCGAACCGACGTCAGCCTCGATGAACTGCGGGATGTTCTCCACGCCGCACTCGAGCTCGATCGCATGCGCAACGATGTTGACGGCGCCGCCGCGCTTCACGCCGGGCGAACCTTCAGCCTTCACCACGTGCAAGGGAACGCTGATGCGGATGGTGGCGCCTTCGCCGAGCCGCATGAAGTCGACGTGGATCGGGAAATCCTTGACCGGATCGAGGTGGTAGTCGCGCGGAATCACGCGGTGCTTGTTACCCTCAAGATCGATGTCGACCAGCGTAGTCAGGAACCGGCCGGCGAGGATGCGCGAGCGCAGTTCGCGATCGTCAACCGAGATGGTCAGCGGGGGCTGGTTGTTGCCGTAGATCACTCCGGGCACTCTCCCGGCGCGACGCTCAGCCCGGGCGGCCCCCTTGCCGCTCTTCGGACGTGCGGTCGCCTTCAATTCCTTGACGGTCGCCATAACGTTAAGTCCTTGTTTTTGCAAAAGTTAATGGGCCGCAACGCGGCCCATGGCATACGCCGCAGCAAGCCTCCAGGGGTGCGGGGGCTGCGAACGTGGCGGGCTTTTACCCGGAAGACGCGGAAATGACAAGGAGAATGGGCTACCGGGCGGAACCGGATCGCCCGGATGGACCCCGGCGGAGTTAGCCGCCGAGCTTGGCCTCCAGCGCCGCGATGCGCGTCTTCAGAGCCTCGTTCTCTTCACGCGCCAGACGCGCCATGTCCTTGACCGCCTCGAACTCTTCGCGCTTGACCAGGTCCATGTCGCGCAGGAATTTTTCGGCCTGGGTGCGCATCACCGTGTCGAACTCGCGCTTGACGCCCTGCGCGGCACCGGCGGCGTCGTTCATCAGGCGGCCGATCTCGTCGAAAAACCGGTTGTTGGTCTGGGTCATGTCGGTCTCCTGGCGGCTTTCGATGAACTCTGCGCGAACGCGCGGGGAGACAATGGCAATCCGATCGGGCCGGTTCAAGGGCCGATCGGCGGTATCCTTGTCATGCCCCGGTTTCCTTGCAATCGTATTCAACGTCCCTGCATAAGAAGAATCACAAAGGCGCTCGAGATGATCGACCAGCAGATCGCGATCCCTACCAAGGACGGTCACACCGCAACCTTCATCAGCCATCCCGAACGCGGCGGGCCGTTTCCGGTCATCCTGTTCTACATGGACGCGCCGGCGATCCGCGAAGAGCTGCGCGACATGGCGCGCCGGCTCGCGACATCGGGCTATTACGTGATGCTGCCGAACCTCTATTACCGCTCCGGGGTGATGGAGCTCGGCGCGCTGCCGGCCGATCCGAACGCGCCGGAGCGTAAGCGCATGTTCGCACTGATGGGATCGCTCACGATCCCCATGATCATGGACGACACGCGCGCGCTGCTGACCTACGCCGAGAGCCAGGCGGCCGCGAACACCAAATTGATCGGCACCGTCGGCTACTGCATGAGCGGCCGCTACGCCGTCAACGCCGCCACGCATTTCCCCGATCGCGTCAAGGCCGCCGCCTCGGTCTACGGCACGCAGCTCGCAACCGACCAGGATGACAGCCCGCATCTCGCGGCCGCCAAGACCAAAGCCGAACTCTACTTCGCCTGCGCCGAGACCGACATCTACGCGCCCGCCGAGATCATCGAGAAGGTGAAGCAGGGCATGAGCGGCGCCAAAGCCGAAGTCGAGATCTATCCCGGCACCCACCACGGCTTCGCCTTCCCCAAGCGTCCGGTCTATGACCGCGACGCCGCCGAGCGGCATTGGGAGCGTCTGCTGGCGCTCTATCGCCGCAATCTCGTCTAGACATAGAAGGCGCGATGCAACTTCTTCTCATCGACTTTCCCGCCTTCAAGCCGATCGCGATCGAGATCGGTCCGTTCGCGATCCGCTGGTATGCGCTGGCCTACATCTGCGGCATCGTGTTCGGCTGGCTCTATGCGCGCTCGCTCCTGAAGAAAGAGCGGCTGTGGGGTGGCCCGGCGCCGATGTCGCTGGTGCAGATCGACGACTTCATCCTGTGGGTTACGCTCGGTATCATTCTCGGCGGCCGCACCGGCTATGTGCTGTTCTACAATCTGCCCTTCTTCATCGACCATCCCGCAGCGATCTTCAGGCTCTGGGAAGGCGGCATGTCCTTCCACGGCGGTTTCCTCGGCTGCGTCGTGGCGGTGATGTGGTTCGCTTATCGCAACCGCATTTCGATCCTGTCGCTCGGGGACATCACCACAGCCGTTGCCCCGGTCGGGCTGCTGCTCGGCCGCATCGCCAATTTCATCAATGGCGAATTGTGGGGCCGCGCCGCCGACCCGGAGCTGCCCTGGGCGATGATCTTCCCCAACGATCCCACCCAGCTGCCGCGTCATCCGAGCCAGCTCTATGAGGCCGGCATGGAGGGCATTTTGCTGTTCGCGGCCCTCGCGATCATGATCCGCTTTGGTGCCCTGAAACGGCCGGGCATGATCCTCGGCGCCTTCATCCTGATCTATGGTCTGAGCCGGATCGCCGGCGAGCATTTCCGCGAACCGGACGTCCAGCTCGGCTTCCTCTGGGGCGGATTAACCATGGGCATGCTGTTGTCGATCCCGATGCTTATTGTGGGCGGCATACTTATTGTATTGGCAGTGAGGCGCGGTGCGCTGAAGCCCGCAGGTGCTATTCGTTAATTTCTTTTGAGAAGATAGGCCGTGACCGACCAGCCGTTACTCGACGAGATCAAGGCGCTGATCAAATCCTCAGGCCCCATGCCGGTCTGGCGGTACATGGAACTGTGCCTGATGCATCCCCGCTATGGCTATTACGTCTCGCGCGATCCGTTGGGACGAGAAGGCGACTTCACCACCGCGCCCGAGGTCAGCCAGATGTTCGGCGAGCTCCTGGGCCTGTGGACCGCCTCGGTGTGGAAGCAGATGGGCTCGCCGCAATTCCTGCGGCTGATCGAGCTCGGGCCCGGCCGCGGCACCATGATGGCCGATGCGCTGCGTGCGCTCCGCGTGCTGCCGCCGCTCTATCAGGCACTCCACATCCACATGGTCGAGGTCAATCCCGTCCTGCGCGAGCGGCAGAGTGCGACGCTGTCGGGCGTGCGCAACATCGCCTGGCACGACAGCATCGACGACGTGCCGGACGGACCGAGCATTATCCTCGCCAACGAATATTTCGACGTGCTGCCGATCCACCAGATGGTGCGGCACGAGAACGGCTGGCACGAGCGCGTAATCGAGGTCGACGCCAACGGAAAACTTCAATTCGGCGCGGCGGCCGAGCCGACGCCGCGCTTCGAGGTGCTGCTGCCACCCCTGGTGCGCGCCGCGCCCGTCGGGGCCGTGTTCGAATGGCGGCCCGATGCGGAGATCATGAAGCTCGCCAGCCGCGCGCGCGACCAGGACGGCGCGGCGCTGATCATCGATTACGGGCATCTGCGCAGCGATGCCGGCGACACCTTCCAGGCGATCGCGCGCCACACCTTCACCGATCCCCTGAAGGCGCCGGGCCAGGCCGACGTCACGGCCCATGTCGACTTCCAGGCGCTCGCGCGCGGGGCGGAGGACGTGGGCGCCCGCGTGCACGGGCCGGTGACGCAGGGCGATTTCCTCAAACGCGTCGGCATTGAAACCCGTGCCGCCGCCTTGATGCAGAAGGCCGCGCCTGACGTCGCCACCGACATTTCAATCGCGCTCAAGCGCCTGACCGAGACCGGGCGCAGCGGCATGGGTTCGATGTTCAAGGTGCTCGGCATTTCCGAGCCGCGGTTGACGGGCCTTGCGGGCCTCAGCGATCTGGAACGCGCCGGAGACGGTTCATGACGGTTGCCTCCTCGCTGCTGTCTGCGGTGCCGGGCCTGCGCCACGCCTTCTTCACCCGCGAAGGCGGCGTCTCGGGCGGCATCTATTCCGCGCTGAACGGCGGGCTCGGCTCCAACGACGATCAGGCACTTGTCGCGGAGAACCGCCGCCGCATGGCCGAGCATGTCGGCGTCGCACCGGAACGCTTTCTCAGCCTGCACCAGATCCATTCGCCCGACGTGCTTGTGGCCGACGCTCCGTGGCCGAGCGGGCCGCGGCCGAAGGGCGACGCGCTGGTGACGAAGGTGCCCGGCATCGCGCTCGGCGTCTCCACCGCCGATTGCGGCCCGGTGCTGTTCGTCGATCCCGACGCGGGCGTGATCGGGGGCGCGCATGCCGGCTGGAAGGGCGCGCTCACCGGCGTGTTGGAGCAGACCATTTCAGCGATGGAAAAACTCGGCGCCTCGCGGAGCCGCATCATCGCCGCGATCGGCCCGCTGATCCGCCAGGACAGCTATGAAGTCGGCAACGAGTTCGTGGCGCGCTTCATCGAGGCGGATGCGGACAACGCCATGTTCTTCATCCCGTCGGTGCGCGAGAGCCACGCGATGTTCGACCTCGCCGGCTTCATCCGCAAGCGTCTGGAAGCCGCGGGCATCCTGATGATCGACGATCTCGGTCTGGACACCTACGCCGACGAACGCTTCTTCAGCTACCGCCGCTCGGTGCATCGCAAGGAGCCGGATTACGGCCGCCACGTTCACGCGATTGCGCTCGAAGCGTGAACACAAGGGCAACCCCGTGTCATTCCGGGGCTATGCCTGCGCGCGATGACAGTGGGCTGTGGCGCACCCGCCCTAGACGTTAATGCGTTTTAACGATATCGCTGCCCTCCATAATGAGGGACGCGTCATTCATCTTGCGCCGCGCGGGTTCGCGCGTGCTGGCGGTCATGCTGCTGACGGCTGCGGCCGCGCTCTGCGGCTGTGCCGGTGGCGGTGGTGCCGCGAACTCCTACGCCATGGCGCCGAGCGCCGGCTCGGGGGCGACGGTCGCGTTCGAATCGATCGACGGACCGCCGCCGCAAGTGTTCGACCGCATGGTCGGCGTGCTCGACACCGAATCCAAGCTGCGCAGCCTGTCCGTGGTCTCCCGCGAGGGGACGGCTGCCTACCGCGTGCGCAGCTACCTCTCCGCCCAGATCGTGCGCGGCAAGACGGTGATCGCCTGGGTCTGGGACGTCTACGACGCCAACCAGCAGCGGGCGCTGCGCCTTTCCGGCGAGGAACCGACTGCGGCCAAGGGCGGCCGGGATCCTTGGACCGCTGCCGACGACCTCGTGCTGCGGAAGATTGCCCAGGCCGGATTCAGCGGACTTTCCAACATGATCAACGGCACGCCGGATGCGCCGGGCTCGGCTCCCGGGTTGCGCGGGCCGGCCGTGGCGAGCGTGATCCCGGAGGCTGCGGCGGCGGAGATGCCGGCCTCGGCGCTGGGCTATGCCGAGCGATAACCCCCGCGAAACCACGGCCCCAATTTCCGGCCAAACCGTTGGCCGGACTCGGGATTTCGCAGGGAAAACGTAGCGTCCCGGGTTGCCATTGCAGCCCCCGGCCTGATATTTCCTCGCCCGTCGTAACCGTGCTTCCAGTGGGTATTGTTTGATGTTGAACATCGTGTCCAGCAAAGCGCGGGAGGAAGCGTCCATGTCGGCCAAGAACGGCTCCATCAAGCTCGTCGCCGGCAACTCCAATCCGGCTCTCGCTCAGGCCATCGCGCAAGGTCTCGACCTGCCGCTGACCAAGGCGGTGGTGCGGCGCTTCGCCGACATGGAGATCTTCGTCGAGATCCAGGAGAACGTGCGCGGCTCGGATGCCTTCGTCATCCAGTCGACCTCGTTCCCGGCGAACGACCATCTGATGGAATTGCTGATCATCACCGACGCACTGCGCCGCTCCTCGGCGCGCCGCATCACCGCGGTGCTGCCCTATTTCGGCTACGCCCGGCAGGACCGCAAATCGGGCTCGCGCACGCCGATCTCGGCAAAACTCGTCGCCAATCTGATCACACAGGCCGGCGTCGACCGCGTCATGACGCTCGACCTGCATGCCGGCCAGATCCAGGGCTTCTTCGACATCCCGACCGACAACCTCTACGCGGCACCGCTGATGGTGCGCGACATCAAGGACAAGTTCGACCTCTCCAGGACGATGGTGATCTCGCCCGACGTCGGCGGCGTGGCGCGCGCACGCGGTCTCGCCAAGCGCATCAACACCCCGCTCGCGATCGTCGACAAGCGCCGCGAGAGGGCGGGTGAATCCGAGGTCATGAACGTGATCGGTGACGTCGCCGGCTACACCTGTATCCTGATCGACGACATCGTGGACTCCGGCGGCACGCTGGTGAACGCCGCCGACGCGCTGATCGCCAAGGGCGCCAAGGACGTCTACGCCTACATCACCCACGGCGTGCTCTCCGGCGGCGCGGCCGCCCGGATCACAAACTCCAGGCTGAAGGAGCTGGTGATCACCGATTCGATCCTGCCGACGGAGGCAGTGAGCAAGGCGCCGAACATCCGCACGCTGCCGATCGCCAGCCTGATCTCCGACGCGATCGCGCGCACCGCGGCGGAAGAATCGGTGTCGAGCCTGTTCGACTGATTTTCTTCTTCGCCTCTCCCGTTTGCGGGCAGAGGGAGTGCGAGCGTCTACCGTCCCTTACGAGGCAGCCCCCGGGTTGTTGCCAACGACCGCCCATGACATCATCCGAATCCCGAGTCATCTCTGCCCTCTGGATGCCCGATGCCACGCCGGAAATTTGCCTGGGAGAAGCTGTCGGATGACGAGTTGCTCAAGCAACGCCTCTCCAGCCTGAGGGTTACGGTCGAAGGCACCTGGCTCGAGGACTGCGTCAGCACCCTGTACGAGGAGCTCGAGGAGCGCGGCATCCGGCTGCGGCCGCACACCTGGATGTCGAGTGAATGGTTCAGTCCGGGCGGCGTTCCCGGCATCGCCATTCCGTTCTATCTCGCTCATCCCCGCCTGATGAAGCTCGAGAAGAAGATGATGTTCGACATCGAGGGCGGAACCTGGCGCGAATGCATGGCCATCCTCCGTCACGAAGCGGGCCACGCCATACAGCACGGCTACCAGTTGCAGCGCCGCCGGCGCTGGCAGCAACTGTTCGGCCCGTCGTCGAAACATTATCCGCGCTATTACCGGCCCAATCCGGCGAGCCGCCGCTACGTCCAGCATCTGCGGCTCTGGTACGCGCAGAGCCACCCGGACGAGGATTTCGCCGAAACTTTTGCAGTGTGGCTGCGGCCCCGCTCGAACTGGCGGACGCGATATGCCGGCTGGCCGGCGCTGAAGAAGCTCGAATATGTCGACGAGCTGATGGGCGAGATCGCGGGCAAGCGACCGCTGATCACGACACGGGAACGTGTCGATACGCTGGGTCGGCTCAGCCAGACGCTCGAAGAGCACTACAAGAAGAAGCAGGCGTTCTACGCCTTCACGCCCCCCAAGACCTACGACCGCGATCTCTCCCGGCTGTTTTCAGCCGATCCACGGCACCACCGCTCAAAGCCGGCTTCGGCCCTGATCAGGCGCCACCGCTCCCAGATCAGGCAATTGGTCGCGCGATGGACCGGCGAGAATCAGCTTACGCTCGATGCCGTGCTCGACGAGATGATCTCCCGCTGTCGCGAGCTCGATCTGCGTGCCGTCGGTCCTGAACAGAAGCTCGTGCTCGACTTCATCGTCCTCGTGACGGCCAAGACGATGCACACGATGTTTGGCCCGTCTCGACGAAAATGGATCGCGCTATGAGACGTCTGCGCATTCTGGTGCTCATGCATCCGGACTTCGTGCCGCCGGACTCCAGCGACGGGCACACCGCGCAGGAAATCAACGCGTGGAAAACCGAATACGACGTGGTGAGTACCTTGCGCGCAGCCGGCCACGAGGTTCGCCCGCTAGGCGCACAGGAGGAAATCAGGCCGGTGCGCGAGGCGATCGAGGAGTTCAAGCCGCACGTGGTGTTCACGCTGCTGGAGGAATTCCACAACAACGTCGCCTTCGACCAGCACATCGCGAGCTATCTCGAGCTGATGAAGGTCCCTTATACCGGCTGCAATCCGCGCGGCCTGACCCTGGCCCGCGGCAAGGATCTGTCCAAGACGCTGGTGCATCACCGCCGGATCGCTGCGCCGGCCTTTGCTGTCTTCCCGATGCGCCGCAAGGTGAAACGCCCAACGCGTCTTGCGCTGCCGCTGATCGTCAAGAGCCTGAACATGGATGGCTCGTTCGGCATCTCGCAAGCCTCGATCGTCGACACCGACGAGAAGCTGGCGGAGCGGGTTGCCTTCATCCACGAACGGGTCGAATCCGCCGCCATCGCCGAGCAGTTCATCGAGGGACGAGAGCTCTACGTCGGCGTGCTCGGCAACAACCGCTTACGCGTTCTGCCGGTCTGGGAGTTGAAATTCGGCAGCATGGGCGGCCGCTCGTCACGGCACATCGCCACCGAGAAGGCCAAGCACGACACCGACTATCAGGAGAAGGTCGGCATCGTCGACGGGCCTGCGAAGGATCTGGCGCCGGAAGTGACCGCCAGGATCCAGCGGGCCGCGAAACGCATCTACCGGGTGCTTGGCCTCGACGGCTACGCGCGCATCGATTTTCGTCTCACCGCCGACGGCACGCCGTATTTCATCGAAGCCAATCCCAATCCCGAGATCGCCAAGAGCCAGGAATTCGCCACGGCGGCTCTACATGACGGGCTCAAATATCCGGCTCTGCTGCAGCGCATCCTGGCGCTCGGGATCAGCCGCGCCAAGGCGGGAGTGTCACTGGGGTGATGACGGGGGCGATCGCCCCTCATCCTTCGAGACGCGCTTCGCGCCCCTCGGGATGAGGGATGGTCGTTGCGCGGCGTTACACGATTCCCGCCGCGACCTGGCCGCGCAGGCGTTCGAGCCCGAGCAATGTCTCCGCACAAGCGGCCGCCACTTCGACGCCCTTGATTGCAAAATGCCTGCGGAAGAAATCGTAGTGCACCTCGGTCTCGTGGAATTGCTGCGGCGTCAGCACCGCGGAGAACACGGGCACCTCAGTACGCAGCTGCACGTCCATCAACGCCTTGATCACGGTGTCGGCGACGAACTCATGGCGGTAGATGCCCCCGTCGACGACGAGGCCAGCCGCGACGATCGCGGTGTAGCGTCGTGTCTTGGCGAGAATCTGCGCATGCAGCGGGATCTCGAACGAGCCCGGCACCTCGAACACGTCGACATGATTGAGGTGGCGCGCCTCGGCCTCCTTCACGAAGGCGATGCGGGCCTCCTCGACCACGTCGCGGTGCCAGCAGGCCTGCACGAAGGCCACCCGCTGCGGTTTCGCGAAGCGCGGATGGTCGGGCACCGGATCCTGCGGAACCGGCGGTGGCGTTTGGGTTGGTTGGGAGGTTTCGGCTTTGGAAGTTTGGACTTGGGGGTCTTGCAACATCTGATTCATGGCTTTCCTCAGTTAAGGACCAGAATCAGGGCACACGGAACGACAAACAGCCGCATCCTGCGATGCGTCTGCCACCGACCGTTCTCTTTCATCCGGACTTTAACCGTCGGCTTCGGAGTTACACCGAATCTGCTGACCCTTCCCCTCAGCAACACACTTTGGGGAAGGCGCTCGCGGGCTTGGACCTTTCGGTCCTTACCGCCGGTGGGGACTTTCACCCCGCCCTGAGAACATCGGCCGCCCGGGATGAACGGCCTGACCGGAAATATGACGCCGGTTCGGGGCCGCGGCAAGCGGGTTCCGCATGGGAAAACCGCATGGTCCCATGCCGCCATGGCGGTCCAGTGGGCACGCGGCGGAATTAACGATTGGCGGGCCATCGGCGAATCCGATTCCGGTTTGTTCTTCTCCGTCCGGCCCGGCCTCCCCCGCGTTAATAATTGTGGCCGAGATGAGCTGTGGACGAACGAGTCCTGACTTGTGGACGGACTCGGCAGCCAGTTGCGCAGATTCCGCAAATCACATCAGTTGATCCGCGACAAGCCCGCGCTGATCCGAACGGATCGCCTTAACGATGTTTAGGGGAGCGCGCGCCGGACCAACCGCGTGCGTATCAAAGACAACAAAAAGGCAAGAGGTCGAGACGGCATGTCCCTGCTCGAAGGCACCATCGATTCCAAAAACCATCCGCTCGCGGTGGTCGAGGATATCGCTGCCAGCAACAACTGGCCGTTCGAACGCTCCGGCGAAGACGAACTCACGATTGTCTCCAAAGGACAATGGACCGACTACCAGATCTCCTTCACCTGGATGGGAGAGATCGAGGCGCTGCATCTGGCCTGCGCGTTCGATATGAAGATTCCGGTTGCGCGGCGATCGGAGGTCCAGCGGCTCGTGGCCGCAGTCAACGAGCAGTTGTGGGTCGGGCACTTCGACCTGTGGACCACCACCGGCATGATCATGCACCGGCAGGCCCTGGTGCTGCCGGGCGGGCTCATCGCCTCCACCGGGCAATGCGAAGCCATGCTCGCCGGCGCCATCCACGCCTGCGAGCGCTATTTCCCGGCGTTCCAGTTCGTGGTGTGGGCCGGCAAGTCCACGACGGAAGCCATGGACGCGGCCATGTTCGATACGGTGGGCGAGGCGTAGGGTCTCGCCTCCCTCTCCAAGTCGTCCCGGACAAGCGGAGCGCAGATCCGGGACCCATACCGCGTGATTTCGCTGTATCGCGCCATGCTTGTTGCTCTGCCTTCCATCCACTAGAAACATGCGGGGTTATGGGTCCGGCCCCCCCGTGCGCAATTGCGCACTAGGCCGGGACGACACCGAATTTGTGGTGACCACAGTGGCGAACAACACGCTCCAAAACATCACCGGCACCATCCTTCTCGCCGGCGCCGGCAAGATGGGCGGCGCGATGTTGACCGGATGGCTTTCGGGCGGGCTCGATCCGTGCCGCGTCGCGGTGATTGATCCGCACATCTCGGCCGAGATCACCGCACTTGCCGCCAAGGGGGTTGCGCTCAATCCTGATGTGGCGACGGCAGGCCAGGTCGAGACGCTCGTGGTCGCGGTGAAGCCGCAAATGTTCCGTGAGGCCGGCGCCAAGCTGAAACCATTCGTCTCGGACAAGACCGCGGTGGTGTCGATCATGGCGGGAACCACGATCGCCTCGCTCGAGGAGGTCTGCGGCGGCGCGGTGGTACGCGCGATGCCGAACACGCCGGCCGCGATCGGTCGCGGCATCACGGTGGCTGTCGCCGCGAACAGCGTCAGCACGCCGCAACGCGCGGTGGCCGATGCGCTGCTACGGGCCACCGGCTCGGTCGAATGGGTCGACGACGAGAGCCTGATGGACGCGGTGACCGCGGTCTCCGGCTCGGGCCCGGCCTATGTGTTTCTGCTCGCCGAAGAGCTCGCGCGCGCCGGTGTCGAAGCCGGCTTGCCCGAAGCGCTGGCGACAAAACTCGCGCGCGAGACCGTCGCCGGCTCAGGTGAACTTCTCCACCAGTCGGAGCTTGCCTCCGGCACGCTGCGCCAGAACGTCACCTCGCCCGGGGGCACCACGGCCGCGGCGCTCGGCGTGCTGATGGGCGAACCAGGCCTGCGCGATCTGATGATCCGCGCCATCGCAGCGGCGACGCAGCGGTCGAAGGAATTGGCGAAGTAGCTGATCCTCATGGTGAGGAGGCGCGAAGCGCCGTCTCGAACCATGCAGGCCCGGCTCTCGCCTGTCGCGATCCTTCGAGACGACCGCTGCGCGGTCTCCTCAGGATGAGGGCAGAGCAACCGGCTCCTAGCTCGCCCCCAGCCGCTTGTTGAACATCGCGACATTAATGAGCCCGCGCGCATGGCGGCCTTCGCCGAGCTTGCGCGAGCCCTCGAAGGCCTCGACCTCGAAGCGGATGACGCGGCGCTCGACTGCGAAAACCTTCGCGCTGGTCCGCACCGTCGCGCCGACAAGGGTTGCTGCAAGATGGCGGATATCGACCTCAGTGCCGACGGTGACCCAGCCCGGCTGAAGGACGCTGCGGATCGCATCGCCTGACGTCATCTCCATTTCCAGGATCATCATCGGCGTCGCATAGACCATCGGCATGCCGGGCACGAAATGCCCGACCGTGCGCTCCACCGGCACCACCAGCGTGCGCTCGGCGCTCATGCCGACCTTGATGAAGTCACGTGCGTCCATGGGGCCTCCCCCGTCGTCCTGGACAAGCGAGCAAAGCGAGCGCCGATCCAGGACCCATTACCCCGACTCAACGTTGTAATGCGCGCTCTAAACCACGACCTGCTGCAACAACTGCCGCTTGGGGTAATGGGTCCTGGCCCCCGTGCGCAATTGCGCACTAGGCCGGGACGACGGTGGTGTATGTTGCTCCAGCCGCGACTACTTCTTCGCAGCCGCCGCGCGCTCCACGAACGTCTTGCCGCCCTTCATCTTGTGACGGAGCGGGGCTTCGTTGATCTGGATGACGACGGCGTCGGCGTCGACGCCGAGATTCTTCACCAGTGCCTGGGTGATGTCGCGCATCATGCCGGCCTTTTGTTCGTCGGTGCGGCCTTCGGCCATGCTGACGGTGATCTCAGGCATTTTTCTCTCCCTTGGGGCCGAACACCGGCCATTGACGGTCGCCATCAAACAGGAGGTGGATGCCCGGGACAAGCCCGGGCATGGCGGCGTCAGCGAATGGCTAGCCCCAGCTCACGTCATGACGCGCCAACACCTCGCGCACTTTGGCGACGAGGTCGGCCTCGCTGCACGAGAACTGCGCAGGGCGGCTCTCGCGCCATTCCTGGTTGGAAGCGATCGCGGCCGCCGCCTTCGCGCCCTCGATCAGGTCCTTGATTTGTACCTCGCCACGCGCTTTTTCATCCGAGCCTTGGATGATGACGCAAGGCGCATTGCGGCGGTCGGCATATTTGAGTTGGTTGCCCATGTTCTTGGGATTGCCGAGATAGAGCTCGGCGCGGATGCCGGCGGTTCGCAGGCTTGCAACCATCTTCTGGTAGTCGGCGACGCGATCGCGGTCGAACACGGTGACGACGACGGGGCCGAATTCCGGCCGGGTGTCGAGCTTGCCGAGCAGCGTCAGCGCTGCCTGAAGGCGCGATACGCCGATGGAAAATCCGGTCGCCGGCACCGGCTCGCCGCGGAAGCGCGAGACGAGACCATCATAGCGGCCGCCACCGCCGACCGAGCCGAAACGGACCGGGCGGCCCTTGTCGTCCTTGGTCTCGAGCAGCAGTTCGACCTCGTAGACGGGGCCGGTGTAATATTCGAGGCCGCGCACCACGGACGGATCGATCTTGATGCGGTCTGCGCCGTAACCCGACGCCGTCACCAGTTTCGCAATTTCTTCCAGCTCGCTCACGCCAGCCTGACCGACTTCGCTCTTGGCGAGATAGGTTTCCGCCGCGGCGATCGCCTCTTTCCAATCGTCGCGCGGTTTGGTGATGGCCAGCACAACGTCAGCCTCCGACGCGTTCAGGTTGGCGCCCTTCGTGAAGTCGCCCTTGCCTTCTTCGCCGCCATCCCATCTGCCGGGACCGAGCAGTTTGCGCACTTCCTCGGCAGGAAACTTGTCGAGCTTGTCGATTGCGCGCAACACGGTCAGTCTGCGTGCTGCGTTCTCTTCGCCGCCGAGTCCGATTGCTTCCAGAACGCCGTCGAGCACTTTTCGGTTGTTGACCTTCACGACGTACTGGCCGCGCTGAACACCAAGCGCCTCCATCGTGTCCGCGGCCATCATGCAGATCTCAGCATCCGCCGCAGGCGTCGCCGAGCCGACCGTGTCTGCGTCGAACTGCATGAACTGGCGGAAGCGACCGGGGCCGGGCTTCTCGTTGCGGAAGACGTAGCCGACGCGGTAGCTGCGGTAGGGCAGGACAAGACCGTCGGTCCCGTATCGCTCGCCGACGTAGCGTGCGAGCGGCGCGGTCAGATCGTAGCGCAAGCTAATCCACTGCTCGTCGTCGTCCTGGAACGAGAACACGCCCTCGTTCGGACGATCCTGGTCGGGCAGGAACTTGCCGAGCGCGTCGGTGTATTCCATCGCCGGCGTTTCCACCGGCTCGAACCCGTAGAGCTCGTAGACGGCGCGGATCTTCTCCACCATCTCGCGCGTCGCCCGGATCGCGGCGGGATCGCGATCCTCGAGCCCGCGCGGCAGGCGTGCCTTCAGTTTCTGCGGTTTTTTGGGTTTTTCGGCCTTGTCTTTCATGATCGGCGTTTACCAGCCGACGCGGGAAGCGGCAACCGTTCTTGCTCTCCCTACGGCTGCTCCATCCGGGCCCGGAGCGCGTCGGCGTCCGCCTTCGGCATGGATTTGAGCAGCGGCTTGATGGTTTCGCCGCCGACGATCTTGCCGTTGCGCATGAACATCCAGTCCGAGATGTCGGCGTCCTTGAACGCGGCGAGGTCTCCCAACCGCTTTCCTGGCAGATTGCGCGGCGTATCCCCAAACCGCGCTGCATATTCCCCGCCCGGAAGCTTCTTCACTTCACTCATCCAGATGTGCTCGTCGTTCCCGGTGCTCGGAAATCGAACCTTGAGAGTGTGCTCCGTCTCCGTTCGCTTTGGTGCTTCATAGGAAGCCCAGAAGACAGGCAGGGTAGCGCGTGCGCGAGCGATCGCGGCATTCATCTCGGCGTCCGTGTCGGCCACGCTGATGACCCGGTCCGCCACCTCGACCGCCGGCCCGGGACCCAATGTTAGAATGCCGAATAGAGCGACTGCCGTTACGACAGCGGATACGGCCCATTTGATTGGCTGGGAGAGAGGGGCAGGCATGTCGCGAGGTCTGAGAGGCTTGATGTCTCGTCATCCTCGCACAGTTGCAGTGATGGATTCAACAACTAAAGGTTAGCGCCGTTCGTGCAAACGCGGCGCACTTCCTTCGCAGGAAGGTGCGCTGCGGATCCGTTTCGCGAGCTTGGCCCCGCGCTCGGCCCAGGAGACGAGGTCTCAAATCACCTTTTTGATCCAGTTGTGCGGATCGTTGGTGCGGCCGTACTGAATGTCGACGAGCTGCTTGCGCAGGCCCATCGCAACAGGGCCGGCGGCGCCGCCGCTGATCTCGAAATCGCCGCTCACCGAGCGCACCGTGCCGATGGGCGAGATCACGGCGGCGGTGCCGCAGGCAAACGCCTCCTTCAGCTTGCCGCTTGCCGCATCCTTGCGCCATTGATCGAGTGAGTACGGCTCCTCGCGCACCGTCTTGCCGGCATCTTTGGCCAGCGCGATGATGGAATCGCGGGTGATGCCGGGCAGAATCGTGCCGAGTGGCGGCGTCGAGAGCGAGCCGTCGTCGAACACGAAGAACACGTTCATGCCGCCGAGCTCCTCGATATAGCGGCGCTCGATCGCATCGAGGAAGACGACCTGGTCGCAGCCGTGCTGGATCGCTTCGGCCTGCGCGCGCAGGCTCGCGGCATAGTTGCCGCCGCATTTGACGGCGCCGGTGCCGCCGACGGCCGCGCGCGTGTAATTCTCGGACACCCAGATCGAGACCGGCGCGGGGCCGCCCTTGAAGTAGGAGCCGACCGGCGAGGCGATCACCGCGAAGATGTATTCGGACGACGGCTTGACGCCGAGGAAGGTCTCGCTCGCGATCATGAAGGGGCGCAGGTAGAGGCTGCCCTCGCCGCCCGGCATCCAGGCGCTGTCGATGCGCACGATTTGCTCGACTGCCTCGATGAAGACGTCCTCGGGGAGTTGCGCCATCGCCATGCGGTCGGCCGAGTCCTTGAAGCGCCGCGCATTGGCGTCAGGGCGAAACAGGTTCACGCCGCCGTCGTCGCGCTTGTAGGCCTTGAGGCCTTCAAAAATTTCCTGGGCGTAGTGCAGGACGGCGCCGGCCGGATCGAGCTGGAAATTGGCGCGCGCCTCGACACGCGCCTCGTACCAGCCGCCCTTGGCCTGGTTGTAACGGACCATCGCCATGTGGTCGGTGAAGACCCGCCCGAAACCGGGGTCCACCAGCTTGGCGACCCGGTCCTTCTCGGGGGTCGGATTGGATGCGGGCTGGATGTCGAATTTCATGCTCATGTCCTTGCCTCCCGCTGCCGGTGGCGGCGCCGTTCTGGCACCCGCCTGCCCCGATTTGGGCCCGGCTGGCTCGATTGGTTTCTGGCCGGACCGCCGCCAGCCTTGTTACGGCCGGTTTCCGTGGCCAGCATGTCACCGAGGACATGCTTTTGCGGAAGACGGAAGTCCAGTATGTTTTGCCGAAATGCCGTTCGACAATCGCACGGTTGATCTGCTCCGGCCGTCGCCGCCTGTCCGGCCCTCTCTGGCCGCCTTGCTTCGATGCCCACCCGACGCGAAACGATCTAAAATTTCGTGCGGGTTGATCGTTTTGTAACATTGAAACCAAGATACGTCAATATGCCTGACATAAATTTCGCGACTCCTTCTCAAGACGCTGCCGGGCCGCGGCCGGCCGCAGACGACGGAGGCAATTTGCGCTGGGATATCATCGAACTGCTGTTCTTCGCCTATCGCGATTTCGTCGGCGATCCCGACCAGGAGCTGGAGGCATTCGGCTTCGGCCGGGCCCATCATCGCGTCATGCACTTCGTATATCGTTATCCCGGGCTCAAGGTCGCCGACCTCCTCGACGTCCTGCGTATCACCAAGCAGTCGCTCGGCCGGGTGCTCAAGCAGCTCCTGGACGAGGGCTATATCGTGCAGAAGACCGGCGACAATGATCGCCGCCAACGCCTGCTGTTTGCGACACCGAAGGGCGAGGCGCTGGTGCAGAAGCTCGCCGGGCTTCAGACCACGCGCATCACCAAGGCGCTTGCCGAGATGGCGCCGCAGGATGCCGAGACCGTCAAGCGCTTCCTGCGCGCGATGATCGACCGCGACGATCCGGACAAGGTGCTGGAGACGATCTTTGCCACCGTCAATCAAGACAAGGAGTGACCGTGCCGCTCGCTGCCACGCTCGCACGCCCGCCGGCACGTCCCGCCGACGATGCCCCGCATCTCCTCCTGGTCGACGACGACCGCCGTATCCGCGATCTGCTCTCGCGCTTCCTTGCCGGCGAAGGCTATCGCGTCTCGACCGCCGCCAGCGCCAGCGACGCCCGTTCCAAGCTTTTGGGCCTGAACTTCGATCTCTTGATCCTGGATGTCATGATGCCCGGCGAGACCGGCTTCGATCTCGCCCGTTTCATCCGGACCTCGTCCTCGGTGCCGATCGTGATGCTGACGGCGCGGCATGAAGCCGAAGCGCGCATCGAGGGCCTGCAGATCGGCGCCGACGATTACGTCGCAAAGCCGTTCGAGCCGCGCGAGCTTGCGCTGCGCATCAACAACATCCTCAAGCGCGCCGCGCCGCCGCCGCAGGCCGCTGCGGTGGAGAAGATCGCGTTTGGCCCGTACATTTATCACCTCGAGCGCGGTGAACTGCGCCAGGGCGAAGACGTCATTCACCTGACCGACCGCGAGCGCGAGATGCTGCGGATCCTGTCGGAGACACCGGGCGAGACCGTGCCGCGCAGCGCGCTGACCGGCAATGGCAGCGTCAACGAGCGCGCCGTCGACGTGCAGATCAACCGCCTGCGGCGCAAGATCGAGACCGATCCCGCCAATCCGCTGTTCCTCCAGGCCGTGCGCGGCATCGGCTACCGGCTGGTAGCCTCGCCATAAAGAGTGAAGCGCCACCGATGAGCACGATCGATACCGGCCTGACGCTTTTGAAGAGCGCTGCCGGCCGCGTCTCCGCCGCCAATGGCTGGATGGGCAATGCGTTCAAGGGCTGGATGCCGACCGGCCTTTATGCGCGTGCGCTGCTGATCATGATCGTGCCGATGGTGATCCTGCAATCGGTCGTCGCCTTCGTGTTCATGGAGCGGCACTGGAACACGGTGACACGGCGCCTGTCGGCCGCGGTGGTGCAGGACATCGCCGCGCTGATCGACGTCTACAAGGGCTATCCGCAGGACAAGGACCGCAACGAGATCCGCCGCATCGCGCAGCAGCGCCTCGGCCTCGTCGTCGATTTCCTCCCCGCCGGCGACATGCCGCCGCCGGGACCAAAGCCGTTCTTCTCGCTGCTCGATCAGACGCTGTCGGTGCAGCTCGGCCGCCAGATCGGGCGCTCCTTCTGGATCGACACGGTCGGCCGCTCCAACCTCGTCGAGATCCGGATCCAGCTCGACGACGCCGTGATGCGCGTGTTCGCGCAACGCAGCGCCGCCTATGCCTCGAACTCGGAGATCTTTCTGTTCTGGATGGTCGGCACGTCCTCGATCCTGCTGATCGTCGCGGTGCTATTCCTGCGCAACCAGATCAAGCCGATCCTGCGACTAGCAGACGCCGCCGAAAGTTTTGGCAAGGGCCGCGAGGCGCCGAATTTCCGCCCGCGCGGCGCGCGCGAGGTGCGGCGCGCGTCGGTCGCCTTCCTCGAAATGAAATCGCGCATCGAGCGGACGATGGAGCAGCGCACCGCGATGCTCGCCGGCGTCAGCCACGATCTGCGCACGATCCTGACGCGGTTCAAGCTCGAGCTGGCGTTGATCGGCGACAGCCCCGAAATGGAGGGTATGCGCAAGGACGTCGACGAGATGTCGATGATGCTCGAGGACTACCTCGCCTTTGCCCGCGGCGATTCCGGCGAGCAGTCCCAGCCGACCGACATGGCGCAGGCGCTCGAGGAGCTGCGCAGCGACGCCGAACGCCACGGCCACATTGCGACCGTCGCGTTCAACGGACTGCCCGTGGTCACGGTGAAGCCGGCCTCGTTCAAGCGCTGCCTCGCCAACCTCGTCACCAACGCCGCCCGCTACGGCAAGAGCATCGCCATCACCGGCCAGCGCGATCACCGTTATTTGACCGTGACGGTCGACGACGACGGGCCGGGCATCCCCGCCCATCTGCGCGAAGAGGTGTTCAAGCCGTTCCTGCGGCTCGACAACGCCCGCAACCAGGACGAAGGCGGCACGGGTCTTGGCCTCGCCATCGCCCGCGACATCGCCCGTTCGCACGGCGGCGACATCACTCTTGGCGACAGCCCGATGGGGGGATTAAGGGCGAGCGTGCGGATACCGGTGTAACTGCTCTTACCTCGCCCCGCTTGCGGGGAGAGGTCGGATCGCTCTTGCGATCCGGGTGACGGGGTGCAGGTCCGTCAGCGATCTCACTCGCGGAGAGAGGCCCCTCACCCCACCCCTCTCCCCGTAAGAACGGGGCGAGGAAGCGCACCGGCCGCGCGGCACCTATTTCGGCAACAGCGCCTTCAGCTTGTCCATGTCGCGCACGTTCATCTTGAAGCCGCCGGGCATCACGATGTCGCCGGGCTTCTGGTCCGGCTTGCACGCCCCCAGCCATTTCGCTTCGAGCTGCATGGTCGTGTCGCGGCCTGCCGTGCCGGCGGCGCCGCCTTGCGCGTGCGACGACGTCTTCACCGTATAGGCCGAATTGAAATCGCCAGTGATCTCAGCATGCGAAGTCGTGCTGATGCCGGCGACATTGCATTCGGAATCGCTGACATAGCCGTTTGCGGTCTTCTTGATGTCCTGCTTGGCGCAAATCTGCTTGGCCATCGGGGAGACGTTGTTGTTCATCTCCTTGTCGACGGTCTCGTCGGTGCAGTGCTGCATGGTCATCTCGGGCACCGGCGTGCCGGTCCTGACCATCTTCAATTCCCACAGGCCCGCCTTGCGCACCGGCAGGTCGTCAGCGCGGGCGCTGGCTGCCGACAAGACGAGACAAAGGGCGGAGCCGAGCAAAGCGAGTTTGCGCGTCATGAGGGAAGCTCCCGGCTGCGAGATAGCGGCGTTGCGAAAGCGCCTCAGTAGAGCGTGCGGATCGGCTGGTCGGCGGCGCCATAGGGCACCCAGCGGCAGGAGAACGAGATGTAGCCGCCCTCATAGGCCTGCATCGCCAGGAATTTGGCGACCTTGCCGTAGCGCGCGCAGTGATCGACCGCGACCTGCCGCGCATCGACCTGGGTTGCCATCGAATAGGCGATGATGCCGCCGGTGTCGTTGCCCTTGAACGGAGGCACCGGAAGGAGATCGGCGCGTGCCGACTGGCTCGCCATCATACCCAAGGCAAGTAGGCCCGCGGCCGCAATGATTCGCATTCCCGTCACTCCGATTGGTTGGCGGCAGTTTACGGTGCCGGCGCGACGGAGGAAAGAACCGAAGACCCCTCTAACGCAGCATTGCAGTCAACTCGTCGGCAAGTGTTGCCGCGCTGCACTTGACCTCCCCCGGCCTTCGCGGCACCGTCCGACCCTCGCAGATCATGCTGTCTGGATTGCCCATGCGCGCCTCGACCTTCCTGAAATCGCTCCGCTTTGCCGCCGTGCTCGGCCTCCTGTTCGGGGCGCTGTCGCTCGGCGAGGCCAGGGCCGCTAATCCGCTGGAGCTGAATTTCTGGCTGAGCGGGCCGCGCTATGACGGCAACGTCTCCGAATGCGACAGGGCGCTGCCGACGATCGCCACGCAGTTCTGGGAGAAGGAAAGCTCGTTCTGGAATTCCTCGTTGAAGATCACCGGCTTCGCCGCGGTTCACGAGACCGCGTTCCGGCCCTGGGCATCCGACAACATCCCTCGCCGCTATTGCACCGGCGAGGCCATGCTCACGGACGGCAAGATGCGCAAGGTGCATTTCTCGATCGTCGAGGATGGCGGCTTCGCCGGCTATGGCCAGGGCGTCGAATGGTGCGTGGTCGGGCTCGACCGCAACTGGGCCTACAACCCGGCCTGCCGCGCCGCCAAACAATAATTGAAAAAGTTCTGATCCGGACAAATCAGGCGGCCGAACGACGGTCGCCCGAATTTTGTTCTTGAAATGTTCTTATCGCCTGCTAGGCTCGTCTGCACAGTCTAGTTGAGGGGCGTCGCCATGTTTCATTCCAGATTGCATTCGTTCTCCCGCCTGATGATCTCGCTGACGCTTGCGGCCGGGCTGGCTGCGCTGGCCGGTGGCGCAAAGGCCCAGGACAAGCGGCAGAACACGCCCGGCGAATTCGATTTTTATGTGCTGTCGCTGTCGTGGTCGCCCTCCTTCTGCGAAGAGGCGGCGGAGCGCGGCGGCCGCTCGCAGATCCAGTGCAGCGGACGGCCCTACGCTTTCGTGGTGCATGGTCTGTGGCCGCAATATGAGAATGGTTTTCCGGAATATTGTCAGCGGCCGTCGCCGCGGCTGAACCGCAGCATCGTCTCCTCCATGCTCGATCTGATGCCGGCGCCGGGGCTGATCTTCAACGAATGGGACAAGCACGGCACCTGCTCGGGCCTGGCCGACCGCAACTATTTCGAAACGATCCGGAAGGCGCGCGCCGCAATCAAGATTCCGGCTGAATATCTCGATTTGTCGCAGGCCAAAACCGTGGCGCCAGCGGAGGTGGAGGAAGCCTTCATCAAGGCCAATCCGGGCCTCAGCAATGCCGCCGTCTCGATCACCTGCAACCGGACGCGGCTATCGGAAGTCCGCATCTGCCTCAGCAAGGACCTGCAATTCCGCGCCTGCGAGGAGATCGACCGCCGCGCCTGCCGCCGCGACCAGGTGGCGATGCCGCCGATCCGGGGTGGGTAGCCCAGGCGTCGTGCCTCTTTGCTCAGGCCGTCACGTGGCGTAGTGCTCTTGCATGAATTACCGCCACGCCTTCCATGCCGGCAACTTCGCCGATGTCATCAAGCACATCGTGCTGGCGCGCATCATCACCTATCTCCAGGACAAGCCGGGCGCGTTCCGCGTCATCGACACCCATGCCGGCGCCGGCCTCTACGATCTCGAAAGCGACGAGGCGCGCCGCGGCGGCGAGTGGCTGACGGGCATTGCCCGGCTGATGCAGGCGCGGCTGTCGAATGACGCCATGGCGCTGACCAAGCCCTATCTCGACATCGTCCGCGCTTTCAATCCGAAAGGTGAGCTCAAGGCCTATCCGGGCTCGCCGCTGATCGCGCGCGCCCTGCTGCGGCCGCAGGACCGCCTCGTCGCCTGCGAAATCGAGCCGAAGGCGCGGAAAGCGCTGATCGGCGTGCTGCGCCACGACGAACAGGCCCGCGTGGTCGACCTCGACGGCTGGATGGCATTGCCGGCTTTCGTGCCGCCGAAGGAACGGCGTGGGCTCGTGCTGATCGACCCGCCGTTCGAGGCAAAGGACGAGTTCGAAAAGCTCGGAGAGGCATTCTCGGCGGCTTTCGCGAAATGGCCGACCGGTATCTATGTAATCTGGTATCCTGCCAAGAGCCGACGTGCCACCGACACGCTGGTGCAATCAGTGGCGCGGCTCGCAGCCGCAGCAAAACCGCCGGGAAAATGCCTGCGCCTGGAATTCAGCGTGGCGCCGCAAGCCGACGGCGCAGCCCTCACGTCCAGCGGGCTCTTGATCGTCAATCCTCCTTACACGCTGCAGGGCGAGCTCAAGACGATCCTGCCGGAGCTGGAAATGCCGCTCGGCCAGGGTGGCGCTGCCAGATTCCGATTAGAGGTGCCGAGACCGTAACACTCCGGCATCTTGGGAAAAATATGCAGGAGCGGTGGTCAATCTGCAGAGAACCGTATTATGCTGTTGCGGTGACTGGCTTTACGTTCCGCTTCCGCGAATGGTTGCGGCGGAGTGAAGGCCTAAGAAAGATCCAGTCGGACCGAATGGTCTGCCCAAGGATGGCCAGCTCCCGGGCTTCGTAAGGCCCGGTCATGTCGTGACGTGCGTCTGCGTCACGACGGAGGAGCAATGAGGGGGAGTTTCCCGATGGCCATGACGGGAACGGTCAAGTTTTTCAACGGTGAGCGCGGCTACGGATTCATCAAACCGGACGACGGCGGCCGCGACGTCTTCGTGCATATTACTGCTGTGGAGCGGGCCGGACTGAAGGACCTCGCCGAAGGACAGCGTATTACTTTCGAAGTCGAACCGGACAAGAAGGGCAAGGGGCCGAAGGCGGTCGATTTGGTCATCCTTCCCTAGCGAGCCTGGCGCAAAAAAAATCCCGGCCGCAAGCGGCCGGGAGGTTGGTCCGGTATTTTCTTCTTTAGCTATCAGAAGTGATAGTTCACGCCTGCGCGCACAACGCTGGCGCTATAGCCGTTTGACACGCCCGTAATCGCGAACTGACTCGTCGACAGATCGATATAGAGATATTCGAGCTTGGCGCTCCAGTTCGGCGCGAACCCGACTTCCGCGCCGGCACCGATGGTCCAACCGGCGCTGGTGTGCGACTCGGTCCAGCCGAACGTCTGCGCGCGCAGCTCGCCGAAGGCGAGGCCCGCCGTGCCGTAGAGCAGCACGTTGCTGAAGGCATAGCCGGCGCGGCCGCGCAGGGTGCCGAACCACGGATTGGAGAACTTCCACGGCGCGAAGGTGTCGTCGGCACCGGCGGCCTGGATGTCGCCCTCGACACCGAACACCCATGGGCCGGTCTGGAAATTGTAGCCGGCCTGAACGCCGCCGACGAAGCCTGACGGCTTTGCGGGATTGTTGTTCACCGAACCCCATTCGTAGCCGAGATTGGCGCCGAGATACGGACCGGCCCAGCTATAGGCATTGAGCGGCTGATTGACGGTGTAGGGCGCACGCTGCCCGTAATTGAGATCGGCGGCCTCGGCCGAAGCCGTCCAGCCGACTGCAGCCAACGCGGCTGCGCCCACAACGAGCCCCTTCATCACACACTCCAACGCAACTGCCGTCACCGCTGCGATGCCTGCGCCGCCGCGCGAGGCAAAACCGCATGGTTACGGAACCACTTTTTCGCGTAAGATTTATCGAGAGTTTTAAGTTAAAGGCCTGTTAAGCCGGGTTACCGCGCTGTTAACAGGCTTAAGCAAGCGTTACCGGGAACTGCGGCGCCCTCCTGTGCGCGCCGCACGGCCGGAACTTCAAATCGGCACCCGCAGCGCCTAAATTCGCACCATGGTTCACGATTCCCCCGACAATCCGGACGACGCACGCATGCGTAAACCCGTGCGCGGCAACGCTCCCGACGTCCCGCCCCAGGAGACGCAAGTGGGGCCGCCCGACCTCGATCCCGCCACCGCGAACGGCGACGACGAGGACGATGCGCGGCTGCCGGACATCCTGGAAGAGAGCGGCACCGTCGGCGAGGAGCCGCTGGCGACCGGCCACGAGGCGATCGAACGCGCGGTGCGCCTCGCCCCCACCTCGCCCGGCGTCTATCGCATGCTCAATGCGAATGCCGACGTGCTCTACGTCGGCAAGGCCAAGAACGTCAAAAAGCGCCTGTCGAACTATGCGCGCCAGAGTGCGCCGCAGCCGGCGCGCATCCTGCGCATGATCGCCGCCACGGTGACCGTGGAAATCATCTCGACCCACACCGAGACCGAAGCGCTGCTGCTGGAGGCCAACCTTATCAAGCAGCTTCGGCCGCGCTTCAACGTGCAGCTGCGCGACGACAAGTCGTTTCCCTATATCCTGATCACGGGCGATCATTGGGCGCCGCAGATCCTGAAGCATCGCGGCGCGCAGACGCGGCCCGGTCGCTATTTCGGCCCGTTCGCCTCCGCCGGCGCCGTCAACCGCACCATCACCGCACTTCAGCGCGCGTTCCTGATCCGCTCCTGCACGGATTCCTTCTTCGAGAGCCGCTCGCGGCCCTGCTTGCTCTACCAGATCCGCCGTTGTGCCGGCCCCTGCACCCGCGAGATCGACTTCCCCGGCTACACGACCCTGGTGCGCGAGGCGAGCGACTTCCTGTCCGGCAGGAGCCATGCTGTGAAACAGGAGCTTGCCGCCGAGATGGAGAAGGCCTCCGGCGAGCTCGAATTCGAGAGCGCCGCGCTCTACCGCGACCGCCTTGCTGCGTTGTCCGCGATCCAGTCGCAGCAGGGCATCAATCCGCGCACGGTGGAAGAAGCCGACGTGTTCGCCATCCACCAGGAGGGCGGCTTCTCATGCGTCGAGGTGTTCTTCTTCCGCACCGGGCAGAACTGGGGCAACCGCGCCTATTTCCCGCGCGCGGAGAAAACGTACACGCCGGAAGAGGTGCTCGGCTCCTTCCTCGCCCAATTCTACGACGACAAGCCGCCGCCGAGGAATATCCTGCTCTCGCACGAGATCGAGGAGAGCGAGCTGCTCGGCAACGCGTTGTCGATCAAGGCCGGCCGCAAGGTCGAGGTGTCCACGCCGAAGCGCGGCGAGAAGAAGGAGCTCGTCACCCACGCGCTCACCAACGCGCGCGAGGCCCTGGGCCGCAAGCTCGCGGACACCGCGACGCAAAGCCGCCTGCTCGACGCCATGGCCACGACCCTGAGCCTGCCGCATGCGCCGAAGCGGATCGAGGTCTACGATAACAGCCACATCCAGGGCACCAACGCAGTCGGCGCCATGATCGTCGCCGGCCCGGACGGTTTTGTGAAAAACCAGTACCGCAAGTTCAACATCAAGTCGGAAGGGATCACGCCGGGCGACGACTTCGCCATGATGCGCGAAGTGCTGGAGCGCCGCTTCAAGCGCCTGATCAACCCGCCCGAAGAGGGCGCGGCCAAAACCAAGGACGACGACTTCCCGCAATGGCCCGATCTCGTCATCATCGACGGCGGCCGCGGCCAGCTCAACGCGGTCCGGGAAATCTTTGCAAAGCTCGGCCTGACCCAGGTGGCGCTGATGTCGGTGGCCAAGGGGCCGGACCGGGATGCCGGCCGCGAGACCCTGTTCATGCCGGAGCGCGAGGCGATCAAGCTGGAGCCGCGCGACCCCGTACTCTATTTCATCCAGCGGCTGCGGGACGAGGCGCACCGCTTCGTCATCGGTTCGCACCGCAAGCTGCGCAAGAAGGACATCCGCGAGGCCGGCTTGCAGGAGATTCCGGGCATCGGCCCGTCACGCAAACGTGCCTTGCTGCACCATTTCGGAACCCTGAAGGAGATCGAACGGGCCTCGATCACCGATCTCGGCAAGGTTCCGGGGGTGAGCGCCGAGAGCGCCCGCAGGATTTTCGAGTATTTCCATCCCCAGCCGGGGTGAAATAAAGGGGGGCCGCGGTCATATGGTCGTCGCATCCCGCACCCCATTTGGGGAGCGGAACGGTTGACCTTCAGGCTGCAGCGGTATTGGTAGGACGGATGAACATCGCCACGACACGAGGGACCACCAGCCGCGCGATGTCCCTCCCGAACATCCTGACCTACGGCCGGATCGCCGCGATCCCGGTCGTGGTCGGCTGCATCTACGCACAGTCGATCATGGACGGCCCGCTGTGGCTGCGCTGGGTCGCGGTCGCCATTTTCATCGCGGCTGCGGTCACCGATTACCTCGACGGCTATTACGCGCGAATCTGGAATCAGCAATCGGCGTTCGGCCGCATGCTCGATCCGATCGCCGACAAGCTTCTGGTCGCCTCGTGCCTGCTGATGCTGGCCGCCGACGGCATCATCCACGGCTGGTCGCTGTGGGCCGCCATCGTGATCCTGTGCCGCGAGATCCTGGTCTCGGGCCTGCGCGAATATCTCGCCGCCCTGCGCGTCAGCGTGCCCGTGACCAAGCTTGCGAAGTGGAAGACGACGGTTCAGCTCATCGCCATCGGCTTCCTGCTGGCTGGTCCGGCCGGCGATGAGGTCGTGCCCATGGTCTCGATGATCGGGCTGGCGCTGCTCTGGGCCTCGGCGATCCTCACCATGTACACCGGCTACGACTATTTCGGCGCCGGCATCCATCACCTCATCAAGGAGGATGAGGGATGAAGGTGAAGTACTTTGCCTGGGTGCGCGAGCGCGTCGGCAAGGCCGAGGAGACCATCGAGCCGCCGGCGACCGTGCGCACCGTGGAAGAGCTGATCGCCTGGCTGTCCGGCCAAAGCGAAGCCTACGCCTACGCGTTCGAGAAGCCGAAGGTGATCCGCACCGCAATCGATCATACCCACGTCAAGTCGGACACCGCGATCGCGGGCGCTCGCGAGATCGCGTTCTTCCCGCCGATGACCGGCGGCTAGACCATGCCCGTCGCCACCTGCCCCATCACCATCCGTATCCAGCAAGACGATTTCGACATCGCACGCGAGATCGCGGTCCTGACCGGGAACCGCACCGACATCGGTGCGGTCGTGAGCTTTTCCGGCATCTGCCGCGGCGACGAGGACAGCGCGAAGATCGCCGCGCTCTCGCTCGAACATTATCCTGGCATGGCGGAGGAAGAGATCAGGCGCCACGCCGACGAGGCCACCTCGCGCTGGCCTCTCAACGGCATCACGGTGATCCATCGCGTCGGCCGGTTCATGCCCGGCCAGAACATCGTGCTGGTGCTGACCGCCTCGCAGCACCGCCAGGCAGCGTTCCAGGCAGCCGAGTTCCTGATGGATTATCTCAAGACCAACGCGCCGTTCTGGAAGAAGGAAGAGAGCGCCACCGGCGCCGGC
Source organism: Bradyrhizobium sp. WSM4873 (assembly GCF_055811355.1). Taxonomy (NCBI): domain Bacteria; kingdom Pseudomonadati; phylum Pseudomonadota; class Alphaproteobacteria; order Hyphomicrobiales; family Nitrobacteraceae; genus Bradyrhizobium; species Bradyrhizobium sp. WSM4873. The sequence continues at coordinate 42,226 of NZ_JBVVPS010000009.1, read as the reverse complement.
TGGGTCGAGGCACAGGCCCGCGACGACGAAGCCGCCGCACGCTGGACCCGATCCTGATGGCAACGACATCCAAAAAGACGGTGCGCGGCCGCGCCGCGCCAAAGCTCGCGAAAGTGGGCCGCGGCGAGCTTCTCACGCTGGTCGATTTCGTCCGGTATGCGGTGAGCCGCTTCAATGAGGCCAAGCTCACCTTTGCCCATGGCACGCCCGATCCAGTCGCGGAAGCGGCTTTCCTGGTCTGTGAAGCCCTGCATCTGCATCCCGAGCAGTTCGAGATCTTTGCCAACGCGCGCGTTACGGCAGCCGAGGGCAAGATCATCACCGATCTCATTCATCAGCGCGTCACCACACGCAAACCGGCGGCCTATCTCGTCAACAAGATCTACATGCGCGGCCTGCCGTTCTATGTCGACGAGCGCGTCATCGTTCCGCGCTCCTTCATCGGCGAGTTGCTGGAGTCGCATTTCGGCGGCGACGGCGAAGCCGGCTCGCTGATCGACGATCCCAGCGCCGTCGAGCGTGTGCTCGATCTCTGCACGGGGTCGGGATGCCTCGCGATCCTCGCCGCGCATCATTTTCCGAACGCCACGATCGATGCCGTCGATATCTCGAAGGGCGCGATCGACGTCGCCAGACGAAATGTCGGCGAATACGGGCTCGATGACCGGATCAGCCTGCATCGCGGCGACCTGTTCGCCCCGCTCGGTGACGCCAAATACGACCTGATCATCACCAACCCGCCTTATGTCGACGCCGAAGGCATGGCGGCGCTGCCGCCGGAATGCCGGGCCGAGCCGAAGCTCGCCTTCGACGGCGGCGCCGACGGTCTCGACGTGGTGCGCCGGATCCTGCGCGACGCGCCCGACCACCTGACGCCGGATGGCGGACTGATCTGCGAGATCGGACGGGGCCGCGAATTGGTCGACGAGGCCTTTCCTGAACTGCCGCTGCTCTGGCTCGACACCGAGGACTCCGAGGGCGAAGTGTTCTGGATCGCGGCAGCCGATCTCGGCTGATCCATCACGACGGGCCGACCTCGTCGGAACAAGTCAAATACCCCCACGTTCATCCCCCGACGAATTTTCTCGCACTCGGAGGATAACCGCATGCTTGCGCCATCGGGCGAATTGCTGCGCGCCGGCGTCGCGCTCAAGCTCAACCATCTCAAGCGCGCCGCCCAGTCCTATGCCCGCGACCGGAGCAATCAGGCCACGGGGCGCATGACGTCGTACGCGGCTGCGGCCGGACTGCTTGCGGGTGCGGGCTTGTTCGTCGTTGCAGCCTTCTTCGTCGGCCTGATCGCGCTGTACCGCTGGGTTGCAATCCATTACGGGCAATTTTGGGGGTTCGGCGCCGTCGGCGGCGTGCTCCTCGTCCTGGCCGCCGCCTGCGCCGGCGTGGCCATGGCTCAGATGAAGCGCAAGACCAAGCCGATCGTGCCGCTCGCCAGCCGCCTGCGGGTGGCTATCGCCACCCCGCGCATCCCGCGCGGAACGGTGAAGGAGGCGGTGAAGGAGGTCGCGACCACAATTCCCCTGGCGCCGCTCGCGCCGGGCGACCGAGGACATGAACCAAGACATGGCGGCAGCACGTGGCCGGCTCGGTCCAACCGGCCCGTGCAACTCGGGCTGATGCTCGCGGCCGTTGGGCTGGTCGGGCTCACGGCCGCGCGCCGGCGGCGTCACGGCCACCGAGCGGATGCCTAGAAATGCGTATGCGGCGCGCCGAGCAATTCGACAGCTGGCTGTTAGTGGCAGCCACGACCGTGTTCGTGCTCACCGCGGAACGGTATTTCCAGGATTCTGGCATGATCCGGCCGGGACCTCCGCAAGACCACCGCAACGGCGAGGCGAATTCGCCGGAAACCAGCCCGACGGGCGCAGCCTCGCAGCCCGGCCGCGGCCGCCGCGCGAAAAGCCCGTTCGCGATCCCGTGGGCAGGCTGGAAGGACATCCTCTGGCGCACCTATCAGCGCATCGACGAGGATCGCCTGCTCGCCACCGCCGGCGGCGTCGTCTTTTTCGGACTGCTCGCGATCTTTCCCGCCATCACGGCTCTGGTTTCATTCTATGGCCTGTTCGCCGATCCCTCGACGATCAGTTCCAACCTGCAATCGCTCGCGATGATGCTGCCCGAGGGTGCGTTCCAGATCGTCGAGGACCAGGTGGCGCGCGTCGTGTCGAACGGCGGTGCGACCCTTGGTGTCACTTTCCTGTTTGGCCTCGTGCTCGCGATCTGGAGCGCCAATGCCGGCGTCAAAGCCATCTTCGACGCCCTCAACGTCGCCTATGAGGAGCGTGAAAAGCGCAGCTTCGTCCGGCTGAACACGGTCTCGCTGGCCTTCACGGTCGGCGGCATCGTTGCCCTGCTGCTGATGGTCGGCGCCGTCGTCGCCTTCCCGCTCGCGCTCAACCACCTCGGCATGGCGCCCGAAAGCAAGCTGATCGTGGCGCTGGCGCGATGGCCGGTGCTGTTCGTCATTCTCCTTGCGGCGCTCGCCGTCCTCTACCGCTTCGCGCCCAGCCGCGATGCCCCGCGCTGGCAATGGCTGAGCCTCGGCTCGGTAACGGCCGCTATCCTCTGGATCGCCGGCTCGGCGCTGCTGTCCTGGTATCTCTCGGAATTCGCCAATTACAACGCGACCTACGGTTCGCTCGGCGCTGCGATTGGCTTGATGATGTGGATGTGGATGTCGGCCATCGTCATCATGTTCGGGGCCGAACTGAATTCGGAGATCGAACGGCAGACCCTGCGCGACACGACCACCGGGGCGCCCAAGCCGCTTGGGACCCGCCAGGCCGTCTCGGCCGACACGGTCGGCGCTGCGGCGCCATCCTGACGCGATGGTCAGGCCAAAGCCGGCCTGACCATGTCTTGACCACAATCAGCGCTTGGTGATCACCGCCTCCAGATATTCGCTGTGCACGACCACCGTGCCGTCATCGGCATGATTGAACTCACCGAGCAGGGTCATGAGATCGTGCCGCAGCGCGGCCTGGGCGGTCTCGTCGAGCGCCGCGAAGGCCTTCAGCATCGGGCCATAATAGGATTTGAAGACGTCGAGCCAGTGGTCGGGCGAGCGATAGCGGAACACGAACATGCGCGGCTCGGCTGCGATCTCCGAGGCCGCGCCGCCGAACATTTCCTCAAGTCGAGCCTGCGTGCCCCACAGCGCCGGCGACTTCACACCGGCCGGCGGAGGCAAATGCTTGCCGATGATCTTGAACAGTTGGCCGATGAAGCCCTGTGGAGTCCAGTTGGCAAGGCCGATCTTGCCGCCGGATTTGCAGACCCGCGCGAGCTCGGAGGCCGCCTGGTCCTGGTCGGGCGTGAACATCACTCCGAAGGTCGAGAGCACGACATCGTAGCTCGCATCGGCAAAGGGGAGCGCTTCGGCGTCCGCTTCGCGAAATTCGACCGTTAGATGGTCCGCCGCCGCCCGCTCCTGTCCACGCTCGAGCAGCGCTGGCACGTAATCGGTGGATGTAACGTCACACCAGCGTCGTGCGGCGGCCAGCGTCGCATTGCCATTGCCGGCGGCGACGTCCAGCACCTTGCTGCCAGCGCGTAAATCCAAGGCCTCACAAAGCTGCTCGCCGACGATCTGCAAGGTGGTGCCGACGATGGCATAGTCGCCGGACGACCACGCAACGTGCTGGCGCTGCTTCAGGGCAGCAAGGTCGGGTTGGGCGGCGGCCGGCTTGAGAGCTGTGGATGTCGACATGGCAATCTCCTGCGGTTGAAAACGCCGGGACGATAGGGCGCATGTGGCCTTCTGGCCTTGAGACCGGCGTTATTTTAGGCTGAGAGCACCTTGATTTCCGGGTGTGGACCGGGGCGCAGCGTGGCGCATCGATTTGAGGATTTCGTGCTCGATCCCGAGCGGCGCGAGCTGCGGCGGTCGGGTGCGCTCGTCTCCCTTGAGCCCCAGGTGTTCGACCTCCTGCTGTATCTGGTCCGCAACCGCGAACGCGTGGTGACGCGGGACAATCTGCTCGATGCGATTTGGAACGGCCGCGTCGTCTCGGAATCGACACTGACCAGCCGGATCAACGCTGCGCGGCGCGCGGTCAACGACACTGGCGAGCAGCAGCGGTTGATCCGCACCATTGCGCGCAAGGGCGTGCGGTTCGTCGGCGATGTGACTGAACTCACCGAGGCGACAAAGCCGGCTGCTGCGATCAAGCCGGCTGCTCCGACACCGGCGGGCTTGCCGCTGCCCGACCGTCCCGCGATCGCCGTCCTGCCCTTCACCAATATGAGCGGCGAGGCCGAGCAAGATTATTTTTCCGATGGCATCAGCGAGGACATTATCACTGCGCTGTCCAGGTTGCGTTGGTTCTTCGTCATCGCGCGCAACTCCTCCTTCATCTACAAGGGCCGTACGGTTCACCTGCGGCAGGTCGCTGAGGAGCTCGGCGTGCGTTATGTCGTGGAGGGCAGCGTTCGCAAGGAGGGCGACCGCGTCCGCATCACCGCGCAGCTCAACGACACCGCCACCGGCAGCCATCTCTGGGCCGAACGCTACGACCGCAAGCTCGCCGATGTCTTCGCCGTGCAGGACGAGATCACCGAACAGATCGTCGCCGCGATCGAGCCGCAGCTCTACGCTGCGGAAAATTTTCGCGCCCAGCGCAAGGCGCCCGAGAGCATGGATGCTTGGGATCTGCTGATGCGCGCGCTCTCCCACTATTGGCGCGTGACACGGCAGGACCACCTGGTCGCACAGGCCCTGCTCGAAAAGGCCATCGCACTCGACCCCAACTACGGCAAGGCGCTCGGACTGCTCGGCACCAGCTACATGTTCACGGCGCATATGGGCTGGATGGATATGACCGCGGCAATGCCGGCCGCCGAGCGTGCGGCGCGGGCCGCGATTCGCGCCGACGACGAGGATGCCTGGGCCCATAATGCGCTCGGCCATGTCGATCTGTTCGCGCGGCGATTCGACGATTCGCTTGCCGAATTCGAGACCGCGCTGCGGCTCAATCCAAACTTTGCGCTAGCGCAGGGCTATTATGGCCTGGCGCTGGGCTATTGCGGGCGCTGGCAGGATGCCGACGAGGCCGCGCGCCGCGCCATCCGTCTCAGTCCGCGCGACCCCTATGCCCCCGTCTATTTCGGCATCGCCGCCTATGCCCGTTTTCTTGGCGGCGACGACGAGGAGGCCATCCGGCTCGCCCAGGAGGCCTTGCGCCAGCGTAGCGACTTCGTCGGCGCGCACCGGGTACTGACTGCGGCCGCCGGCATGGCGGGTCACGGCGAGCTTGCCCGTGCGGCGCTGAAGGAACTCTGCCGCGCCCAGCCGAACGTCTCGCTCGCCTGGATCGCAGAGTTCATGCCGATCAAGCTCGCCCCCGACCGCGAGCGCTATCTGGAAGGTTTTCGCCGGGCTGGCCTGACTTGAGCCGCAAGAGAGCCGCTATCCCCTCGAATCAACAATGATGTTAAGCTTATGCCGCTTGGGGGAGCATGCGGCGTGACGGGTTCGAGACGCCGCCCGTATTTTCCCGGTCAGGCAGTCAGCTCTTGAGGCGTAACGCGCGGCATGATTCGTATCTCGACGATCTTCATCGCCATCTGCATGGTCCTGGTCGCCGCCTCGCTCGGGCTCGTGCTCTACGCGGTCGCCGGCATCAGCGGAACCGAATCCGCGATCGTGGCGCTGACGGCGCTGACCTTCCTGATCCTCTACAATGCAGTGTCGATGCGGTTGCGCGACCGCAACGACGTCGGCGGCCAGATCGCCGACCTTTCGCGCGGCACCGCAGATCTCGCCCGCCAGGTCGCCGAGTTCGGCCGCCGGCTTGCCACGATCGAAGCACGCATCGCCTCCTCCAATTCGACCAACTCAGACCGCATTCAATCGGTGATCGGCGAGATCAACGAGCTCGGCGGATTGGTGAGGCAGCTCGCCACCACCGTGTCGGCCCATGAGGATCTGATGGCCGGCAACGCGCCGGTGCCGGCCCCAGCTCCGGTCGCAAGGCAGGAGCCGGACGCGCCGCTCGACCTGATGGCCCCGTTCGAAGAGGAGCGGCCGGCTGCCCCTCCCCCGGCGCCCGCGCCGCCGCCGCGGCCGGCAACACCGGCGATCCAGACCCAGACCGCCACTCCGGTTCAGACGGCAAACGGCCGCAACCAGACCCAATTGCTGGCGACGCTCCGCAACGCGATCGACGAGAACCGCATCGACATCTTCCTCCAGCCGATGGTGACGCTGCCGCAGCGCAAGGTCCGCTTCTACGAGGCCGTGACGCGCCTGCGCGACGAGCGCGACCAACTGGTGGCGGCCGAGGAGTTCATCAGCATCGCGGAGGCCTCCGGCCTGATCGGGCGCATCGACAACATGGTGATGCTGCGCTGCGTGCAGGTGCTGCGACGCCTGATGGTACGCAACAAGGAGGTCGGCGTATTCTGCAACGTCGCAGCTTCCACGCTCGGGAATTCCACGACCTTCGCGCAATACCTCGATTTCCTCGAAGCCAATCGGGCGCTGGCGCCCTCGCTGGTGCTGGAATTCAAGCAATCGACCTTCCGCAATCTCGGTCCGGTCGAGACTGAGAATCTCGCCGCGCTCGCCCAGCGCGGCTTCCGTTTCTCGATCGACCATGTCACCGATTTGCGTATCGAACCGCGCGAGCTCGCCCATCGCGGCGTGCGCTTCATCAAGGTGCCTGCCTCGCTCCTGCTCGACCCCAGGCAGGCTTCGGCCTCGGACATCCACCCGTCCGACCTCTCCGACCTGCTCGGCCGCTTCGGCATCGACCTGATCGCCGAGCGCATCGAGGGCGAGCGCGCCGTGATCGACCTGCTCGACTATGACGTGCGGTTCGGCCAGGGGTTCCTGTTCGCGCCGCCCCGGCCATTGCGGCCAGAGGGGTCATCTGCTACCGCCGCGCCGAACCAGGCACAGGACACTCAGGGATCCAATGGCTCCGGCATACCCAGCTCAGGCGCGACGTCGGCTGCGTCTGCGCCACAGCGCGTCACCGGCAACGCCGCGCTCGCGCGCCGCATCTGATCGGCCGCACGCATCATGACCACGCTGCATTTCGCCGAAAGCCTGCGTGAACTCGTGGCGGGCGTGGACGTCGTGCTCAGCGACATCTGGGGCGTGGTCCATAACGGTCTCGAAGCCTTCCCCGAAGCCTGCGAGGCACTGCACACCTATCGCAGCCGCGGCGGTACGGTGATCCTGATCACCAACGCGCCGCGCCCGGCCGACTCCGTGCAGCGGCAGTTGCGCAAGCTAGGCGTCGCCGACGAGACCTATGACGCGATCGTGTCGTCAGGCGACCTGACGCGGCTCTATGTCGCCGACCATCCCGGCCGCAAGATGTTCTGGCTCGGCCCCGAGCGCGACAACTCGATCTATCGCGGCCTCGATGCGGTGACCGCGCCGCTGGAGGAGGCGGATTACATCGTCTGCACCGGCCTCTATGACGACGAGACCGAGACGGCGGAAGACTATCGCGGCATGATGCTGAAGGCGCGCGAGCGCAAGCTGACGCTGGTTTGTGCCAACCCCGACATCGTGGTGGAACGCGGCGACCGGCTGATCTATTGCGCCGGCGCGATCGCGGAGCTCTATCGCGAGCTCGGCGGCGAGGTGATCTTCTACGGCAAGCCGCACCGGCCGATCTATGAGCGCGCGATGGCGCTCGCCGGCGAACGCCAGGGCCACCAGATCGACCGTAAAAAGGTGCTCGCGATCGGCGATTCCGTCCGGACCGACCTCACCGGCGCGCGCGCGTTCGGCATCGATTGTCTGTTCGTGACCCGCGGCATCCATGCCGAGGAGTTCGAGGGTCTCGACCAGCTCGACCCGGCTTCGGTGCTGGAATTGTTCGGCCATCCCCCGAAGGCGCTGATGCGCGAACTGAAGTGGTAGCGAGTTGATCCTCATTCCCGGTTGATATGGGGCGTCGATTCCGGAACGTCGAACCCGACGCAGAAAGCCCGGGACAATCGCCCGGGCCTTCCGAATTCAACCGATGGCTTCGATCGCGCCTTACGCGCTCGCCATGTCCGGGAAGACCGCCTCGATCTTGGTCTTCAGCGTCGCCGCGTTGAACGGCTTGACGATGTAGTTGTTCACCCCGGCCTTCTTGGCCGCGATCACGTTCTCGGTCTTTGATTCGGCCGTGATCATGATGAAAGGCGTGGTGGCGAGGTTCGGATCCGCGCGCACTTCGCGCAGCAGGTCGTAACCCGTCATCGGCTCCATGTTCCAGTCGGAAATCACGAGCCCGTACTTCTTGCCGCGCATCTTGTTCAGCGCTGCCGAACCGTCGCTTGCATCATCGATATTCTCGAAGCCAAGCTGCTTCAGGAGGTTCCTGATGATACGGATCATGGTGCTGTAGTCGTCAACCACCAGAACCGACATCGACAAATCAACCGCCATCTCGACTCCCCCAACGCAAACCAGGAAATATTACGATCGGACCAGCCGGGCCGGAGCCCCGCGGTTCCATGCCCAAGGACTAGCACCAAGGCGTTAAACAGCGCGTTAACTGGCAACGCCCCCGGTGGACTGAAATCGCTTTCGATGCGGCCGCCCCCTCCCGCTTGACTTCATCCGGCCCGTCGCGCCACGGTCCCGGCCGGTCCCGCCGGTTCGAGATTCCCCTGATGGCTCCGCATTTTACCATTATCCGCGACACCACGCCGGACTCCGCCATTGCAAGGGGGGCCGTGGTCGCCATGGGCAATTTCGACGGCGTTCATCTCGGCCATCGCGCCGTGATCGCTGCAGCCCTGGAAATGGGCCGGCTACATGGCCGCCCTGCGCTGGCATTGACCTTCGAGCCGCATCCGCGCCGGTTTTTCAGCCCCAACACCCCGCAATTCCGCCTGACGGACGAGCGTGCCAAGCTGCGGCTTCTGGCCGGCACCGGACTTGACGGCGCCGTGGTCATGACCTTCGACAAGTCCCGCGCCGGGACCAGCGCGCAAGACTTCATTCACCACGACCTGATCGGGCGCCTGGGCATCGGCGGAATCGCCGTCGGCTACGACTTCCACTTCGGCAAGGGTCGGGTCGGCTCGCCGAGCCTCCTCGTCAGCGAGGCGCCCCGGCTCGGCATCGAGGTCGACGTGCAGCCGCATGTCGATATCGACGAGCGGCCGGTCTCGTCCAGCGCGATCCGGATCGCGCTCGCCGAAGGCCAACTCGACGAGGCCACGGCCATGCTCGGCGCGCCCTGGTTCATCACCGGCGAGGTCATCCACGGCGAGAAGCGCGGCCGCGACCTCGGTTATCCCACCGCCAATATCCGCCTAGATGCCAATTGCGGCCTCAAGCACGGCATCTACGCGGTGCGGGTCGGCCGCGGCGCGGAGCGGCTGGACGGGGTCGCAAGCTTCGGCCGCCGCCCGACGTTTGATAATGGTGCGCCGCTGCTGGAGATCTTCCTGTTCGACTTCAAAGGCGATCTTTACGGACAGACGCTCGACTGCGCCTTTATCGGCTTCATCCGCGAGGAGCTGAAATTCGACAGCCTGGAGGCCCTGATCCGCCAGATGGACGACGATTCCGCCCGCGCCCGCGCCATGCTCGCCGCCGCCCCGGACGCGTTTCCGAGGCTTGGTATCATCGATTGAGGTCGGAAACCGGCCCGCCGAACCTTTTGCGCTTCCCCCGCCCCCCTGCTATGGAGAGCCCATGTTTGCGCGGCGCATCATAGGGATTAGCGGCCCGGCTTCCGCCTGAGCCTTCGGCTCGGCGCAAGACCGGGATGTTGTCGTTTCACCCGCGATTCCGCATCGCCATCCGTTCCCGCGCCCTTCCGAGCCAGTCAGCCTCATGTCCGACAAGCCACAAAAGTCCCAAAAATCCGAAGCCAAAGACTATTCGAAAACCCTGTTCCTGCCACAGACCGAATTCCCGATGCGCGCCGGCCTGCCGCAGCGCGAGCCGGAGCTGCTGAAATACTGGAACGACATCGGCCTTTACGACAAGCTGCGCCAGGAAGCCAAGGGCCGCGCCAAATTCGTGCTGCATGACGGCCCGCCCTACGCCAATGGCAACATCCATATCGGCCACGCGCTGAACAAGATCCTCAAGGACGTCGTGACCAAGAGCCAGCAGATGCTCGGCTTCGACTCCAACTATGTGCCTGGCTGGGACTGCCACGGCCTGCCGATCGAATGGAAGATCGAGGAAGAGAACTACCGCTCCAAGGGCAAGCAGAAGCCCGACTTCCGCGACTCCGCTGCGATGGTGGCGTTCCGGAAAGAATGCCGCGCCTATGCGACACACTGGATCAACGTGCAGCGCGAGGAATTCAAGCGCCTCGGCATCATCGGCGACTGGGATCATCCCTACCAGACGATGAGCTATCCCGCCGAAGCGCAGATCGCCCGCGAGCTGATGAAGTTCGCCGCCAACGGGACGCTGTATCGCGGCTCCAAGCCGGTGATGTGGAGCGTGGTCGAGAAGACCGCGCTCGCCGAGGCCGAGGTCGAGTACGAGGACTACACCTCCGACATGGTGTGGGTGAAGTTTCCCGTCACGTCCCCGGCCCATGGTGCGCTCGCCAATGCTTCGGTCGTGATCTGGACCACCACGCCGTGGACACTGCCCGGCAACCGCGCGATCTCGTTCTCACCGAAGATCGCCTACGGCCTCTACAAGGTGACGGATGCGGCCGCGGACAATTGGGCGAAGACCGGCGATCTCCTGATCCTGGCCGACGCGCTTGCCACAGAGGTGTTCAAGCAGGCGCGCGTCACGGCCTATGAGAAGCTGCGCGACATTCCCGGCGACACCTTGGACGCCGTGGAGTGCGCCCATCCCTTGCGCGGCCTCGATGGCGGCTACGAGTTTATCGTGCCGCTGCTCGCCGGCGAGCATGTTACGGACGATACCGGCACCGGATTCGTGCACACCGCGCCGAGCCACGGCCGCGAAGACTTCGACGTCTGGATGGCCAATACCCGCGAGCTCGATGAGCGCTGCATCTCGACCGCTATCCCCTACACTGTCGACGAGAACGGCGCCTATACCGCGCAGGCCCCCGGCTTCACCGGCAAGCGCGTGCTCAACGACAAGGGTGAGAAGGGCGATGCCAATGAAGCCGTGATCAAGGCGTTGATCGAGGCCGGCAAGCTGCTCGCGCGCGGCCGCCTCAAGCACCAATATCCGCATTCCTGGCGCTCGAAGAAGCCGGTGATCTTCCGCAACACGCCGCAATGGTTCATCGCGATGGACAAGGACATCAGCGAGAACGGCCATGCCAACAAGGGCGATACACTGCGGGCCCGCGCGCTGCATGCGATCTCGGTCACACAATGGGTGCCGCCGTCGGGTGAGAACCGCATCAACGGCATGATCGCCAACCGTCCGGACTGGGTGATCTCGCGCCAGCGCGCCTGGGGCGTTCCGATCGCCGTGTTCGTGCGCGAGAAGAGCGACGGCTCGGCCGAGATCTTGCAGGACGAGATCGTCAATCAGCGCATCACTGAAGCCTTCATGGAGGAAGGCGCCGACGCCTGGTACATGGAAGGCGCCCGCGAGCGCTTCCTTGGATCGCGCGCGAAGGAAGACTGGAAGAAGATCGACGACATCTGCGACGTCTGGTTCGATTCCGGCTCCACACATGCCTTCGTGCTCGAGGATCGCCAGAACTTCCCGCAGCTCGGCAATATCGTCCGCAAGGTCGATGGCGGCGACGACACCGTGATGTATCTGGAAGGCAGCGACCAGCATCGCGGCTGGTTTCATTCCTCGCTGCTGGAAAGCGCGGGCACGCGCGGCCGCGCGCCCTACGACATCGTGCTCACCCACGGCTTCACGCTCGACGAGAACGGCCGCAAGATGTCGAAGTCGATCGGCAACACCGTCGAGCCGCAGAAGGTGATCAAGGATTCGGGCGCGGATATCCTGCGCCTGTGGGTCTGCGCCACCGACTATGCCGACGACCAGCGCATCGGCCCGGAGATCCTGAAGAACACGATCGAGACCTATCGCAAGCTGCGCAACACCGTGCGCTGGATGCTGGGAACGCTGGATCACTACAAGCCGGCCGACGCAGTCGCGCCCGCCGACATGCCCGAGCTCGAACGGCTGATGCTGCACGAGCTCGCGGTCCGTGCTGCCGTCGTCCGCAAGGCCTATCAGGAGTTCGACTACAAGACCGTGGTCGCAACCTTGTCCGCCTTCCTGAACAGTGAGCTCTCCGCGTTCTATTTCGACATCCGCAAGGACACGCTGTATTGCGATCCGCCGTCCTCGCCGACGCGCAAGGCGGCGCTGACCACGATCGATCTGTTGTGCAGCTCGATCCTGAAATGGCTGGCGCCGATCCTCAGCTTCACCGCGGAGGAAGCCTGGCGCATGTACAGGCCCAACGCCGAGCCCTCGGTTCATCTGACGCAGTTTCCCGACGACCTCGAAAGCTTTCGCGACGACACGCTCGCCGCGAACTGGGAAGCGATCCGCAACGTCCGCCGCGTCGTCACCGGTGCGCTGGAGCTCGAACGCGCCGCCAAGAACATCGGCTCGTCGCTGGAGGCCTCGCCGGTCATCTATGTCGCCGACCGCGACATGCTTGCAACCCTGTTCGACACCGACCTCGCCGAGATCTGCATCACTTCGAACTACGAGGTGCGCGAGGGCGAGGCGCCGGCTTCCGCATTCCGTCTCGATGCCGTGCCAGGCGTCGCAGTCGTGGTGGAGAAGGCGGTCGGCACCAAGTGCGCCCGCTCCTGGAAGATTTCGCCGGCGGTGGGTGAAGACCCCGAATACCCCGACGTCACCCCGCGCGACGCCAAGGCGCTGCGTGAATGGAAGGCCCTGGGGGTCAGCGTTTAACTCTGCGTCGTCCCGGCGAAGGCCGGGACCCATAACCACGACCGCCAATTGCAGCGAAGGCCGATGACCACGAGTCCCTCAAACAACTTCCGCCTCGGAGTATGGGTCCCGGCCTTCGCCGGGACGACGGCGGTGTTTGTGGTGGCGACAGAGATCTCCCCTGCATGACCCCGCTCCGCGCCGGCATCCTCGCGGCCCTGGTCACGCTCGTGGCCGACCAGGCCTCAAAGCTCTGGCTGCTGAACGTGTTCGACCTCGCCCGTCGCGGCGCGGTCGAGGTGACGCCGTTCTTCGACCTGGTGCTGGCCTGGAACATCGGCATCAGCTTCGGCTGGCTCCAGAACGACGGCCAGGCTGCGCAAATGGCGCTGATGGCCGTCAAGGTCCTCGCCGTGGTCGCGCTGGCGATCTGGATGGCCCGCTCGCACACCCTGCTGGCAACCATCGCCCTCGGCCTGATCATCGGCGGCGCCATCGGAAATGGCATCGACCGCCTGGCCTACGGCGCGGTGGTCGATTTCGCCCTGTTTCACGTCGAGATCGGCGGAAAAACCTATAATTGGTACGTGTTCAACCTCGCGGACGTCGCCATCGTTGCTGGCGTGGCGGCGCTATTGTATGATTCCTTCCTGGGGGTACCCGCCGCAAAAGCGCCCTGATCCCGGCCGATACGGACCGGCAGGCGGAACCTTGCTTTTGCGAGGGATTATGCTGCGCGAGAGCGGCAAACTGCCACAATTTGGAACAGGTACAGTGATGCGCAGCTCGAAGACCAGCAGTTCGATGGTTGGAGACCCCCGGCAGGGGTTCTGGCGGGCGTTGAAATTGTCCGCTGTCGCGCTCGGCATCGGTCTCGTCATGTCGGCTGGCGCCGCTCGCGCCGGCGACGACGGCGAGGACGATGACGACATGACCTTCGAAGAGAAGCTCATCGACAATCTGATGTCCGGCATCGGCGCCAAGAGCATGGAGAAGAAGGGTATCGAATACCGCGAGCGGTCGCCGCTGGTGGTACCACCCAAGCTCGACCTGCCGCCACCCGCCGGCGTTGAAGCCAAGAACGCACCGAACTGGCCGAAGGACCCTGACGAGAGGCGCCGCAAGGAGGCCATCGCGCAGCGGAAGAAGGCCGTCAAGGCCACGGAGAGCTGGCAGGCAGGCCGGGCGTTGTCGCCCGCCGAGATGGAGGTCGGCAGGACAGCCGCACCCGAGCGCACGAGCAATGATCCTATTCAGCCGGGCACCAACGGCAATCCGTCGCTCAGCCCGGCCCAGCTCGGTTTCACCGGCGGCCTGTGGGGCATGATGTCGAACAACAAAGGCGAGGCCAAGCAATTCACGACCGAGCCGCCGCGCCAGTCACTGGTCGAGCCGCCGCCGGGCTACCAGACGCCGTCGCCGAGCTACGCCTATGGCGCCGGAGAGGACAAGACGAGGCGGACCTATTTCGACATCATGTCCGGCAAGGACAAGGAACAATAGCCTCCTGTCCCTTTGCGACATCCCGACAGACCCGGTCCCGCGCCGGCGGCTCGTGCGCGCCGGACGCGGTCTTTAATTGCTTATCAGTAACTTGCGCCCGAGTTGAGTTCTCTGCTTCGTGACGCGAAGCGTTTGCCGCACGGTGTACCATGCCGTGCCTCCGAGCCGGACATCCGGGCTCGGCCTTTCAGAAGGATCATGATGTCCTCTTACCGATCGGCTGCCCGCCTCCTTGCCGCGCTGCTTTCGACGAGTGTTCTGACGGCCGGCGCATCCCTTGCGCAGACCACGGTGACATCGGCTCCGCCCGCCAGCTTCACGCTTGCTAATGGCATGCAGGTCGTGGTGATTCCCGACCACCGCACGCCCGTCGTCACGGAAATGATCTGGTACAAGGTCGGCTCGGCGGACGAGACGCCGGGCAAGTCCGGGCTCGCGCACTTCCTCGAGCACCTGATGTTCAAGGGCACATCGAAGCATCCGGTCGGCGAATTCTCCCAGACCGTGCTCCGCGTCGGCGGCAACGAGAACGCCTCGACCTCGGTCGACTACACCAACTACTACCAGCGGGTGCCGAAAGAGCAGCTGCCGAAGATGATGGAGTTCGAGGCCGACCGCATGACCGGCCTGATCCTCAAGGACGAGAACGTGCTGCCGGAGCGTGACGTCGTGCTCGAAGAGTACAACATGCGCGTCGCCAACAATCCGGACGCGCGGCTAAACGAGCAGATCATGGCCGCGCTCTATCTCAACCATCCCTACGGCCGGCCGGTGATCGGCTGGCACCAGGAGATCGAGAAGCTCGATCGCGAGGATGCGCTAGCCTTCTACCGCCGCTTCTATGCGCCGAACAACGCGACCCTCGTGATCGCCGGCGACGTCGAGCCCGCCGACATCCGCCCGCTGGTCGAGCGCAATTTCGGGTCCATCCCGGCCCAACCGGCGATCCCGGCGCGCCGCGTCCGCCCGCAGGAGCCGGAGCCCGCGGCGCCGCGCACCGTGACCCTGGCCGATCCGCGCGTCGAGCAACCCGGTTTGCGGCGCTATTACCTGGTGCCCTCGGCGACCACGGCTGCAGCCGGCGAAAGCGCGGCCCTCGACGTGCTGGCGCAGCTGATGGGCAGCGGCAACAATTCCTATCTCTACCGCGCGCTCGTGGTCGACAAGCCGCTCGCGGTCTCCGCCAGCGCCAGCTATTCGAGCATCTCGCTCGACCCGACCCAGTTCGCGATCTCGGCTTCCCCCAAATCCGGCGTCAGCTTCGCCGAGGTCGAGCAGGTGATCGACGGCGTCATTGCCGACATCGCGCAAAATCCGATCCGTGCCGAGGATCTCGAGCGGGTCAAGACCCAGCTCATCGCCGAGGCCATCTACGCCCAGGACAACCAAGCGGTGCTGGCACGCTGGTATGGCGGTGCATTGACCACAGGCCTGTCGATCGAAGACATCCGGAGCTGGCCCGATCGCATCCGCGCCGTCACCGCCGAGCAGGTCCGCACCGTCGCGCAGAAATGGCTCGAGAAGAAGCGCTCGGTGACGGGCTATCTGATCAAGGACACCGGCGCCGCCAAGCGCGAGGAGAAGCGTTCGTGACCTATCCCTTCCTTCGACGTGTTGCATTCTCCTTTGCCACCGGCGCGGCACTCGCGCTTGCTACCGTCTCTCCGTCGCAGGCGGCTGCAAAGATCCAGCACTTGACCTCGCCGGGCGGCATCGAAGCCTGGTTCGTGCAGGATGCGACCGTGCCGCTGATCGCCATGGAATATTCCTTTGCCGGCGGCTCGGCCCAGGATCCCAAGGACAAGTCGGGCGTCGCCAATCTGGTCGGCGATCTCCTCGACGAAGGCTCCGGCGATCTCGATTCCAAGACCTTCCATGAGCGGCTCGATCGCCGCGCCATCGAGCTCTCTTTCAGCGCCACCCGCGACACGTTCCGCGGCAGCCTGCGCATGCTGCGCGACAACAAAGACGAGGCCTTCGACCTGCTGCGAAGCGCGCTGACCTCGCCGCATTTCGAAACCGCCGACGTCGAACGCATTCGCTCGCAGGTAATCTCGGGCCTGCGCCGCGAGACCACCAACCCGACCTCGCTGGCGAGCCGCAAATTCCTGGAGGTTGCCTTCGGCGATCATCCCTATAGCCGGCAGTCCAACGGCAACCTCGACAGCGTTCCAACCATCACGGTTGCCGACATGAAGGATTATGTCGCCCGCGTGCTCGCCAAGGACACGCTCAGGATCGCGGTGGTTGGCGACGTGGATCCCGATTCGCTCGGAAAGCTTCTCGACCACACGTTTGGCAGCCTGCCCGCCAAGGCTAACCTCGTGCCGGTCCCCGACGTCGAGGCCGCCAAGCCGCCGCAACGCGCCTTCGTGGCGCTCGACGTGCCCCAGACCGTGATCACCTTCGGCGGCCCCGGGGTGAAACGCAGCGATCCGAACTTCATGGCAGCCTATGTCGTCAACCACATCCTCGGCGGCGGCGGGTTGTCCTCGCGGCTCTATCGCGAGGTGCGCGAGAAGCGCGGGCTGGCCTATTCGGTGTTCGAATCGCTGCTCTGGATGGAGCATTCGGCGGTCTTCATTGGCAATACCGGCACCCGCGCCGACCGCGCCGGCGACACTATCGACGCGATCGACAAGGAAGTGCGCCGGATCGCCGAGGAAGGCCCGACGCAGAAGGAGCTCGACGAGGCCAAGTCCTACCTCAAGGGCTCGCAGATGCTGGCGCTCGACACCTCCTCGAAGCTCGCGCAGGCGCTGCTGCAATATCAGCAGGACAAGCTGCCGATCGACTATATCGAGAAGCGCAACGCCGTCGTCGATGCGGTCACCATGGACGACGCCAAGGCGGCCGCAAGGCGCCTCTGGGGCCAGGGCCTGCTGACCGTCGTCGTCGGCCGCGCTCCGCAGGCCGCGGCGCAACCGGCAGCCGCACCGGCGACGAAGTCGAACTGACGTCTTTCTTACGCTTCCTGAAATGGCCGGGCTCGCCCGGCCATTTGCATTTCGGGGCGCCATTGCCGAACTTGGGCGTCCGGGATATGTCCGGGCATCACGAATGGTGCCACCATGCTGCGGATATCCCGCGATCTCGTCATCGACGAGGACGACATCGAGATCGGCTTTGTCCGCGCCTCCGGCCCGGGCGGGCAGAACGTCAACAAGGTCGCGACCTCGGCGCAATTGCGCTTCGACACCCGGAAGCTGACGCTGCCGGAGGATGCCGCGTTGCGCCTCGCCCGGCTCGCAGGGCAGCGCATGACCAAGGACGGCGTGATCGTGATCCAGGCCCAACGCTTCCGCACGCAGGAGCGCAACCGCCAGGACGCCATCGACCGCCTTACCGAGATGCTCGGCGAAGCCATGGTCCGGCCGAAGCCGCGACGCGCGACAAAGCCGACCTTTGGCTCCAAGCAGCGCCGGCTCGAGGGCAAGAAGCGCCGCAGCGACATCAAGTCGAAGCGCGGCGGGCATTTCGACGACTAGCAGAGACTGCAAAAGAACTCCGGCCGCACGGCGACCGGAGTTCTGCCGTCTCACTCCATTGGCTAGTAGCGCTTGCCCGTGGCTGCACCGCCTGTCGCGGACTCGTCGGCCGTCCCTTTGTGTGCAGCACTGCCCGTGGTGCCAACCGTGCCCCTGGTGCCCTTCGTCGGCTTCATGCCCGTCGTCTCGCCTCCCGCGCCCGGCTGGGCGCTCATCTCCTCGTCGCCGCTGCCCATCGTGCCTTGCATGGGTTTGCTTTGCACCGTGCCGCTAGACTTGGCGCCAGACGACGTACCTTGCGCGAGAGCCGGTGTCACAATGAGGGCCGAGACGGCGCATGCGATTGCGGAGGTCTTCACCAACTTCATCCATTTCTCCTGGATTTTCGCGATGATCGGTTCGGCGGCTTGATGCGCCGTCCGCCCGAGCCGAACCAATCCATCGCGTTGAGCTCGAACGGCGCGACCGCGATGCAATCTGCCTCGTGTGGTGATCGTTTAGGGATTTGACGGCGGTTTCGCGGAATTGTCCTCCGCATATGCGGCAGCGCGGAACAACGCTGCCCGCGCGCATCTCCGCACGCAGCGAAACAGCCCGCTACTACCACGGCTTGTTTTGCCGCGCCTAGAATTTGCGCACGCTGAATTGACGTGGATGGGCGGACTTTTGACGATGCGCGCGATCGTGCTGGGGTTGTGCACCGCGATGGTGCTGGCGATGCGGGTGGCCGAGGCGCAAATGCCCTTGCCGGCTGCAAAGCCGCCGGATGGCGCGACACTGTTCAAGCAGCAATGCGCGGTGTGCCACACCATGAACCTGTCAGAACCGGTGCGGCAGGGTCCGCCGCTGGTCAGGATCGTCGGGCGGCCCGCCGGCAAGGTCGAAGGCTTTCACTATTCAGAGCCCCTCGCACAAGCAGCCTTCGCCTGGGACGAGACGAAGCTAGACGCCTGGCTGACCGATCCGCAAACCGTGATTCCCGGCGTGGTCATGGTCTACCGGCAGGCGAAGCCGGAGACGCGCGCCGCCATCATCGCCTTTCTTAAGGAGCAGAACTGAATGGCAAAGCCGGTCCATTCCATGATCCGCGCACTCGACGAGGCGCGCTCGCTCGACTTCTACCAGCGGGCCTTTGGCCTGGAAGTCACCGACCGTCTGAAGTTCGCAGACTTTGCCCTGATCTATCTGCGTCATCCCTCCTCATCCTTCGAGTTGGAGCTGACGGTCAATTTCGATCGCAAGGAGCCGTATGCGCTCGGCGACGGCTACGGACATCTCGCCGTGGTGGTCGAGGATCTCGATGCCGAGCATGCCCGCTTCGGGCGCCAGAAGCTCGCACCGGGCCCGCTGCGCGACTTCAAGCACGACGGCAAAACGCTCGCGCGCTTCTTCTTCGTCAGCGACCCCGACGGCTACAAGATAGAGGTGATCCAGCGCGGCGGACGTTTCAACTAACCAAATCAAAAATCAAGATCAACGGAGGAATGCCATGAGAGAAGTCGATCGACGAAGCAAGCACAGCCGCCGCGTCTTTCTCAAGGGCGCCGCGACCGCCGTGCCGGTCGCGGCAGTCGCGGCCAGCGTCGCCGTCAGCGTCGAGGGCGCATGGGCCGACGAGACCAGTGCGCTTTCGCCCACAACGATGAAGACGCTGCTGA
Source organism: Bradyrhizobium sp. WSM4873 (assembly GCF_055811355.1). Taxonomy (NCBI): domain Bacteria; kingdom Pseudomonadati; phylum Pseudomonadota; class Alphaproteobacteria; order Hyphomicrobiales; family Nitrobacteraceae; genus Bradyrhizobium; species Bradyrhizobium sp. WSM4873. The sequence continues at coordinate 22,778 of NZ_JBVVPS010000009.1, read as the reverse complement.
AGGTCGCGCGCGACATTTATCCGCACGACGTCCTCGGCGACAGCTACTACATCACCGCGATCAAGCCGTGGGACGGCAAGGCGGCGAAGGACGCGTCCGTCAAGTCGCTGATCAGCGACGGCATCACACGGCTCGATCAGAATGCGCGTGATCGCCACAAGGTGGCTTACGCCGAAGTGCCCTGGGAAGCCGACCGCGTGGTGCTCCTGAAGGAGATCGAGCAGAGCGAGTTCTTCCAGAAGGTGCGCGGCGATCTCATCGTCTCTCTCTACAACCAAAAAGAGGTCTGGCCGCGGTTCGGCTACGAGGGCTCCTCGGCCGAGCACGGCGGCTACATCAACCGCGGCTTCGCCGACATCGACTGGCTGCCGAAGGCTTAACGTCCACCCCAACGGTTCAGGAGAACGCATATGGCAAAATTCGATCTGAACGACTCCGGCGTTGTGGTGATCGTCGGCTCCGGTGCCGGCGGCGGCACACTGGGCAACGAACTCGCACAGAAGGGCATCAAGGTCGTCATTCTCGAAGCAGGTCCCCGCATCGAAAATCAGGACTTCGTCAATGACGAGTGGGAGAGTTTCTCCCAACTCGCGTGGACCGATGCCCGCACCACATCGGGAACATGGCGCGTCGCAAAAGACTTCTCGGGTCTTCCCGCCTGGATCGTCAAAGCGGTCGGCGGCTCGACCACACACTGGGCCGGCGCATCGCTGCGGTTCGAGGAGCACGAGTTCAAGGTGAAGAGCACCTACGGCAACCTTCCCGGCGCCAACCTGCTGGACTGGCCGGTCACGCTCGCCGAGATGGAGCCGTGGTACGCCAAGGCCGAGAACAAGATGGGCGTGACCCGCACCAACGGCATTCCCGGACTTCCCGGCAACAATAACTTCAGGGTGATGGAGGCCGGCGCGAAAAAACTCGGATACAAAACCGTGCATACCGGCAACATGGCGATCAACAGCCAACCGCGCGATGGCCGCGGCGCCTGTCAGCAGATCGGCTTCTGCTTCCAGGGCTGCAAATCAGGCGCGAAATGGTCGACGCTCTACACCGAGATCCCCAAGGGCGAGGCGACCGGCAATCTTGAGGTCCGCCCCGCGAGCATGGCGGTCAAGATCGAGCATGACGCGGGCGGCAAGGTCACCGGCGTGGTGTACGCCGACGAGACTGGCGCGATGCAGCGCCAGAAGGCCCGCATCGTTGCGGTGGCCGGCAATTCGATCGAAAGCCCGCGGCTGCTGTTGAACAGCGCATCCACGATGTTTCCGGACGGCCTCGGCAATTCATCAGGCCAGGTCGGCCGCAACTACATGCGCCACATGACCGGCAGCGTCTACGCCGTGTTCGAGAAATCGGTGCACATGTATCGCGGCACCACCATGGCCGGCATCATCCGCGACGAGGCCGCAAATAATCCGAAGCGCGGCTTCGTCGGCGGGTACGAGATGGAGACATTGTCGATCGGCCTGCCCTTCATGGCGGCGTTCCTCAACCCCGGCGCCTGGGGACGCCCGTTCACCGCAGCGCTCGACGGCTATCCCCGGATGGCCGGTATGTGGCTCGTCGGCGAGGACATGGCGCAGGAAACCAACCGCATCACGCTCGATCCGACCGTGAAGGACAAGTTTGGCCAGCCGGTCGCAAGCGTGCACTTCGACGATCATCCCAACGATCTCGCGATGCGCGCTCACGCGTACAAGCAGGGTGCGGCGGTCTACGACGCCGTCGGCGCCACCGTGAGCTATCCGACACCGCCCTATCCGAGCACGCACAATCTCGGCACCAACCGGATGAGCGAGAAGCCGCGAGACGGCGTGGTCAACAAGTTCGGCCAGAGCCACGACGTCAAGAACCTGTTCGTCTCCGACGGCAGCCAGTTCACCAGCGGCGCAGCCTGCAATCCGACGCTGACCATCGTCTCGCTCGCGATCCGGCAGGCGGATTACATTGCGGGTGCGATGCAGAAGAAGGAGATTTGATCCAATCTCGTTCGTCGTCCTGGCGAAAGCCAGGACCCGTTGCCCCGGGAAGGAGTTCGGCGAAGGCTCGTTGTTCGGGACTCATACCGCCCATCGCTGATGGATTCCGCGGTATGGGTCCTGGCCTTCACCAGGACGACATCAGGGCTATTCCGCTGCATCGAGGATGGGCGCAACCGTCGTCTTGAACGCCTGCACCGGCGCTGCCGTCTTGGAGCGGTAGATCAGGCAGGAGCAGCGCAGCAACGAAGCGAAATTGTTGACCTCGCCGTGATGGTCGAGCACCTCGGTGTAGAGCGTCGTCAGGAACTTGCCGACGCTCATGTTCTCCTTGGCCGCGATCTCCTCCAGCGTGTCCCAGAATGCCATTTCCAGCCGGATCGAGGTGCAATGCCCACCGATCCGCAACGAGCGGGTCTGGGATTCGTAGTCGCCTTGGGGCTGATGCGCGAAGAGATGGCACATGGCGTCCTCCCGTCCTGTTGCCTTTTTTCGCGATGCTACACCGCAGCCCGGCACCCCACAATCGGGACGGCAGCCGGGTATTGATCCATCCAGTTGCGCGATTTTCTCGAACGTCCAATCCCTTCAATGCGATAGACGGCCCTTTTCCCCAACCCGCCATGTTCCTGTTGCCCAACACATGCTTTTGACGCAACACGGCCTAGAATATCGCTGTCAGCGAATCCAGGTCGAAGCCCAGTTTCATGCCCGTCCGCCAATTGCCAGAACAGGTCGTCAACCGCATCGCCGCCGGCGAGGTGGTGGAACGGCCTGCGAGCGTGGTCAAAGAACTGGTCGAGAACGCCATCGATGCCGGCGCGAGCCGGATCGACGTCTTTACCGATGGCGGCGGGCGTCGGCGGATCGGCATCACCGACGACGGCGGCGGCATGACCGCCAGGGACCTGTCGCTGGCGGTCGAGCGTCACGCCACCTCCAAGCTCGACGACGAGGACCTGCTCCAGATCCGCACGCTCGGATTCCGCGGCGAGGCGCTGCCCTCGATCGGCTCCGTGGCGCGGCTCGCCATCACCACGCGGCACGCCGGCGAGCCGCATGCCTGGGCGCTCAATGTCGAGGGCGGCGAGAAATCCGAGATCATGCCGGCCGCGCTCGCGCATGGCACGCGGGTCGAGGTCAACGACCTCTTCTACGCGACGCCCGCGCGGCTGAAGTTCTTGAAGACCGACCGGACCGAGGCTGAAGCTATCCGCGAGGTGGTGCGGCGCCTCGCGATGGCGCGGCCCGAAATCGCCTTCACGCTCGCGGGCGAAGAGCGCGCCCCGGTGACCTGGGCTGCGGCACTGCCCGGCGTCGCCGGTCGCCTGACGCGTCTCGGCGACATCCTGGGGGCGGAGTTCCGCAGCCATGCCATCGAGGTCCACGCCGAGCGCGAGGGCGTGGTGGTCGCCGGCTATGCCGCGGCGCCGGCGCTGACCAAGGCCAACGCGCTCGGGCAATATCTCTTCGTCAACGGCCGCCCGGTGCGCGACAAGCTGATCCTAGGGGCGGTACGCGGGGCCTATGCCGACTATCTGCCGCGCGACCGTCATCCGGTGCTGGCGCTGTTCGTCACGCTCGATCCGCGCGAGGTCGACGCCAACGTGCATCCGGCCAAGACCGAGGTGCGGTTTCGCAACGCCGGCCTGGTACGCGCGCTGATCGTGCACGGATTGAAGGACGGGCTTGCGCGGGAGGGCCGGCGCACCGCCGCCAACAGCGGCGGAAGCGCGCTGTCGTCGTTCCGCCCCGCATTCACGCAGCGCCCGGCAAGCTGGGACTGGCGGGCGTCGCCAGCCGCTCCGGTCGCGCCGATGCCGTCATTCGACGGCTCCGCCGTGCCGGCATTTACCGAACGCGCGCAAGCGGCCTTCGATGTCGGCGCACCCAGCGCGGACGTGCGGGTCGAATCCCAGCCGGTCAGTGACTTGGTCGATCGCCCGCTCGGCGCTGCGCGCACCCAGATCCACGAGACCTATATCGTCTCGCAGACCCGCGACGGCCTGATCATCGTCGACCAGCACGCCGCGCATGAACGCATCGTCTACGAGCGGCTGAAAGCCTCGCTGGCTGCCAACGGCGTGCAGCGGCAGATCCTGCTGATCCCCGAGATCGTCGAGATGGACGAGGCCACGGTGGAGCGCCTGCTCGAGCGCAGCGAGGAGCTGGCGTCGTTTGGGCTTGCGATCGAATCCTTCGGCCCCGGCGCGGTCGCGGTGCGCGAGACGCCGTCGCTGCTGGGCAAGGCCAATGCGGGCGGGCTGTTGCGCGATCTTTCCGAGCACATGGCCGAGTGGGACGAGGCGCTGCCGCTGGAGCGCCGGCTGATGCACGTCGCCGCCACCATGGCCTGCCATGGCTCGGTGCGCGCCGGCCGCAGGCTGCGGCCGGAGGAGATGAACGCCCTGCTCCGCGAGATGGAGGACACCCCGAACTCCGGCCAGTGCAATCACGGCCGCCCGACCTATGTCGAGCTGAAGCTGTCGGATGTCGAGAAGCTGTTCGGGCGAAGGTGACCTTCGAAGTTACGGCCGCTTCAAAAACACGAACTCCGTGTCGTCATAAGCGCGCCGCTCCAATTCCTCGAAGCCCTCCGGCGTGACGAACTGCGCCGCCTTCGCCTCTTCCACGACGAGCAGCGCGCCCGGCGTGAGCCAGCCGCCGTCGCGCAAGCTCGCAAGCGCCTTCTCCGCAAACCCGTTGCCATAGGGCGGATCGAGGAACACCAGCGAGAACGGCTCGACCGGATGCGCAGGCCCGAGATCGGTCGCGTCTCGACGATAGACTTTTGTCACGCCACCCAAGCCCAGCGTCTCGACATTGTTCCGCAGCAGGGCGCGCGCTTCCGCGCCGTTGTCGACGAACAGCGTGAACTTCGCGCCGCGTGACGAGGCCTCGATGCCCAGCGCGCCGGTGCCGGCGAAGAGATCGAGCACGCGCGCATCCGCAATCGGATCGTCATAGGCGTGCACGAGGATGTTGAACACGGACTCGCGCAGGCGGTCCGCCGTGGGGCGGATGTCGCGCGAGGACGGTGAGGCCAGATTGCGCCCCTTCAATCGACCGCCGACGACGCGCAACCTCAGTCCTCCTTCGGCGCCAGGTCGCGCTTGCCGTGATAGCCGCGCTTGGGACGGCGCGGCGGACCGTAGCCGCTCGCCTCAGCCTCGTTACGCTCGCGCGCTTCCTCGCTGCCGGTGCGCTGCACCAGTACGCGACGGCCCTTGCGGTCATTGATCACGCCGCGCTTGCTCGCCGGCTTCTTCTCGCGCGGCGCGTCGTCCCCCTCATGCGAGGCGGATTTCTGCGGCACGTCGAACTGCGCGCCCGATTTCTCGATGATCTTTTCGCCGAGCTGGTCGCGCAGCACGCGGGACTTGATCTCCTCGACCTGGCCTTCCGGGACCTCGCCGAGCTGGAACGGGCCGTAGGAGACCCGGATCAACCGGTTCACCTCGAGTCCGAGATGAGCGCAGACGTTGCGCACTTCGCGGTTCTTGCCCTCGCGGATCGCGAACACCAGCCAGACATTGGCGCCCTGGTCACGCTCCAGCGTGGCGTCGATCGGACCATATTTGACGCCCTCGATCTCGATGCCGTTCTTCAGTTCGTCGAGCTGCGCCTGCGTGACGTCGCCATGGGCGCGGACACGGTAGCGGCGTAGCCAGCCGGTGTCGGGCAGCTCGAGGGTGCGCGCGAGCCCGCCATCATTGGTGAGCAGCAGCAGGCCCTCGGTGTTGAAGTCGAGCCGGCCGATCGAGATCAGCCGCGGCAGACCTTCCGGCAGATTGTCGAACACGGTCGGACGTCCCTCGGGGTCGTCATGCGTCGTCATCAGGCCGCGCGGCTTGTGATAGAGGAACAGCCGCGTGCGCTCACGCTCCGGCAACGGCTTGCCGTCGATGGTGACGACATCGTTCGAGGTGATGTCGAGCGCCGGCGAGTTGATCACGCGCCCGTTGACGCTGACGCGGCCCTGCGTGACCATCTCCTCGGCATCGCGGCGCGAGGCGAGGCCCGCACGCGACAGCACCTTGGCGATACGCTCGCCGGCCTTCTTCGGCTTGGCCTCTTCCTCGCGGCGCGGCCGCCGCTCGGAATCACGATCGCGCTCGCGATAGGCGCCGCGGCCACCGAAGGCCGGACGCTTCTCGAAGATCCTGCTCTCGTCCTCGTTTTCGCGGCGTGGACGATCACCGGAGCGAGCTTCGCTGCGGGGATGCTCGTGCCAGTCGGAGCGGCCCTCGGAGCGCTCGCGCGGACGATCGAATTTCGGGCGGTCGCCGCCGCGATCGAACCTCGGACGATCATCGCGTGGACGATCGAACTTGGGACGATCGAATTTGGGCCGCTCGCGGAACGGACGATCACCCGATGGACGATCGTCGCGCGAACGCGAAAAGCGCGGACGGTCGTCGCCGCCGCCTTGCCGATCGTCGCGCTTCTGCCAGGGCTTGTCCTGACCGCGGTCGCTGCCGCCAAAATCCTTGCGCGGACCCTTGCTGAAGTCCTTGCGCGGCGGCCGGTCGCCGCGCGGAGCCGCATCGCGCTTCTGCCAGGGTTTTGAATCGCTGCGCTCGGTCCGATTGCGGTCCGGTGCGCCGCGCGAAAACTTCCGCTCGCCGTCGAACTTGCGTTCCGGACGGTCGCCACGCGGCGCGTAAGGTCGCTTGTCGCCAAACTTCGCGTCACCGGTTCGGCCGGCCGGACGGGACTCGTCGCGATCCCTGCGCGGCGGACGGTCATCACGCCCATAGGACGGGCGATCACCGCGCGGCTTGAATGGCCGCTTGTCGCCATCACGCGAGGGGCGATCCGAAAATGGGCGGTCGCCACGGGGCTTGAACGGGCGCTTCTCGCCGTCGCGCGACGGACGATCGGAAAACGGACGGTCTTCACGCGGCTTGAAGGGCCGATCGCCACGCGGCTTGAAGCTGCGCTCGCCACGATCCTCGCCGCGCGGCCGGTCTTCGCGCGGCCGGTCTTGGCGATTGAACTTCGGGCGGTCGGCGAAATCGCGGCGGGGCGCATCACCGTCCTCGCGGCGGCGGACCGGACGGCTGTCACGGTCGCCGCGGGGCGGGCGGCTGTCGCCCTTGCCCTCGAAGCCGCGCTTGGCGAACTTCTTGTCGGGCCCGCGGGGCTTGCCGGAACGGCCGCCCTTGGCCGGGCCGCGATCACGCCGGCCGCGGGAATCGTTGTCTTTGTCGCTGTCGCGAGGCATGAATAATCTCACTCAGGGGGTGGCCAGAAAGCATTGTGCGCGCTCGTCTCGAGCCGCATGCTCAGGCAAAATCGGTCAAGCACTTCTGCTGAAGGCGCAGCTACTAGCAGGTTTCTCGCGATGATACGAGGCTTGAAAGCCCCCTCTTTCATGGATTTGGCGCTCAAAACGGCCGAAAACGCCGGAAAGGCGGGCGAAGTTCCGATCGGTTGCGTCGTGGTCCGCAATTACGAGGTCATCGCCACCGCGGCGAACCGGACGCTGACCGACTACGACCCCACGGCTCATGCCGAGATCGTTGCGCTGCGCGAGGCGGCCAAAAAGATCGGCAGCGAGCGCCTGGTCGACTGCGACCTCTACGTGACGCTGGAGCCCTGCACCATGTGTGCGGGCGCGATCTCGTTTGCAAGGGTGAGGCGCCTGTATTACGGCGCCGCCGATCCCAAGGGCGGCGCGGTTGAATCAGGCGTGCGGTTCTTCACCTCGCCGACCTGCCATCACGTCCCGGATGTCTATTCCGGGGTCGGCGAAAGCGAAGCGGCGCGGCTGCTCAAGGACTTCTTTCGGGAGCGGCGCTAAGGCGCGGCAAAGAACTCGCGCAGCGCCTTTGCGGTGACGTCGGGGTTCTCCTCGGTGAGGAAGTGGCCGGAATCCACCGGCATGCCTTCCACGTTGGTGGCCCATTGCTTCCAGATGTCGAGCGGGGTGGCGGCGGCTTGCGCCACGCCTGCGTTGCCCCACAGCGCCAGCATCGGAATGGTGATCTTCTTGCCGGCCTCGAAATCAGCCTTGTCGAGATCGTAGTCGAAATAGGCGCCGGCGCGATAATCCTCGCACATCGCGTGGACGCGGGCGGGATCGCGGAACGGGGCGATGTAGTGTTCGAGCGCGCGCGCGTCGATGGCATCCAGCGTCTTCGATTTGGTCTGGCTCGCCATCTTGAAGCGCAGGAAAAACTCGCCATTGCTCGAAATCAGCGTTTCCGGCAACGGGGCCGGCTGCGCCAGAAAAGTCCAGTGATAGATCTTCAGCGCGTAGGCGCGGTTCATCCGCTCCCAGTAATTATAGGTCGGCAGGATATCGAGCACCGCAAGCTTCGACAGCCGGCCCGGATGATCGAGCGCCAGCCGATACGAGACGCGGCCGCCGCGATCGTGGCCGGCGAGCGCGAAGTGCACGTGGCCGAGTTGCTCCATCGCCTCGACCATGGCCTTGGCCATCGCCCGCTTGCTGTAGGGGATGTGCAGCGCGTCGCTCTCGGGCATGTCGGACCAGCCGTAGCCGGGCAGATCGGCGATGATCAGCGTGAACTGGTCGGCCAGCTGCGGCGCGACGCGGTGCCACATCACGTTGGTCTCGGAGAAGCCGTGCAGCAGCAGCAGCGGCGGTCCCTTGCCGCCGATGCGGGCGAAGATGCGGCCGAAGGAGGTGTTGATCCATTCGGAGGCGAAGCCGGGATAGAGGTCGGCGAGGTCGGACATGGTTCCTCCTCTCAAACGTCGAAACAACCCCATGCACAGTAGGGATGCCTTTGATTTTCTTATATAATTTTTATGTCAGCCCCTGGCCTTCTCGGCGTCCACCGCCTGCCAGCCGATGTCGCGGCGGCAGAAACCTTCCGGCCAGTTGATGCGGTCGACGGCCTGGTAGGCGCGCGCTTGCGCTTCCGTCACGGACTTGCCGAGCGCGCAGACATTGAGCACGCGGCCGCCATTGGCGAGGATGGCGCCGTCCTTCTCGACCGTGCCGGCATGGAAGATCTCGGCGGTCTCGACCTCTGAGGCGTCATCGAGCCCCTCGATCCGCGTGCCTTTCTGATAGTCGCCGGGATAGCCCTTCGCCGCCATCACCACCGTGAGCGCGGCCTCCGGATGCCAGCGCAGGTCGAAGTTCTTCAACTGCCCGTCGCAGGCGGCGAGGAAGGCCGGCACGATGTCCGACATCATCCGCAGCATCAGCACCTGGCACTCGGGATCGCCGAAGCGCACGTTGAACTCGAACAGTTTTGGGCCCTGCGTCGTCAGCATGATGCCGGCGTAGAGGATGCCGCGAAACGGCGTGCCGCGCTGCTTCATGCCTGATACCGTAGGCCTGATGATCTTGGCCATGATCGCGTCATGGATCGCGGGCGTGACCAGCGGCGTCGGCGAATAGGCGCCCATGCCGCCGGTGTTCGGACCGACGTCATGGTCGAACACGCGCTTGTGGTCCTGGGCGGATGCCAGCGGAATGGCGGTCTCGCCGTCGCACAGCGCGAAGAAGCTGATCTCGCGGCCTGCGAGAAACTCCTCGATCACGACCTCGGCGCCGGCCTCGCCAAAGGTGCCGTCGAACATCATGGCGATGGCGTCCTCCGCCTCGCGCACCGACTTGGCGACGACGACGCCCTTGCCGGCGGCGAGACCGTCGGCCTTGACCACGATCGGCGCGCCCTGGCTCTGGACGTAAGCACGCGCATCGGCGGCGTTGGTGAAGCGCTTGTAGGCGCCGGTCGGAATGCCGAACTCGGTGCACAGCGCCTTGGTGAAGCCCTTCGAGCTTTCGAGCTGGGCTGGGATCCTGTCCGGCCCGAACGCCTTGATGCCGGCGGCGGTGAGGTCATCGACGATCCCGGCCGCCAGCGGCGTCTCCGGCCCGACCACCACGAGCTCGACCGCATTCGCCTTGCAGAAGTCGATCACCGCGGCATGGTCGGCGACATCAAGCGCCACGCATTCCGCCTCGCGCGCGATCCCGGCATTGCCCGGCGCGCACCAGAATTTGGTCACCAGGGGAGAGGCTGCGATCTTCCACGCCAGAGCATGTTCGCGGCCGCCGGAACCGAGCAGGAGAATGTGCATCGAAGGCTCAGAATGAGGGGTTTGGCTGAGGGTGGAGTTCGCATGAATCGGGGTGGGTGTGAAGGGGGGCATGGCCCGAGCCCTTGGGCGCATGTAGTTGCATTCGTCCGTTCCAACCTGTGGCGCCGTGGAAATTCTACGTGATGTCTTGATGACTCTGATCGACCATCACAAGGCCCATGCCATTGAACCGTATTGCAATTTTGAGAGATAGATACAGCCGGAGCAGAGGATCAACGCTTTCCTAGGAATTTGAGCGATCCATTTCGGCATAGGTCCAGCGATCCACGCAGCGAATGGTCGAGTTGAAGGCCTGAGCTCACTAGTTCAGTTTTGGCTAAGGAGTGGTGTGCATCCAAGTGCTCCTGAAGAAGCCGGACAGATGCTTGGCTCGACGACCGCCAAGCCACGTTTCTGGCCCAAGCTAACGGCCATCCCTGCCCCAAATGGACAGCGTCCAATTCGTCTTCATTTGAAGCCGTAGGACCAATGATCGGTTTCGAATATGAGGTCGCGATGCTCGGTGAGGTACGCCTCTTCGCTCAATTCGAGTAAATGGAGGTACTTTGAAATTAGGTTTGGCACAAAGCTCTCAGCCAGTGTCCGCGAAGGCAGAAACGTTAGAGACCTTGGGAGGTCCTCCCATTCACCTTCCGCAGAAAAGCTGAGCGCAATGGGATGGGATGGGTAAAGCGCTTCATGCCATGCCTCATACATCCCACCGGGGTTCACGACATTTGTTGCGGCAACCGCAAACCAATTCCGAATGGCGACTAAGCAGGCCTTCTCAATCGCGTCCTCTGAGCCAGAGAACAGCGCTCCTCCATACCACAAGATTAATTCGACCCCTTTTTCCCAGCGCGCCTGCCTTGCGGCAATCAGGGTTCGGCGCTCGAAAGCTTTCACCTTACGCTTATGCTGAAGCGCGCTGAGCTTGGAATCTTCAGTTGCAATCAGCGACATTGCATCGGCCTCTTCCTCGAAACGCAATTCGAATGGTTGCGACGCCCGCGCTTTCATATTCGCACGTGCAGCCCGTACGGCACGTAAGATCCCGGCTGTCGTTCCGCTTACCCCTGCTTCCCCGCAATGATCTCCTGCAGCGTCGCGACGTGCCTTGCAAACGCGCCGCGGCCCGCCGCCGTCGCGGTGACCGTGGTCTGCGGCTTCTTGCCGACGAAGGCTTTGTCCACTGACACGTAGCCCGCCTTGGCCAGCGTCTCGATATGCGCGCCGAGATTGCCGTCGGTGGCGCCGGTGAGCTTTTTCAGCCGGGAAAACTCCAAACCACCGGTGGCCGGCAGCGCGTTCAGCGCCGCCATGATCTTCAGGCGCAACGGCTGGTGGATGATGTCGTCGAGCTCGGCCATCAGATCCGCCGCATCCAGAGGCCGCCGAGGATCAGGCCTCCGCCGTTGACGAAGGCCATCCAGAGCGGAAACGCCTCGCCGATGTAGAAATAACCGATCAGTGTCAGCGCGGAGATGCCGAGACCGATCGCGATGAAGGCATAGCCGAACCAGAGACCCGCCAGCGAATAGAACAGCATGAAGTAGAGCGGCCAGAACGTGCCCAGCTGGCGCGGACCGAAATGACCGAGCACATTGGTGCAGAGATAGCCGAAGGCGAAGAACAGCACGAACACCAGAAGCAGTCTGACGTTGAAGGCCGCGCCATGGGACTGATGCGGCGGATTGAAAATGCGCAGCGCCACCAGACCGCCGGCGCCCAGCGCGTCCGCGGCAACCCAGGCGTAGACCGCATAGACCGGCCAAAGCCAGGTCACGAGATTGGCCGCGAACACCAGGACGCCCCACCAGACGGCAGCAAAGCTCGCCAGCTCATAGAGCTGCGATTGCTTCACGCGCTGGACGATGTCGTCGATATCGGCCAGCGCCGCGGAGGCTTCCTTGCTGTCGATCATGACTGCCCTGCCCCGCGCGTCGCCACATCGTCGGCGATGACCGAGATCGCCTTCGGGTTGGTGACGATGCCCATATGGTTGATGCCGTCGATGACCTTGACGTCGACCGACGGTTTGATGGCCTGCACGGTCTCCGCATACTTGTCCGAGATCATCATCTCGTCCTCGGCGCCCCCGAAGATCGTGACCGGACGTGTGGTCGCCGGAAGATCAATGCGATAGCCGCGCGTCGCGAAATTGCGCGTCAGGCGATCGGAATAGGTGGCGACGAGGTATTTTGCGGAAGTCGCGGGCACGGCGAGAGCGAGCACCGGAAGCTGCGAACAGCAGTCGATGCCGAGCTTGCGCAGCGTGGCGAGCGCGAAGAAGCGCGGCAGGTCGACATTGGCCCAGCCGCCGGCATGCGGCTTGTTGGTCGGCGCGTCATAGCCGAGATAAGGCGCGAGCAGCACGGTGCGCACGAACATGTCCTGCATGATCGGCGTCGCGGCGACGCGCAGCGAGAAGCCGGCGCCGGCGGAATGGCCGATCAAGGTGAGCGGCAGCTCCGGCGCGGTCTTGCGCACCTCGGCGACGAAATCGACGAGGTCGTCCTCGAGCTGGCCGACATAGCCGATGTCGCCGCGCGTGCCGGAGCCGCCATGGCCGCGGATGTCGAGCGCCCAGGTCTCCACGCCGCGCGAGGCGATGGCATGGGTCAGGGCATGATTGACGGTGCCGCTGGAGCCGGACGAGCCGTGGATGAAGATCGCGCCCCGGCCGGTTGCAGGACCGGAGCCATTTCCGTTCCGATGGGATCGGAACGGGGCTCCGGATTCTTGTTTTGACGCGTTTTCTTCACGCGAACCGGCTTCCACTTCGCTTGAAAACGCTTTGGCAGCGTAGTGGCGGAAGCCGATCCAGGTGCCGTCGCGGGCCTGGAAGCGCTCCAGGGGCGGGAGGGTGGTCCAGTCGATGCCCTTGGCGGAGTCGGAGACCGATCGCATCTCCGGCGGCCGCTCCAGCGGCGTTGCGATCATCACGGCCAGGATCAGCGCCACGCCGCCGACCGCACACAGGGCCCATTTCAGCCCGCTCAAGACGCCGCGCAGCAATCGAATTGCCATGATCCACTCCCCTCAAACTAATCAACTATAGAGAACTCTATATTACAGAGTACTCTCTCGGTCAATCCCCGGATTGGCGCGGCGCTGCAAAAATCCTTAACGTCGGGTCTGATCCCCACATGCCGAATCGTTTGCCGATGCCTTCAGCGGAACCCCTGCTCAACACTCCCGAATTCACCGTTTCCGAGCTCTCGCAGTCCCTGAAGCGGACGGTCGAGGACACCTATGGCCATGTGCGGGTCCGCGGCGAGATCTCCGGCTTCCGCGGGGCGCATTCCTCCGGCCATTGCTATTTCGCGCTCAAGGACGAGAGCGCCAAGATCGAGGCGGTGATCTGGAAGGGCGTGCACGGCCGCATGCGCTTCAAGCCCCAGGAGGGGCTCGAGGTCATCGCCACCGGCAAGCTCACGACCTATCCGGGCTCCTCGAAATACCAGATCGTGATCGAGGCGCTGGAGCCGGCCGGCATCGGCGCGCTGATGGCGCTGATGGAGGAGCGCAAGCGGAAGCTCGCCGCCGAGGGCCTGTTCGACGAGGCGCGCAAGCAGCTTCTGCCCTGGCTGCCGGGGGTGATCGGCGTGGTGACCTCGCCGACCGGCGCCGTGATCCGCGACATCCTGCATCGGCTGGAGGACCGCTTTCCCCGCCACGTGCTGGTGTGGCCGGTGAAAGTTCAGGGCGAAGGCTCGGCCGAGCAGGTCGCGGCCGCGATCCGCGGCTTCAATGCGCTGCCGGAGGGCGGCAAGATCCCGCGCCCGGACGTGCTGATCGTCGCGCGCGGCGGCGGCTCGCTGGAGGACCTCTGGTCGTTCAACGAGGAGATCGTGGTCCGTGCCGCGGCCGAGAGCATGATCCCGCTGATCTCGGCCGTGGGGCACGAGACCGACATCACGCTGATCGATTTCGTCGCCGACAAGCGCGCGCCGACGCCGACGGCGGCGGCCGAGATGGCCGTGCCGGTGCGCAGCGATCTCTTTGTCGAGGTCGGCGATCTCGGGCGACGCACCCGCGCCTGTTGGCTGCGCAGCCAGGAGAGCCGTCGCAACGAACTGCGTGCGGCCGCGCGTGCGCTGCCGGCCGCCGGAGATTTGCTGGCGATCCCGCGGCAGCGGCTGGATTCGGCGGGTGCGTCCCTGCCCCGCTGCCTCAAGGCCAACACCCATGCGCATTTCCGCAGGTTCACCGCCGCAGGCGCCAAGCTGACGCTGCGGGTGCTGCACGGCCAGATCGCGCAGGCCGATCATCGCCTCACCGTGTGCGGCGAACGGCTCGGACTGTCCACGCGCTCACTGCTGCGACGGCGGCGCGACCGCTTTGCCGGGCTGGAGGTGCGCTTGCGCGCCTCAAAGCTCTCCAATGCGCAGGCGCAGCGCAACGCGATTGCGCGCCAGCGCGAGCGCACGCATCGCCTTGCCGAGCGCGCGGGCCGCGCGCTGGTCACGCTGTTGCAGCGGCTCGATGCCCGCGTCGAGAACAGCGGCAAGCTGCTCTCCGCGTTGTCCTATCGCGGCGTGCTCGCGCGCGGCTTTGCGCTCGTGCGCGACGAGGCCGGCCATCCCCTGCATGCGGCGGATGCGATCGGGCCTGGTGCACGGGTCGAGATCGAATTTGCGGATGGCCGCGTGGGTGCGACCGCGGATGCGGATCGTGCAACACCGACGGCAAAGCGCGCGCCTTCGCAAGCGAAGACGCCGCAGGAGGCCAAGCAAGCTCCGAAGCGCGTGGGCAAGCCGGTGGATCAGGGGAATTTGTTTTAGAGGCGACAGCGGCGCAACATTCTCGCCGTCGTCCTGGCGAAAGCCAGGACCCATACCGCGAGGTCTATCGGGTACGCGTGGTGTCAGTCCCGAACGACCAATCTTCGCCAAACACCTCCCTGGGGTAATGGGTCCTGGCTTTCGCCAGGACGACGCTGGGAGAGGTCCCAACCTCGTCATTGCGAGCGCAGCCCATTCAGACCCGTCATCCTGAGGTGCGAACCATGCGACGCAACGCGTCGCGTGGTGAGCCTCGAAGGATGAGCGGCCGCGATGGAGCCGGGCCGTCGCCCTTCGAGGGCCGCTGAAGAAGCGGCCACCTCAGGGTGACGGTGATGGATTGGCGCCGCCCTACCGGCAGGACAAGCCCGCGTCGATCGTGGTCCAGAAGCCGCAATGTTCCGGCGCGAGTTGCGGCGCGCCGGCATGGGCTTCGAACAGATGGGCTTCGAACAGGAAGACCGCGACCGTGAAGACGATCAGGGCGGAGGTGAACAGGACGAGGCGGTTGCGCATGGGATTGCGTTTAATCGACATCGTGGTCGAATGATGGCGTCGTCACGGGCTTCCGGGCTACGAGACCCCCTCTACCGCGCCAGCCACTCCACGACTTCCTTCTGCGACTCCGCGCGCGCGGCCGCATCGGTGCCGAGATGGCCGTGCTCGGGCGCGGCGGCATCAAGGCTGCCGCTCGCTGCATGCAGCGGCGTGTTGGCGCGGTCGAAATCGTGATAGGCGCCGGGATAGACCACGATGCGCGCGAGCGCGCTGCGGCCATGCGCACCATCGACCATCTGGCGGCAGGCCGGCGGCGACGAGACGTCGTCATTGCCGCCGATCAGCACCAGCGTCGGCACCCGTGTGCTCCAGCCCAGGCCTGCGGAAATCCTGCAGTCCGGGTAGAACGCGATCGCGGCGCGGAAATCCGGGCCCATTTCGCGCGCAAGGTTTTGCGGACGCACGGCCCAGAGCAGCGCGCTGGCGCCATTGGCCCAGCCCATCAGGCTGACGCGGTCGCGCGCAACCCAACTCTGCCGCATCAACCAGGCGCGCGACGCCGCGATGTCGGTGACGCGTTCGCGCCGCGCCTTGACGTGCATCTCCTTGACGCGGCATTGCGGCCCGAGCTCGCGCGAGCCGTAGCTGTCAGGAAGCAGGACGGCATTGCCGGATCTGAGCAGCCGCTCGGCCCAGTCGCGATAGCGCGGCAGCACGGAATCGGAATGGCCACCGAGACCGCCGCAGCCGTGGAGCGCGATCACGGTCGGAAACGGCCCGGTGCCCTCGGGCTTGTAGAGCTGCGCATGCAGCACGCCGGACGCCAGCGGTATCTCGACCGGCTGCGGCGCCGGCGAGCCGTGCGCGGCCGAGATCAGGAAGGTCAGGAACAGGGCGCTGAACGGAAGGCGCATCGAACTTTGCCGTTGGATCCTTCGCTCAAGCACTATCATGCGGAAACGGCGCCAAAACATCACAAACCGGTGGGTTTACCGGGCGGACAAGCCACCCTATCTATGCTACATCCCGTCCAACACATCGTGCCCTCCATGTGATCCCGGAGCGGCCTTCCACGGAGACTTTCGACCGTGCTGAACAAGTTCGGCCCCTCGGGCCATGGCGAAGCGCAGGTGCAGTATCTCGACGGCGATTTCCGCGTGATCTCGCCGGGGACCTTCGTGCGTTGCGCGATCACCGATACGCGCATCCCGCTCGACGAGTTGAAATACTGGAGCGTGGATTTGCAGGAAGCCTACGCCACGCCCGCCGCCGTGCTCGAGCGGCATTACCCGGGCGCGCCCAAGCCGCAAGCGTGAGGCGGGGGGCGGTTGTTTCATTGAAGTCTCCTGATCGTGTGAGATCGATAGGAGCCCCGCGATGAATGTCGCGTGAATGTCCTCGTCGCCCTGGCGAAAGCCAGGGCCCATTACCCCGCCCGCGCATGTGAGGCACAGGCGGAGCCACAGTGAATCGCAAAACTAAATTCGGTGGCAATGGGTCCTGGCTTTCGCCAGGACGACAACGGGTTTCAACGCCTTGAAAACCGCCGCTCGCGCGCCTTGTAGAGCTGATCGCTGATCAATTGCCGGAGCGCAGCCGGGTCGTCGAACTCGAGCTCGACGGCGAAAGCCACGATGCCATCGGGCACGCCTTCGCGGCCGTGCAGACGCGCGAGATCCTTTTCCGTCGTGACCAGTGTTTGCTGCTCGCGCCGCGCCTCTGCGGCGAGGGCTGCGATCTCGTCGTTCGAAAACATGTGATGGTCGGCAAAGGAGCGCGTGCGCGCGAGCTCGATACCGCCGGCACGCAAACTGCGGAAGAACCGTTCGGGATCGCCGATGCCGGCGAACGCGAACACCGGCTTGCCCAGCAGTCTTGCGACCGATCCGGCGTCGGGTTTCAGCCGCGCGCGCAGCACCGGCTTGTTGCGCCTGGCAAGCTCGGCGGCGACATCGTCGGCGGCGCGGCCGCCGCCGATCACGACCAGCGCGTCGGTGCGCGCGAGCTGCGCCTTCAGCGGCGCACGCAGGGGGCCGGCCGGAAACACCCTGCCGTTGCCGAGGCCGCGCTCGCTGTCGATCACGATCAGCGAGGTGTCCTTGAGGAGACGCGGGTTCTGGAAACCGTCGTCCATCAGGATCACGGTGGCGCCTTGCGATTTGGCCAGCACGACGCCGTCGAGGCGGTCGCGCGCAACCGTGACAGGAACGTCGCGCGCCATCATCAGCGGCTCGTCGCCGATTTCGGACGCGGCGTGACGCATCCGGTCGACCATCACCGGGCCCTTGAGGCTGCCGCCATAGCCGCGGCTGAGCACCACCGGCGTCTCGCCGAGCTCGCGCAAGAGCTTCGTCAGCGCCAGCACGGTCGGCGTCTTGCCGGCGCCGCCGACATGATAGTTGCCGACGCAGATCACGGGGATGCCGGCGTCGACGCCCTCGCGCAGCATCCGCCGTTCCGTGATCGCGCCATAGAGCGCACCCAGCGGCCCCAATGCGTACGATTCGAGCGAACGTGGCCGGTACCAGAAGGCCGGCTCACGCATTGGCGGCCCCCATCTCGATCCGCAACTGCAGAAGATAAGGCTCGAGCGCAGTCATGGTGCGGTTGAGAGCGCCGCCGAGATCCTCGACCACGCCGGCGCCCGACTGCTGGATCTTCTGGCGCAGGGCAGGATCGGCGAGCAGCTGACCGAGTTGCTTGATCAGCAGTTCCTGCGTGTCGGCCTGGCGCGCGCCGCCGCTGTGATCGAGCGCCTCGTAGACGTCGGCGAAATTGAAGACGTGCGGACCATGGACGATGGCCGCGCCGAGCTTGATCGCTTCGATCGGATTCTGGCCGCCGTGGTGGATCAGCGATCCGCCCATGAACACGATGTCCGAGAGGCGGTAGAACAGGCCGAGCTCGCCCATGGTGTCGGCGATGTAAACGTCGGTGGCCGCCGTCGGCAGCTCGTCGCGCGAGCGCAGGCCCGGCTTCAGGCCGGACGCCGTGATCAGGCCTGCGATCGAGGAGCCGCGATCCGGATGGCGCGGCACGATCACGGTCAGGAGCTGCGGGAAGAAACCGCTGAGGCTGCGATGCGCCGCCACCAGCATCTCCTCCTCGCCCGGATGGGTCGAGGCCGCGACGATGATCGGACGCCCGCGCGTCATCGCCGTCAGCCGTTCGAGCTTGGCGGGATCGGCCGGCGGCGCCGGAACGTCGAGCTTGAGATTGCCCGTGGTGACGACGTCGCGGCCGCCGAGCGCCGCGAAGCGCTGGGCATCGGTCTTCGACTGCGCCAGACAAATGTCGAACCGCGACAGCAGCGCCGAGATGGTGCCTTGCATGCGGCGCCAGCGCGGGAAGGAGCGCGGCGACATCCGCCCGTTGATCAGCACCATCGGCACGCGGCGCGCGGCGCCCGCCAGGATCAGGTTCGGCCACAGATCGGATTCGATGAACAACGCCAGCGACGGCTTCCAATGGTCGAGGAAGCGCGCGACATAACGCGGGGAATCATACGGCACGTATTGATGGATGACGTCGGGCGGAAAACGCTTTGCGACAATGGCAGCCGACGTGACGGTGCCCGAGGTGAGCAGAATGCGCAGGTTCAGATCGCGCAGGCGCTCGATCAGTGCCGCCGCGGCGAGGACCTCACCGACGCTGGCGCCGTGAATCCAGACCAGCGGACCATGCGGCCGCACGTCCCGGGACAGGCCCCGCCGTTCGCCGACGCGCGCGGGATCTTCCTTGCCCTGCTTCAGGCGCCGCTTGATCAGCACAGGCGCGAGCGGCACCAGGCCGCGCGCCAGGCGCCGGTACATCCGCAGCGTCAACGGCAGCGAGCCGGGCAGCGATTTAGGCATCTGCAGGTCCCGGCCGGCCGAGTTGCGCATAGGCGCGGCGGGTCGCCTCGTTCAAGGTCTCCTCCAGCTCGAGCCGCAGCGCTTCCATGGTGGCGGCGTTCGCGTCCGGCGGAACGTGGATTTCCTTGATGCCGACCAATGCGCCCCGCCCGAACGGCAGGTTGATGGTGGTGCGATCCCAGTTCTTGAGCCGGACGAAGCGGCTGGTCGCCATCGCAAAAGGCATGATCGGCCGCCCCGATTCCCGTGCCAGCATGATGATGCCGAGCCCGGCCACGCGCGAGCGCTTGGGGACGTCGGCGGTCAGCGCGACATTACAACCGTCCTGGAGCGTCCGCACCATTTCCTTGAAGGCGCCGACCCCGCCCTTCCGATGAAACGCGCCGCCATGGTCGCCGGACCCGCGGATGGTGCCGATGCCGAGCCGCTCGGCGGCAATCGCGTTGAACTCGCCGTCGCGGTGACGGGAGATCAGGACCCTGGCCTTGTACCAGTCCTTGTTCTTGATGAAGGGGGTGAGGAAATGCTGGCCGTGCCAGAACGCGAAGATCGCCGGGATCTGCGGCTCGACACGGTCATAGACGTCGGGCGGATCGAACGTGAATTTGTTCGTCCGCCAGACCAGACGCAGATATTCCGCCGCCAGGATTCCGACGGCGCGCTGAACGAAGCTGCTCCTCAGCGTATTGCGAAGCAGCTTTTTCAACGCGCCGGTTCTTGATTCGGGTCGAGCAGCCGGTGGAGATGGACGATGAAATAGCGCATCTGCGCGTTGTCGACCGTGCTCTGCGCCTTGGCGCGCCAGGCGGCGTGCGCGGTCGCATAGTTCGGATAGAGGCCGACGATCTCGACGTCGTCGAGGTTCTTGAAGGTGTTGTGCTCGAGATCGACGAGCTCGCCGCCGACGACGAGGTGGAGCAGTTGTTGCGGGGCACTATCTGGCATCGGTTCTGTTCCTAACGGGCTGCCCGGCAAAGCAGTGTTCGACAAGCACGAGAAAGCGCTTCACGGCAAGGGGCGGTTTCGAAAATGCGAAACAATGTTCGCATGACGATCGCGACCCGCTGCCACCAGCACCCCATGCGTGACTTGCCGGCGGTTATAGAGGATGGGATCTCCGGAGAGATCGCTCATCCTACCATCGGCTTCCTGCACGATCAAATCGGCCGCGGCAAGGTCCCAATCATGACTGTTGCCGCCCGCAAAAGCCGCATCGAGCGCGCCATGGGCGACCCGGCACAGACGCAGCGCGAGCGAACCGATTCGCGGATGCAGCTTGATCTCGCCCAGTGAGGGCTTCAGGCGCTCGACCAGGGGCTTCGGACCCGCGACCCGCGAGAAGTCGAGCTCGGATCCCGCCGTCGCCCGCACCGGCACCTGGTTGAGGGTCGTGCCCTGGCCGCGGGCGGCGAAGAAGAACTCATCGCTCGTCGGTGCGAACACCGCAGCAAGCACCGGCGAGGCATCCTCGACCAGCGCGACGCTGACGCACCATTCGTCGTGACCATTGAGGTAGTTGCGGGTGCCGTCGATGGGATCGACGATCCAGGTCAGCCGCCGCGACAGCCGCACCTCGTCGTCGGCGCTCTCCTCCGACAGCCAACCATAGTCGGGCGTCGCCGCGCGCAGGCGCGATTCCAGGAGATCGTTGACGGCAATGTCGGCTTCCGAGACCGGCGAGGACGCGCCCTTGGTCCACTTCTTCAGCTCGGTGCGGAACATCGACTGCGCCAGTGCGCCCGCCTCCCGCACCGTATCTTGCAGCAGCGCCGCGTCGCGCGTCAGGATGGCTTCACCTGTTGCGTTCGCGTCAACGTCCGCCAAGCGTCAAACCCTCGATGCGCACGGTCGGCGCATTGACGCCGTAGCGGAACTCGAGATTGTTCGCCGGCTGCATCGACTTGAAGATCTCGAACAGATGGCCGGCGATCGTCACCTCGCTCACGGGATAGGTGAGTTCGCCGTTCTCGATCCAGAAGCCGGAGGCGCCGCGGCTGTAATCGCCGGTCACGCCGTTGACGCCCGAGCCGATCAGATCGGTGACGTAGAACCCCTGCTTGATGTCGGAGATCAGTTCGGCCGGCGTGGGCGTGCCGGGTTCAAGATGCAGATTATACGGCCCGGGCGACGGCGAGGAGGAGACGCCGCGATGGGCGTGACCGGTGGTGGTGAGACCGAGCTCACGCGCGGTGGCGCAATCGAGCAGCCAGGTCGTCAGCACGCCTTCGTCGATCAGCGCGATCTTCTTCACGGCGACGCCTTCGGCGTCGAACGTCTGCGAGCGCAGGCCGCGTTTGCGCAGGGGATCGTCGATGATGCGGATGTTCTTGGCGAACAGCTGCTGGCCGAGCTTGTCCTTCAGAAAGCTGGTCTTGCGCGCGATCGAAGCGCCATTGATGGCGC
Source organism: Bradyrhizobium sp. WSM4873 (assembly GCF_055811355.1). Taxonomy (NCBI): domain Bacteria; kingdom Pseudomonadati; phylum Pseudomonadota; class Alphaproteobacteria; order Hyphomicrobiales; family Nitrobacteraceae; genus Bradyrhizobium; species Bradyrhizobium sp. WSM4873. Next base: position 1,190 of record NZ_JBVVPS010000009.1, on the reverse strand, counting down.
CGACGACGTGACCGACCAGCGAGCCCGCGACGCGCGGATCGAACACCACGGGCACCTTGCAAGTCTCGACCTTGCGCGGATTGGCGCGGGCCACGGTGCGCTCGCCCGCGGAACGGCCGACGATCTCCGGTGACAAGAGGTCTGCACCATGCGGCGCCGAGGTGAAATCGTAGTCGCGCTCCATGCCGGTCCCGTCGCCGACAATGGCGGTGGCGGAGATGCCCTGGCTGGACCGCAGATAAGAGCCGTGGAAGCCGGTGCTGGTGACGAGCACCATGCCGCCCATGCCGGCGGAAGCCGAGGCGCCGCCGGATTTGGTCACGCCCTTCACAGCGAGCGCCGCGGCCTCGGCTTCGAGCGCGCGGCGCTCGAGTTCCGAGGTGGCGGGCACATCAGGGTCGAGCAGATCGAGATCGGGGAAGTCGCGCGCGAGCAGTGCCGGATCGGCAAGGCCGACATATTTGTCGTCGGGCGCGACGCGCGCCATCGCAACCGCTCGCTCGGCAAGCTTGGTCACGGCATCGCCGCTGGCGTCGTTGGTCGAGACCACCGCCTGGCGCCGGCCGACCAGCACGCGCAAGCCGACATCGTCGCCCTCGGAACGTTCGGATTCCTCGACCCGGCCGTCGCGCACCTCGACGCCTTGCGAGACGCCACGCACGGCGACCGCATCGGCCGCATCCGCGCCGGCGCGCCGGGCAGCCTCCACCAGCCGCTGCGCGAGATCGGAGAGCGCAGACTGGTCGAACAGGTCGCGGCTGGCTGTGGACGAATCCTTGGGCGAAAGCGTCGAGCTTGGTGAAGGGTTCACAAACGAAATCCTGTTGGGGCGGGCTGCGGGACCGGAACCCACAGATGTGCCCTGATCGCGCGGACTTCAAGCATTTTCAGCGCACCAAAAGCTCAGATTCGCACCTTGCGCGCAACGTCTCGTCAATCATGCGCGCCAAGGTCTTGTCAATCATGCGCGGCGGTGAGGTTGGATTAACCAGCCTTTTTAAGCGGTTTCGGAAAGGCGCGCGCTAAGGTCCTCGCATCGACCGGGAACATAATCCCGGCGGGGAGAACTAAAGCCGTGAGGCGTCAAACAGCAACAAGCGGGATCGCTCCCGCCGGGGGGGGGGGGGGGGGGGGGGGGGGGGGGGGGGGGGGGGGGGGGGGGGGGGGGGGCGGGGGGGGGGGGGGGGGGG
>NZ_JBVVPS010000008.1:109033-217501 GCF_055811355.1 Bradyrhizobium sp. WSM4873 | reverse complement strand
GCCGCGCGACGCGCGCATCACATAGCGCCGTAGCTAGCGCGGCTTGGCCGCGGAGGCCGACCCGTTACCCCATCTACGCGGCTACCGGCCTTGTTTTCTTCTAATTGCGCCGCAATTGATGTATCCAGATAAGCCAATGGTGACGCTGCGACGGCAACAACGCGCCTGGCCTTTCACTTGGAGACATTGAGATGTCGCTCGATTCGGACATCATCGTCGATCGCCGCAGGATCCGCCGCAAGCTGACGTTCTGGCGCGTATTGGCCGCGCTGATCGCGATCGCGGCGATCGCAGGCTTCGCGCTGGTCGCGACGCCGGGTGCGCGCGGCACGTTCGCGTCCGCCGGCTCGATCGCGCGGGTCCAGATCGATGGCCTGATCCGCAGCGATTCCGATCGCACGCAGGCGCTCGAGCGGCTGGAGAATTCGCAGGCCGCCGCCGTCATCGTTCACATCAATTCGCCGGGCGGCACCACCGCCGGCTCCGAGCAGCTCTACGATTCCCTTGTGAGTCTGAAGGCAAAGAAGCCGCTCGTCGTCGTCGTCGAAGGCCTCGCGGCTTCCGGCGGCTACATCACCGCGATCGCCAGCGATCACATCATCGCCCAGCAGAGTTCGCTGGTCGGCTCGATCGGCGTGCTGTTCCAGTTTCCGAACGTCTCGGAGCTGTTGAAGACCGTCGGCGTCAAGGTCGAGGAGGTAAAATCCACGCCGCTGAAGGCCGCGCCCAACGGTTATGAGCCGACCAGTCCCGAGGCACGGGCGGCGCTCGATGCGCTGGTGAAGGATTCCTATGCCTGGTTCAAGGGATTGGTGAAGGACCGGCGTGGCATGGATGACACGCAGCTCGAGAAAGTGGTTGATGGCCGTGTCTTTACCGGACGCCAGGCCATCGATCTCAAGCTGATCGACCAGATCGGCGACGAGAAGACCGCCGTAACCTGGCTGGTCGAGCAGAAGGGCGTCAAGAAGGGGCTCTCCGTGCGCGATTACAAGCTGCAGCCGCGCTTCAGCGATCTGCCGTTCCTCAAGACGGCGGCCGCAGTAACGCTGGAAGCACTGGGTTTAGGCTCGATTGCGCATCAAATCGGACAAACCGGCGTCGCACAGGCGGTCGATCGGCTCGGAATGGATGGAATGCTCGCCTTGTGGCAGCCGGCGGCGTCGAACTGACGGAACCGGGCGAGCCCCAGAGGTTTTTCCCGTTCGGCGCGTGCAGGGCCAGCCTGCTTTTTTGGCATTTGTCACGTATTTTCACGACGCTCAACCTTCATTTAGCGTCTTGACAGATCACGGTATTTTCACGGAAATGGTCGTCCGCACGCTCCCGGGTCCTATCTCTCGATGATCAAATCCGAACTTGTTCAGCGTATCGCCGAGCACAACCCGCATCTGTACCAGCGGGATGTCGAGAACATTGTGAATGCGATTCTCGAAGAGATCGTAGCGGCTCTCGCGCGCGGTGACCGCGTCGAGTTGCGCGGCTTCGGTGCCTTCTCGGTCAAGCACCGCCCTGCACGCGCAGGGCGCAATCCGCGCACCGGCGCCCATGTCCCTGTCGATCAGAAGAGCGTTCCGTTCTTCAAGACCGGCAAGGAAATGCGCGAACGGCTGAATCGCGACCATCCGGATCCAGGCGCGCCAGACTGAGGTCCACCTCAGGGTTTCCCGCGGTCGCCTGTGATGCGGCCGCAACCTTGATTCAAGGCGAGCGAGCCGAGATGCGAAAATTCCTGACCGCACTGGTTGTGATTCCGCTGGGCCTGATCCTGATGGTCTTTGCCGTCGCCAACCGGCATTTCGTCACGGTCTCGTTCGATCCCTTCGTGTCCAACGACCCGTCATTCTCGGTCACGCTGCCGCTGTTCCTGCTCCTGATCGTGGTGGCCGCGCTTGGGGTCCTCGCGGGCGGTTGTGCCGTCTGGTTCGGCCAGCGGCACTGGCGGCGTGCGGCGCGCCGACATGACGCGGATGCCCGCGCCGCGCGAGGCGAGCTGGCCGATCTGCGGGCCCAGGCGGCCGCAGCAAGGCCCGAGTCCCAGCGCCTCCCCGTTCCCTCCGGGGTGGGGCTTTACGGGCCCGTCGGGCGAGACAAGCAGCGCGCGACGTTGTAGAAGCGGCCGCAACCGAAAAGCCCGTTTTCCGGCCGCGGACCTGCGGCCTCCATTTGCTTTGAGCCCATATCCCTCGAGAACATGTCCCTGCTCGTCAAAATCTGCGGCCTGTCCACACCCGAGACGCTCGAAACGGCGCTCGATGCGGGTGCAGACATGGTGGGCTTCGTGTTCTTCCCGCCGTCGCCGCGGCATTTGTCGCTGGAAGCCGGCCGGGAGCTCGGACGACAGGTGAAGCGGCGCGCGCTCAAGGTCGCGCTCACCGTCGATGCCGACGATGCGACGCTCGACAACATCATGGACGCGCTGTCCCCGGACATTTTCCAGCTTCATGGCACGGAGAGCGTGGCCCGGCTGCGCGACATCAGGCAACGGTTCGGTCGTCCGGTGATGAAGGTCGTGCCGGTCGCAACGTCAGCCGATCTCGCCGTGCTGCCCGGCTACGCAGAGGTGGCCGAGCGCATCCTGTTCGACGCGCGCGCACCGAAGGACGCGACTCGGCCGGGCGGCCTCGGTGCACCGTTCGATTGGCATCTGCTCGGAAACCTGGAGCTTGCGTTCCCGTATATGGTGTCGGGTGGCCTAAGCGCCGACAACGTCGCCGAAGCCGTTCGCGTCACCCGCGCCGGTGGTGTCGACGTCTCCTCCGGTGTCGAGAGCGCCCCGGGCCTGAAGGATCCCGAGATGATCAAGGCCTTCATTCGCGCCGCGCGCGCAAGCCAAGATGCAAGTCAAGAGTTGAGCGTCCGATGAATGTTGTAAAACCAAATTCCTATCGCAGCGGTCCTGACGAGCGCGGCCATTTCGGCATTTTCGGCGGACGTTTCGTTGCCGAAACCCTGATGCCGCTGATCCTCGATCTGGAGAAAGCCTACACCGAGGCCAAGGCCGACCCGGCCTTCCAGGCCGAGATGAACGGCTATCTCAAGAATTATGTCGGCCGGCCTTCGCCGCTCTATTTCGCCGAGCGTCTGACCGAGCATCTGGGCGGCGCCAAAATCTATCTCAAGCGTGAAGAGCTGAACCACACCGGCTCGCACAAGGTGAACAACGTGCTCGGCCAGATCATGCTGGCGCGGCGGATGGGCAAGAAGCGCATCATCGCCGAGACCGGCGCCGGCCAGCACGGTGTTGCCACCGCGACTCTGTGCGCGCGTTTCGGGCTTGAATGCATCGTCTATATGGGCGCCGTTGACGTCGAGCGGCAGCAGCCCAACGTCATCCGCATGGAGATGCTGGGCGCAACGGTGGTCCCGGTGCAGTCGGGCACCCGTACGCTAAAGGACGCCATGAACGAGGCGTTGCGCGACTGGGTCACCAACGTGCACAACACCTTCTACTGCATCGGCACGGTCGCGGGTCCGCATCCCTATCCGACGCTGGTGCGCGACTTCCAGTCGATCATAGGCAACGAGACCAAGGCGCAGATGCACGAGATCGAAGGCCGCCTGCCGGATTCGCTGGTCGCCTGCATCGGCGGCGGCTCCAACGCCATGGGCCTGTTTCATCCGTTCCTCGACGATTCCACAGTCGAGATCTTCGGTGTCGAAGCTGCGGGCCACGGGCTGACGCAACTGCATGCGGCATCGATCGCGGGCGGCCGTCCCGGCGTGCTGCACGGCAACCGCACCTATCTCCTGATGGACGCGGACGGCCAGATCCAGGACGCGCATTCGATCTCCGCCGGCCTCGACTATCCCGGCATCGGGCCCGAGCACTCCTGGCTGCACGAGATCGGCCGCGTGAACTATCTCTCCGCGACTGACGACGAGGCGCTCGCAGCGTTCCAGCTGCTGTCAAAGCTGGAAGGCATCATCCCGGCGCTCGAACCGGCACATGCCATCGCCAAGGTGATGGAGCTCGCGCCGAAGCGGACAAAAGATCACCTGATGGTCGTCAACCTGTCCGGCCGCGGCGACAAGGACGTCCCGCAGGTCGGCGACATCCTGAGGGGCAAAAGCAAGTGACCACGCGTATCGACACCCGTTTCGCCGAGCTGAAGAAAGCCGGCCGCGCGGCCTTCGTGACTTATGTGATGGCCGGCGATCCCGATCCCACGACATCGCTCAATATCGTCAAGGCGTTGCCCAAGGCAGGAGCCGACGTCATCGAACTCGGTATTCCCTTCACTGATCCGATGGCGGATGGTCCCTCGATTCAGGCTGCCGGTCTGCGCGCGCTCAAGGCCGGCATGACCTTGAAGAAGACGCTGGAACTGGTGCGTGATTTCCGCAAGGACGACAACGTCACGCCGCTGGTGCTGATGGGCTATTACAATCCGATCTACATCTACGGCGTCGACAAGTTTTTGGCTGATGCCAAGACGGCCGGGATCGACGGTCTGATCATCGTCGATCTGCCGCCGGAGGAAGACGAGGAGCTCTGCGTTCCCGCGCTGAAGGCAGGCCTGAACTTCATTCGCCTCGCGACCCCGACCACCGACGACAAGCGCCTCCCCGCGGTGCTCGCGAACACGTCAGGCTTTGTCTATTATGTCTCTATCGCCGGCATCACCGGTGCAGCGGCGGCGGACGCCGATGCCGTCGGCGAAGCGGTCGCGCGCATCAAGCGGCATACCAAGCTGCCGATATGCGTCGGTTTTGGCATCCGCACGCCGGAGGCGGCGCGCGCCATTGCCGAAAAGGCCAATGGCTCGGTAGTCGGCACCGCGCTGGTCGATGCGCTCAAGAACAGCCTCGATGCGGACGGGCGCGCCACCGGCAAGACCGTCAACGCCGTCGCTGAGCTGACGGCGGCACTGGCCCAGGGCGTCAAAGGCGCGCAACAGGCGGCGGAATAGGCCATAATTCCGCTGCCAAGTCCGATGAGCAAGTCCGACGATACGGCGGCTTGCCGGGCCGGGTCCCGGCCGCCATATATCCCTTCAGGCGGTCCCCAGGCGGGATCGCACATCGGAGCAAACCATGAACTGGCTTACCAATGTGGTCCGGCCGAAGATCCGCAACATGCTGCGGCGGGAGACGCCGGAGAATCTGTGGATCAAGTGCCCGGATTCCGGACAGCTCGTGTTCTACAAGGATGTCGAGGCCAACCAGTTCGTCATTCCTGGCTCGAACTATCACATGCGCATGAACGCGGTGGCGCGTCTGAAGTCGATTTTCGACAACGAGACCTGGTACGACGTCGCGCTGCCCGACGTCACGCCCGACCCGCTCAAGTTCCGTGACGAGAAGAAGTACGTCGATCGCATCAAGGATGCGCGCGCGCGAACCAACCTGAACGACGCGATCAAGGTCGGCTACGGCAAGCTCGAAGGTGCCGCCGTCGTCGTCGCCGTGCAGGATTTCGACTTCATGGGCGGCTCGCTCGGCATGGCCGCAGGCGAAGCCATCGTGCGCGGGCTCGAGCTTGCGGTCGAGAAGAAGTCACCCTTCATCGTGTTCGCCGCCTCAGGTGGCGCGCGCATGCAGGAAGGCATCCTGTCGCTGATGCAGATGCCGCGCACCACGGTCGCGGTGCAGATGCTGCGTGAAGCAAAACAGCCCTACATCGTCGTGCTGACCAACCCGACCACCGGCGGCGTCACCGCGTCCTATGCGATGCTCGGTGACGTGCAGATTGCCGAACCGGGCGCGCTGATCGGTTTTGCCGGCGCGCGCGTGATCGAGCAGACCATTCGCGAAAAACTCCCCGAGGGTTTTCAGCGCGCCGAATATCTCAAGGAGCACGGCATGGTCGACATGGTCGTGCATCGTCACGAATTGCGTCCGACCCTGGCGCGGCTCTGCCGATTGTTGACCAGGGCGCCGGCGCTTGAGACCGCGTCAAAGCCGGTACAGCCGGTCGTCAGTCCGGCGCAGATCGTATCGGCTCCCGAAACGGCGCCGGCCGCGCCGCACGCGTGAACGCTTCCTCTGACCGCGCCAAGCCGCCGCTTGACGAATTGGTCGGGCGGCTGTCGGCGCTGCATCAGAAACGCATCGATCTCGGGCTGGAGCGGATGCACCGCCTGCTCGAGCGGCTCGGTCACCCCGAGCGCAAGCTGCCGCCGGTGATCCACATCGCCGGCACCAACGGCAAGGGCTCGACGCTGGCTTATCTGCGCGCGACGCTGGAAGCCGCCGGCCTGCGCGTCCACGCCTACACGTCGCCCTATCTCGTTCGCATCAACGAATGTTTCCGGCTCGGCCGCGTCGGTGGCGGCGTGCTGGTCCGTGACGACGAGTTGCGCTCGGCGCTGGAAGAGGTCGAGCGTGTCAATGCCGGCGAGCCGGCCACCGTGTTCGAGCTCAAGACGGCGGCTGCATTTCACCTGTTCGCGCAGAACCCGGCCGATGTGGTTCTGCTGGAGGTCGGCCTTGGTGGCCGGCTGGATTCAACCAACGTGGTCGATACACCGGCGGCCTGCGTGATCACGCCTGTCAGCATGGACCACATGGATTTCCTCGGCGACACCTTGACGTCGATCGCCGGCGAAAAGGCCGCGATCATCAAGCGCGGTGTGCCCGTGGTTTGCGCCGAACAGCCGGCTGAAGCGATGGCCGTGATCGAGGCGCAGGCCAGGCGCATGCGCGCGCCGTTGTTTGCCGCGGGCGAGAGCTGGCATGTCAATGTCGAGCATGGGCGGCTGGTTTATTCCGATGAGCGCGGCTTGATGGACCTCACCGCGCCGCGTCTGTTTGGTCGCCACCAGTTCGACAACGCCGGTCTCGCCATCGCGGCGTTGCGGGCCACCAACGCCTTCAAGGTCAACCAGGCGGCGTTCGAGGCCGGGATTGTCGGGGCCGAATGGCCGGCACGGATGCAGCGCATCGCTTCGGGCGAGCTACTCGCTCTCGGCCCGCAGGGGTCGGAGATCTGGCTCGACGGCGGCCATAATGCGGAAGGCGGCCGCGTCGCGGCGGCCGCGCTCGGCGATCTCGAAGAACGGGTGTCGCGGCCGCTGGTCGTGATCGCGGGTATGATGGCCAACAAGGACGCGCAGGGTTTTCTCGCCAATTTCGCCGGTCTGACCCGCCACATCATCGCGGTGCCGATTCCCGACACCGACAACGCCATGCCGGTCGACCGCCTCACGGATGCCGCCCGCAACCTCGGCATGCGCGTCGAGCCCGCGCCCGGCATCGAAGCCGCACTGCGCGCCTTGGCGAAGCTCGCCTACGAAGTGCCGCCGCGCATCCTGATCACCGGCTCGCTCTATCTCGCCGGCCACGTGCTCGCCATCAACGGCACGCCTCCTACATAGAAGTTGCGTAGCCCGGATGGAGCGGAGCGCAATCCGGGACTGTACAAGCGATAAAGGCCCCGGATCACGCTTCGCTCCATCCGGGCTACAGGAATCTCCATGCGCTTTGCAGCGATTGCCGACGTCCACGGAAATTACCTCGCGCTGGAAGCTGTGCACGCCGACATCCGCGCGCAAGGCGTCTCCGACATCGTCAATCTCGGCGACATGCTGAGCGGCCCGCTCGATGCGCGCCGGACCATCGAGATCCTGATGCAGCTCGATGCCGTGCACGTGCTCGGCAATCACGACCGCTATCTGCTCGACCGTCCGCCGGAGAAGATGGGTTCGTGGGATCGCCCGGCCCATGCAGCGCTCGATGCCGCGCAACTCGACTGGCTGCGTGCGCAGCCGATGACGCGCGTCTTTCGCGATCAGGTGTTCCTCTGCCACGCGACGCCCGACAATGACGAAGTCTATTGGCTCGATACCGTGCATCCCGATGGCGCGATGGCGCTGTCGCCGCTCGATCGCATCGAGCAATTTGCGCAAGGCATCGCGCAATCGCTGATCCTGTGCGCCCACACCCATCTCGCCCGTGCCGTACGACTTCGCGACGGAAGGCTGATCGTCAATCCCGGCAGCGTCGGCAGCCCCGGCTATCGCGACAAGCATCCGTTCCCGCATGTCGTGGAGGCCGGTACGCCGCACGCGCGTTACGCGATCCTCGAGCTGGCCGATGGTGCCTGGCAGGTCACGTTCCGCCATGTCGTCTACGATCATGAGACGATGGCCGCGCTCGCTAGCCGCAACGGCCAGCCGGAGCTGGCGAACGCGCTGGCGACGGGATGGCTTGCCTAGCGGCTACCGGCTACAGCTGTTTCAGCAGCTTCTTCGGGTCCACCGCCTTCTGCTTCAGCTGTTCGAAGCTGCATTGTCGTGGGGCCTTGTCGGGACGCCAGCGCAGGATCGAGGTGCCGTGGCGAAAGCGCTCGCCGCTGAAATGGTCGTAGCAGACCTCGATCACGAGCTTCGGCTTGAGCGGACACCACTTCGCAGACCGCTCGGTGGACCAGCGGCTCGGCCCGCCCGGTGCGTTGCCGGTGAAGCCCGGCTCGCCGATCAACGCCTCCAGCCGATCGGTCAGACCAGGCTTTTCCGTCGCCTTAATTGCCGAGGTAAAACCGACATGATGCAGGAGACCTTCGTCGTCATAGAGTCCGAGCAGCAGCGACCCGACCACCTTGCGGCCGGCGATCTTGTTGGTGGCATAGCGGAAGCCGCCGACCACGCAATCGGCACTGCGGAATTTCTTGATCTTCTGCATGCCGTCGCGATTTCCCGCCTGGTAGGGCAGGTCGATGCGCTTGGCGATGACGCCGTCCGAGCCGCCGCCGGATTGCGCCAGCCATTTCTTCGCAACGGCATAGCTCGTCGTCGCCGGTGAGAGGCGGAAGAGACTGCTTTTCAGATTGGCCTTGGCAAACGCTTCCAGCGCCGGTCGTCGTTCGCTCAGCGGCTGCCCGGCAAGCTGCTTCTCCCTGGCCGTCGCAAGCAGATCGAACGCGAGATAGAGCGCCGGCGTTTCCTGAGAGAGCTTATTCACGCGGCTCGAAGCGGGATGAATACGCTGCAGCAGCGCATCGAAGGAAAACCCCTTGCCCTGCGGCACCACGATCTCGCCGTCGAGCGTGAAGCGATCCGCCTTCAGCTTCAGCGCTGCGGCGACGATCTCGGGGAAATAGCGCGCGAGGTCCTCGCCGGATTTCGAGCGCAGATCAATGCTGCCGCCGTGGCGCGACAGCAGGCAGCGGAAGCCATCCCATTTCGGCTCGTATTGCCACTCCTTGCCGCGCGGGATCGCGTCGACCGAGCGCGCCTCCATCGCCACGAGAGATGTCGATTTTCGCGCGCGTCTTGCAGGGGGAGGCACAGGCAGGGACTCGTCTTACGCTGGAACTGTCCCATCAACGCAAAACGGCCGGCTTTCGCCGGCCGTTTCCAAAAATTATTTCGTGCGAGGCGGATCAGACCGCAGAGGTGATCCACTGCTGCAGCTTCGCCTTCGGCGCCGCGCCGACCTGGCGGGAGGCCATCTCGCCACCCTTGAAGATCATCAGGGTCGGGATCGACATCACGCCATATTTCGACGCGGTCTTCGGGCTCTCGTCGACGTTGAGCTTCACGATCTTGACCTTGTCGCCCATCGCGCCGGCGATCTCGTCGAGCGCGGGTGCGATCATGCGGCAGGGGCCGCACCATTCGGCCCAGAAATCGACGACCACGGGGCCGTTTGCCTTGAGCACTTCGGCTTCGAAATCGGTGTCAGAAACCTTACCAACGGCCATGGGAGTACCTCGTACCTGAGAGAAGGGCGCGACGGGAATCGCGCCCGAGATCATGGCGTCAACCTATGAATGGCTCCTTGCCGGGTCAAGGACGCTCACACCGAGATGAAGAGATGCCAGCGCCGCGTCCAGCGCGGGCGCCGAAATCTCCATATATCCAAGGGCCTCGGTCCAGAGCAGGACGGCGCGGACTGGCTTTTGGGGATAAAGCCTCGATAGCACCGCCCGGTACAGCGCCAGCTGCCGGACATAGGCGACGGGCGCCGCGGCGGCGCTCTTGGGAGCCGCCTGATTGGTCTTGAAATCGACGATCAGGATCTCATCCGGCCGAACGACCAGCCGGTCGATCTGGCCCGACACCAGCGCTGGGGGACGGCCCGGCCGCTCCAGCCTGCCGACGATCGCGACCTCCGCCCGGCTGCCGGCGGCAAACACCGGCGCGAATCGTGGCTCGGCGATCAAAGCGAGCACCTTGTCGACCAGCGCGGCACGGTCGGCCTCCGCCCAGTCCGCGGCATTGCGCGCCATGAAGCCGAGCGCGGCGTCGCGTCGGCGCTCGGTGGGGATGTCGGGGAGCGATTGCAGCAGCCGGTGCACCAGCGTGCCGCGTTGCAGCGCGAGCGCGCGGGACTGCACTGATTCGCCTGACAGCACGGCGCGGCCTTCCCCGGATGGCTGGCCGGAGGGGCGCACCGGATCGTCGTCGATGGTCTCGTGCGGTGCCGGCGTCCGCAGCCAGTCCGGCAGCGCGGTCGTCTGGTCCAACGAGGTCGCGGGCGTGCCCAGCGCCACGACATCCTCCGGTCGGGAGAAGCGCGTCACTTTTCCCAGCGGCGTCCCGATCGTCTCTTTCGCCAGGCCCGAGCCGGCGAGCCCGGTGTCGACCAGATCGTACCAGCTCAGCTTGCGGACCGTCTTCATGTTGCCGGGCATGCAGCCGCCGACGATGAGCCGGTCGGCGGCGCGCGTCATCGCGACGTAGAGCAGGCGCCGGTATTCGTCCTCGGTCTCCTCGAGCATCGCCTTGCGGGCGTCGGCGACGGGCTTGGGATCGTCCGCCTTGCGTCCGGCCCAGACCACCACCTCGCCGCCATTGCCGCGCGGGACGTGGATCAGCCGCAGCCGCTGCGAATCCGCAGGCGACGATGTGGTGTCCACCATGAACACAACCGAGGCTTCCAGGCCCTTGGCGCCGTGCACGGTCATCACCCGCACCTCGTCGCGCGAGATCTCCATGTCGCGCTTCACCTCGGTATCGGCCGAGCGCAGCCAGGCCATGAAACCCTGCAGCGAGGCCGGCGCCTTGCGCTCGTAATTCAGCGCCAGCTCCAGGAACTCGTCGAGCGCGTCATTGGCCTCATGACCGAGCCGGCGCAGCATGCGCGCGCGTCCGCAGTCGCCTCCGAGCAGCCAGGCGTAAAAGGCGAACGGCGTCTCCTCGCGGGCGCGGATTTCGCAGGCTTCGAGGCGTCGCAACGCCGCGGTGAATTTTTCGCTTGTCGCGGCATACTCGCCAAGCGCGCGGCGCAGCGATCCCTTGCGGTCATGGGCCAGCTGGAACAGATCGTCGTCATCGAGCCCGAACAGCGGGCTCTTCAGCGCCACCGCGAGCGCGAGATCGTCCTGCGGCAGCAGCAGCGCGTCCGCAAGGTTCATCAGGTCGATGATTCCGATGTGCTCGGTCAGCTTGAGCCGATCGGCGCCGGCGACCGGAACATTGGCGTGTTTCAGCGCCTGGATCACCGCGTCGAACGCATTGCCGCGCCGGCGCACCAGGATCAGCATGTCGCCATAGCGTAGGGGACGCCGCTCGCCCTCGTGCCCGGTCAGCGTGCCGCTCTCGACCAGCCGCTTGATTTCGGTCTGGATGCGGCGCGCGAGCTTCACCTCGGGGCTGGTGGCGGCGACGCCGTCGAACGGCGCGCGCCAGCCCTCGATCTCCTGCCTGTCGTCGGCTTCCGCAAGGTCCCATAGTTCGATCACGCTGGGGGCGGCATCGCCGAGTGCATTGTGCAGGGGATGGCCGGTCTCGATCGAATGAATGCTCTTGTAGATCGCGGGCTCACGGAAGACGTGGTCCACCGAATGCAGGATCGCGGCGCCGGAGCGGAACGAATAGGTGAAGGCGACCGGATCGAATTTCAGTCCAGCCGCCGTGAACTTGCGGTGCAGCTCGCGCCGGCGTGCGTCGAACTCTCGGGGCTGCGCGCCCTGGAATGAGAAAATCGACTGCTTCTCATCGCCGACAGCAAAGACGGTGCGGTTCAGCCCCTCGCGCGCGCCTTCGCCGGAGGTGAATTCCGAGATGATGTGCGCGACGATGTCCCATTGCCGCGGGCTGGTGTCCTGGGCTTCGTCGATCAGCACGTGATCGACGCCGCGGTCGAGCTTGTAATGCACCCAACCCGAGGAAACGCGATCCAGCATCGCCAGCGTCTTGTCGATGAGGTCGTCATAGTCGAGCAGCCCGCGCTCCTGCTTCTCGCGGCGGTAGTTCGCGGCAGCCGCCGTCGCGATATGCAGCAGGGCCGCGGTGCGGTCCCGCATGGTCACCGCACGGCGCTTCTCGATCAACCCACTGACGCGCTGCGCCTCGTTCTCGAACAGGCGGGCGACGGACGGGTTGTGATCGCAGAATTTCTTGGTCAGTACCGCCTTGCGCGGCAGCTTTTCGTCGGTCAGGAAAACGCTGAGATAGGCATCGACCTGCGCGGCGCCGGAAAACACCTTTGCCTCGCGGAGCCGACAGGCCTGGTCCTTGTCGGACTTGCTGCCGTCCTCCAGTGCAAAAGCGATGTCGTCCCAGCGCGATCGCGGCAGGAACGGACCGTCGACAATCTCGGTCTCGATGTCCTCGATGCGATCGTTCGCGTCCACGCCCAACGCCGCTGCCATCTGCGCGGCAGCCAGCTCTGCGCTGCCGGCTTCATCGGTCCAGGCCATGAAATGATCGCGGCTTAGACATGCCTCGCGGACGACTTCCTTGAAGGTGACATCGGCGGCGCTCGCCATCGCGGTCAGCAGCGCGCGGCCGGTCACGCTGTCAGGGTCGCGGGCTGCCTCCAGCAGCACCTTCAGATTGGCGCGTTCCATCATGTCGGTCTGGTCGCGCTCGTCGATCACGGCGAAGCGCGCGGGGACATTGGCCTCGAACGGAAACTGCTGGAGCAAACGCGTGCACAGGGCGTGGATGGTCTGCACCTTTAGCCCGCCGGGCGTCTCCAGCGCACAGGCGAACAGCTTTCGTGCGTCGCGCCGCAATCTTGCACTGGGGTGCGGGATGCCGACCGCGCGGATCGCAGCATCGAGTGCCGTGTCGTCGAGCGTCACCCAATGCCCGAGCGTGGTGAACACGCGCTCGGCCATGTTGGCGGCGGCCGCCTTAGTGAAGGTGATGCAGAGGATTTTTTCCGGCGGCACGCCCGAGAGCAGCAGGCGGATCACCCGCTGCACCAGCACATGCGTCTTGCCCGAGCCGGCATTGGCCGACACGAAGGCCGAAGCGGTCGGGTCCGATGCGCGCGCTTGCCTCGCGCGCACCTCATCCGGGATGGGGCGCGGTGCCTTCACCATTCCTCGATCCCCAATCCACCGGCCGCGGACCATTCCTTGATCCGGGCGAGATCGTCATAGGCGCCGTAGCGGTTGGTCCACATCGGCAGGTTCAACGAGGTGTAGGGCTGGTTCTCGTCCTCGAAGGCGCGGATGAGCGCCTCGAGCTTTGCCCGTGCTTCGGCGGCAGCCGTATCAGGCGGCTGTGGCTCGTCACCCTGCTTGAACTTGAGCTCGAGAATGCGTTCTTCGCCCGGCGGATTGTTGCCGCTCAGGCGAACATAGACGAGCTGGCTCACGGACGCGCCGGCGTCGATGTCGGGAAAACCGCCCTCGCGCAGGATCGCGGCTTCCAGCGTGAGCTGCGGCGACAGGCCCATGCGGACCTGCTTGCCGGTCGGTGGCTGGCCGGTCTTGTAGTCGAGGATGGCGTAGCCGCCGCCCTGGCGCCGTTCGATGCGGTCGGCGCGCGCGGAGAGACGGAAGCTGCGCCCATGGTCGAGCGGGATCGAGATCTCGCCGCGGGTTTCCGCGGCGATCGCCTCGATCACGCCCCGCCGTGCCGTCTCCCATTCGCCGAACCAGCGCGCGATGCGCTGGAAGCGCGGCCACCACAGCGCCCGCGCCTCGGGTCGCTCCATGAGTGGTGCAAAATGTTTTTCGCCGATCGCCCGCAGCACGCGCGCAGGATCGTCGGGCAGATTCGTGGCGTAGCGTTCCGTGAACTCGCCGAGCGCATCATGGATCGCCGAGCCGCGGTCGGCCGCCGACAGCGGCATGTCGACGGGATCGAGCGCGTCGAGCCGCAAAATGTGTTTTGCGTAGATCGTATAGGGATCGCGCAGCCAGTCCTCGATCCCAGTCACAGACATCCTGAGCGGCCGGGTCGCGCGTGGCGGTCGCGGCTCCGGCTGCTTGATCGGTCTGACCTCGTCGGGCTGGTCCAGCGCGGCTGCGAACTGCACGTATGTCTCGCCCGCGCGAATCGCGGCCTTCCAGTGCGCATCGCCAGCGACCGCCTCCAACCGGTGCAGGAAGCGCGAGGCGACCGCGGGCGAACCGACGGCCTTGGCGGAGTGGGTGAGGATGACCTCGTCGCCGCCGAGCAGTTGCGCAAAGTCGTGCGCGGAGAGGCCGATACGGCGTTCCGGCAGATCGAGGCCCAGCTGGTGCCGCATCGGCCGGCTCAACCACGGATCGATACGCGGTGCCGGTGGCCAGACGCCCTCGATCAGCCCACCGACGATGATTCGGTCGGCTTGCATCAGGCGCGATTCCAGCGGACCGTAGATCTGGAGCCGCGCGCCCGGCCTGTCTCGCCGCCGCACCGCGCGATCACCGAACGCGGTCTGGAACACGTCTGCGTAGTCGGGCAGCGTGACCATCAATCCGCTGGTGGTGCCGCCGCGCAGGAGATCGTCGAAGGCGCTGGCGAGTGCGAGGCCTTCGCGCTCCTCGAACGCCAGCGGGATGCCCTGCTCGTCGCGCGACAGCTCGATCATGATCTCGCGATGCCGATGCGCGAGTTCGGCGAAGTCATACGGTCTTGATGACGCAAGACTCTCGATCGGCGCCAAGGCTTGTCGCAAGCCATCGATCAGCGCCTGAATGCGATCGAGGTCTTCCGCCTTGAGACGTGCACGCGGCTCGGCCTTATGCAGCGCGGAGACCTCGCTGCGCCACAGCTTGGCCAATTCCTCGCGAAAGCGATTGAATTCGCGCAACAGGCCGGCGGTGCCCGCAGGCGGACGCGTGCCGCGCAACAGCGCGAGCTCCAGGCTTTCGATCGCCGCCTTCCATGCGCCAGGCGCCCGGCCGAGCCGACACAGCGGATGCTTCAGCATCGCGAGCAGCGTCGGCGGCTCCAATCCCTCGGTCGCAGCCTCCGCTGTCAGTCGCGCAAAGACGCCGGCGGAGGTTTCCATCAGGACGTCGCCGCCGGAATCATCGAATGCGAGATCCCACCGGGTCAGCGCAGCCATCACCCGCCGCGCCAGCGCGCGATCGGGCGTGACCAGCGCTGCGGATTTATCGAGGTGCCGCGCCTCGCGCATCGCGATTGCGATCGCGAGCGCTTCCATCTCGGGGTTGGGAGCTTCGACAACCGCGAGGTTCTTCATGCCGCCGGTGATCTTTAAGGCCACATCCGGCTGCTTCAGCCGGTCGTGCCAGATCTCGGTCTTGGCTGATGGCCGCATCGATTCGGAGGCGAGCAGATCGCGACCGCCTTCCGCCGGCGGCTTGAGGATATCGACGTCGCTGCGCCTGATGCCAAAACGATCCAGCAGCGCGTGCATGGCATATTGCGGATGGTTCGAGACCGGATGCTCCGCGAACTTGCCGAGCGAGTCGCGTACGCCGCCGATGCTGCGCCAGGCATCGTCGTCGAGATCGGTGTCGAGGCCGGGCAGCACCACGGCCCCATGCGGCAGCGAGGCGACTGCGTGGAGAAATCTTGCCGTGGCCGGCATCGAGCCGGTCGACCCGGCCGCGATCACGGGGCCATGGGGATGCGCGGTCAGCCGCCTGGCTTCGGCATCAATCAGAAGGTCGCGGCGGGCAGCGGGCTCGATCCGGTTGATCTCGGCGAGATGACCGGGCCAGGCGATGCGCGCGATGCGCAAAAATTCAAGCGAGTGCTGCCAGTAGCGGTCGAGCATATCTGGCACGAGGCCGTCGAGCGCGCTCCAGTCGACGCCGCGCGTGACCATGTCGTCGATCAGGCGCGCGAGATCGGACGCCAGTGCCAGCGTCGAAGCGGGGCCGCCGACGACCAGCGGAGACAGCACCGGGCCCTTGGCCCAGGCTGCGACGAGCTGCGCCAGTGTCAGCCGCCGTTCGAGCTCGCCGAGCCGCGGCGGAATGTCGAGCTGCGTTGCGCCGGAAAACTGTTCGCCCTCATCGGCGAAAGCGAGCTCATCCTCGTCGATGTCGCCGAGCGCGACGATGCGCGGCAGCACGATGGCGTCCGCCTTCATCTCGTCGAGGAAGATCTCGCGGACGATACGCATGGCGCGCCGTGTCGGCAGGTACAGGGTGACATCCGCCAGCCGTGCCGGCTCGTTGCGCGCCTCGAAGCCCTCGACCAGCCGGCCGTCGAGCAGGCTTGAGACGACGGTGCGCAGGAACGGAACTGAGATGGGAACGCTGAAAACGCGCATGAGCTGCCTGATTCGGGAATCAGGCGCCAATATAGGGAGGCGGACTCAAATGGATATGGGTGGAGGGGAGATAGTCCCCGCTGTTCGCCGGACCTGGACTGGTGTCATCATCCGCGAAGGCGGATGATCCAGTATTCCAGAGACGGGGGAGATTCAGCCGAGAAGCCGCGGCGTACTGGATGCCCCGCTTTCGCGGGGCATGACGGCGCAGTCCTACGCCACGCTCTCCAGAAACGCCTCTTCGGCCGCGTGGACGGCATCAGGCGTGCCGACATGCATCCAGACGCCGTCGAGGCGAAGGCCGAACAGCCGCTCCTGCTCGTTGGCACGGTCGAACATCTTGGTCAGCGAGAACTCGCCCGTCGGGGCATCGGCGAAGATCGACGGCGACAGGATGGCCGCGCCGGCATAGACGAACGGAACGACTTCTTTTTCCTTGCGCTTGCGCAGGGCGCCGTCGGCCAGCATGCCGTAATCTCCGCGGCCGCTATAGCCGATGCTGGTTGCCGTCGGCGCCATCAGCAGCAAAATGTCCATCCGCGCGGGATCGAAGTTTTCGGCGAGCCGCGTCAGGTTCGAGCGCACGCCGTCGATCCATAGCGTGTCGGAATTGACGTGAAAGAACGGTGCGTCCCCGAGCAGCGGCAGTGCCTTGACCACGCCGCCGCCCGTGCCGAGTACCTGGTCGCGCTCGTCCGAGATGGTCACGCGCGGATGCTGGCGGGATGCGGTGTGATCGATGATCTGGTCCGGCAGGTAGTGCACGTTGACCACCGCCTCGCTCACGCCGGCCTGGCCGAGCTTGTCGAGCACGTGGTCGAGCAGCGGCTGGCCGGCCACCGGAACCATCGGTTTCGGCATCTTGTCCGTCAACGGACGCATGCGCAGGCCGAACCCCGCGGCGAGCACCATGGCTTTGGTCGGTTTGACGGACATCCTTCGCTTTCTCAGACCCACTGATTTCGCGTTCGCAGCAATCCTAACACGAGGTTTGACTGACCGCACCGCGTCTTAACCGCCTTAACCATCTGCCGTGACGCTTGTACGACGGGTGTTGCCGTTACGCCCCGATGGATGTGGAACGCGCCTTTTTCTTCTTGTCGCCGAGCTTGAGAAAGTTGACGCCGATCTGGTCGCCATTGACCCAGGCGAGCTCGCAGCGTCGGTACGCAAGTCCGGTGGACGACAGCAGCAGAAAAAACTCCTTCAGATGCAAGCCTTCGACCGAGCCCTCGATGGTCAATTTGGCGCCGCTGTCGGAGACGTCCTCCATGGTGCAGTCGCGCCGCCAGGTGCCGTCGATACCCATCATCTGGGCCGCGATCCCGCGCTCGAAAACAACCCGGCTGTTGCCGCGCTGGTCCGTCTTCACCGCCATCTGCCCTGCTCCAGCCCCGTATTCATCCGGCTGCCTCGCCGCCAGATTACCGGTCTCTTGGCTAACAGCCGGTAAATCGGCCCCCGAATCAGCCCCGACTAGCCTTTTCAGCCTTGGGCCTCAGGCTTGCGCCGGCCTTTGGGGCGGCGGGACGTTGGCGAGATACCAGTCGCGCAGATGGGCGAGCGCGGGATGCGCCAGGGAGCGCTGGAGATAGGTCCAGATCCGCGGCTGGTGACGCAGATAATGCGGCTTGCCGTCGCGGCGGTTGAGGCGGGCGAAAGTGCCGAGCAGACGCGTGTTCCGCTGCGCCGACATGATGGCGTAGAGCTCGGCGAAGCCGGCCGCGTCGAAGCTCCCGTCGCTCGTGCGGCGCGCCTTGATGTAGCGCGACAGCAGCGTCAGTTCGATCGCCTCGGGCACGTCGATGCGGGCGTCCTGGAGCAGCGACACCACGTCGTAGGATTGCGGCCCCAGCACGGTGTCCTGGAAATCGATCACGCCGACGCGTTCGATGCCGGTGCGATTCCCGAGCCAGATCAGGTTCGGCGAGTGATAGTCGCGGATGATCCAGGTCTTCGGCGAGGCCTGCGGTTTCTGCAGCAGCTCCCGCCACATCGCGAAAAACTCGGCGCGCTTCCCCTCGTCCAGCGGCGCGTTGCGATCGGGCAGGTACCATTCCGGCATCAAGCCGATCTCGATCAGCAGCGCCTCGGCATCGAAGACGGGAATGGCGTAGGCCTGCCCGCCGAGCGGCAGCGTTTCCGGTAGCGTCTTGCCGTGCAGCGCGGCCAGCAAATCGACGGCGGCTTCGTAGCGTTCGGCGATCGGGCGCGGCGGATCGCCCTCGATCACGCCTTCGCTGCCGAAGTCTTCGCTGATCAGGAATCCGTGGTCGAGGTCGCAATGATGGATCGCGGGTGCGGAGATTCCCTGCGCGCGCAGGCCCTCGTCGATGGCGACGAAGGGTTTGATGTTTTCGGCGAGATGCACCGCGGCGCTGTAGGATTTTCCGTTGTACATCGCAGCACCATCGGGGCGCTGCGGAGAATTCATGAGGATCACGACCTCGTCGTCGCGCAGCAGCCGCGCATAGGAGCGCGTCGAGGCGTCGCCCGCCATCCGTTTGCGCGTTGCCTCCATGTAGCCGGATGCATTGAGGAAATCGCGCAGCGCCTGCAGCCGCGCGACGATGGCGGCGGCCTTGCCATGGCCGGTGATGTCGGCGGCGCGCGCATTCGAGCCCAGTGCCGGCCGGTGCGTCAGCGCGATGTCGATGCGGTCTTGAGGCATCGCCGACGGTGCGCGCTCCGGCCATTCGATCAGGACGAGGGTTGCTTCCGGCAGCGGCGACAGCCCGATCTCTTCGAGCTCGCTCTCGTCCTCGACGCGGTAGAGGTCGGCATGCATCACCGGGAATGGCGGCAGCTCGTAGCCCTGCACCAGCGTGAAGGTCGGGCTCGGTACTTCCAGTGCATCATCGCCGGCGAGGTAGCGGATCATGGCCCGCGCCGCCGCGGTCTTGCCGGCCCCGAGATCGCCGGTGAGCGTGATGGCATCGCCGGGGCCGACCAGGAGCGCGAGGTCGGCCATCAGTTGCGCAGTGGCCGTCTCGTTGTGGAGCGCGACGGAGAATGTGGTTGGCGCAGTCATTCGGCGGCGTCGCGATGCGCCGCCTGATCGGTCGGGAAATCACAGATCACGACCGTGCCCCTGCCCACGATCGAATCGACCCGGATGTTGCCGCCATGCAGCTCGACGAAGGAGCGCACCAGCGACAGGCCGAGCCCGGCGCCGCGATGGCGCGAGCCCTGCGAGCGGCTTTCGAACCAGTTGAACACCTTGTCCTTCATGTCGGCAGGTATTCCAGGCCCGGAATCTGTCACGGTGAAGACCACACTGCGTTCGGTGCGGCGGGCGCTGATGCCGACGGTGGAATCCGGTGGAGAAAACCCGACGGCATTGGCAAGGAGGTTATAGAGCACCTGCACCACGCGCTTCTCATCGCCGGTGAAGCTGCCGACATCGGGCGCGATCTCGACCTTGAGGCGGATGCGGTCGGTGGCGAGCCGGTCCTGGAGACCCTCGGCGGCGAGCTCGATGGTCTTGCTGACGTCGACCGGGCCGAGTTCCAGCTTCATGGCGCCGGCGTCGATGGTGGCGAGATCCAGGATGTTGTTGGTCAGCGCCAGCAGTGCATTGGTCGATTTGGTGACGTAGTCGAGATATTCGGCCTGTTTTGGCGTCAGCGGCCCGGTCGAGGGATCGCTGAGGAAATGCGCGAAGCCGATGATGGTGGTGAGCGGCGACCGCAGCTCGTAGGAGACGTGGTGGACGAAATCCACCTTCATCTGGTCGGCGGCCTCCAGCGCCTCGTTGCGCTCGCGCAGCGCGCGCTCGACGTTCTCGGTGTCGGTGATGTCCTGGAACGTCAGCATCGTGGCGCCGTCGTGCAGGGGCCGGATCATGCCGTCGAGCACGCTGCCGTCCTTGCGCTCCAGCTTCAGCGGAATGTCGGCGCGGCTCTCGATCGAGGTGACGGCCTCGCGGATCTGGCGCCAGACGATCGCGTCGTCGAACAGCTGATGGCACCAGCCCTCGACCGTCTGGATGTGCGGCTCGTCGCGCATGGCGTCAGCGGACAGCTTCCACATCCGCACGAAGGCCGGGTTGAACAGCTGCGCCTTGCCGTTGCTGCCGAACACCGCGACGCCCTCGGCGAGGCTGTCCAGCGTCTCGCGCTGGACCCGGATCATGCCGTCGAAGCGGCGGGCAAGCTCAAGGCTCTCGGTGACGTCGTCGAACAGATAAGTGACGCCGCCTTCGGGATTCGGCGTGGTGACGACGGAGAGCGCGCGCCCGTCGGGCAGGTACCAGGTGTCCTTGGCGGCCTCGACCGCGCGATAGGCCTCGTGCAGCTTGGCCTTCCAGGCGCGGAAGTCCGGCTGCTCCGGCAATTTGCGCGCGGCGCGGAGCTTGTCGAGCACGCTGGAATCGTCAGGGTTGGCGTCGAGAAAGCTGCGGTCGAGGTCCCACAGCTGGCGGTAGGAATCATTGTAGAACGCGAGCCGCCGCTGGCCGTCGAACACGGCAACGCCGGAGGAGAGCTGGTCGAGCGTGCGGCGATGCGCTTCCGCCATCCGCACCAGCGCCGAGCTCAAGGCATCCGCCTCGCTGGCATCGATGGCAACGCCGACATTGCCACCGCCGACATTGACGGCGCGCACGTCATAGATGCGCCGCTCGCCGCCGATCACGATCGGCAGCCGCGAGGTGAAATTGGCCGCTTCCTTCAGTCCCCGCTCCATCGCGGTCCGGTCGGCGCTGTCGAGCAGTTCGAGCTTGCGCTCCTGCGCGTCGGTGATGCTGGCCGCCTCGGTCGCACGGACATAGGCGGGGTTGGCGTAAGCCAGCGCGCCGTTCTCGCCCTTGGCCCAGATCGGCCAGGGTGCGGCGGTCGCGAAACCGCGCAGCATTTCCGTCTCGTCGGAGAGTGCCTTGTAACGGAGATTGGTCTCGGCCAGATCGCGGCGGAGCCCTGAGAGTTCGCGAATCCTGACGATGGCCTGGCCGCCGATGGCGCGACCGATAGCCTCCAGCGTGTGGCCATGCGCGGTGGTGAGCGTCAGCTGGAACCCGTCGCCGCGGTCGCGCAGCGCATCGACGGCGTGATCCATCCGGAGCGCCGGTTCCGGCGGCAACCAGGTTCCAAACGCCAGCACGCGCTGTGGAGAGGAGTCGCGCGGCAGCACCATGGAGGTGTCACCGGAGATCTGCGCGCGATTGTCGCCGGCCGGCCAGGAGATCAGGATCTGCGGCTCGGCGAACAGCAGTGCGCCGAAGCGGTCGGCCTGGAGCTGGAGTTCCCCGATCCGTGCGCGCAGCCGCGCCTCGTTCTTCGCCGTGCGCACGCGCGTGCGCATCAGGAGGATCGCGGCCACCACCGAGAAGCCGAGCAAGGCCAGCGCGGTGGCCAGCACCGCGAGCTCCTGCCGGTTGAAATCCAGCAACGATGAGAGTGTGTCGACGAGGTCGGCGGCCTCAGCCGGCGCAGCCGGCAGCAGCGCCGCGAGAGCGCTTCCCAACAAGCCGTTGCGCACGAGCGATGTGCACGACAGCAGCGTCCGACGCATCGACACGATCACGCCTGACATAGTTGCCCCAAGATCGCACGAATTTGCGCGCGGCGACCCCCGTCGCGCGCGAATCAAACGACAATACCCTCACCGTGACTCCACCGGTAAGAGTCCAGATCGTGAACGCAAAGGCGACCCCAAAAAAATGCGGGGCGCGGTGTTCCAATTCACGTAGTTCCTCGGGTGATTCGGCGGGAATTGCCGAGCGCTAGCGGCCGGTCGAGCCGAATCCGCCGGCGCCGCGGTCGGTCGCGGATAATGTCGCCACTGGAACCAGCGCGGCCTGCACCATTGGCGCGATCACCATCTGCGCGATGCGCTCGCCGCGCTTGACCACGAAGGCGGTCTGGCCGTGATTGATCAGGATCACCTTGATCTCGCCGCGATAGTCCGCGTCGATCGTGCCCGGTGAGTTCAGCACAGTGATGCCGTGCTTGGCGGCAAGCCCCGAGCGCGGCCGCACCTGCGCCTCGTAGCCGGGCGGCAACGCGATCGCGAGGCCCGTCGGCACCAGCGCGTATTGGCCGGACGCGAGCGTCAGGGGCTCGTTTTCGGGCACCGCCGCCATCAGGTCGAGACCGGCGGCATCATTCGTCTGGTAGGCCGGCAGCGGCAGCCCCTCCGCATGGGGCAGGCGTTGCAGTTCGACGGTGACTTTGGCGCTCAAGATGCGGGCTCCCCGGATTTGCCGGTCACGCTCTTGGCGATCTGCGCGACCAGTTCGATGGCGACCTGTTCCTTGGTCATCGCCGGCCAGGAATCAACTGCAATCTCGCCGTTCGTCTCACCGCCCTTGCGGCTGATGAGGTGCACGGTGTTGCGGTCCCCGCCCATCACCCCGGTTGCGGGGGAGACGTCGTTGGCGACAATCCAGTCGCAGCCCTTGCGGGCAAGCTTCGACTTGGCGTTCTCGATGAGGTGCTCGGTCTCGGCGGCAAAGCCGATCACCAGCGGCGGCCGCTTATCGGTCAGCTTGGCGATCGTGGCGAGGATGTCGGGGTTCTCGACCAGCTGGAGCGGCGGCATGCCGGCCGAACTCTTCTTCAGCTTCTGCTCGCCTTCATTGGCGACCCGCCAGTCGGCGACGGCGGCGGCGAAGATCGCGATGTCAGCGGGAAGCGCGGCCTGCACCTGCTCCAGCATCTGCCGCGCCGATTCCACATGCTTGACCGTCACGCCGGGGGGATCGCTGAGATCGACCGGGCCGCTGACCAGGATCACCTCGGCGCCGGCGGCCTGTGCGGCGGCAGCGATCGCAAAGCCCTGCTTGCCGGAGGATCGATTGGCGATGTAGCGCACCGGATCGATCGGCTCGTGGGTCGGACCCGCGGTAATCAGCACGCGCTTGCGTGCGAGGGGGCGCGGCACCGGCGGCCGCAGCAGGCGCTCGGCGGCGGTCGCAATTTCGATCGCCTCGGACATGCGGCCGATCCCGGCTTCACCTGCTTCCGCCATCTCGCCGGAATTCGGTCCGATCAGCATCACGCCGTCGCGTTGAAGCTGCGCGACGTTGCGCCGGGTCGCCGCGTTGTTCCACATCAGCGGATTCATGGCCGGCGCGAGCAGGACCTTGCGGTTGGTCGCGAGCAGGATGGCGCTGGCGAGATCGTCGGCATGGCCGTTGGCGATCTTGGCCATCAAATCCGCGGTCGCAGGCGCCACAATGATCAGGTCGCACTCGCGCGCCAGCCGGATATGACCAGCGTCGAACTCGCTCTGGGGATCGAACAGGTCGGTGTAGACGCGCTCGTGCGAGAGCGCGCTCACGGCCAGCGGCGTGACGAATTGCTGCGCCGCCTTGGTCAGCACGCAACGCACCTCGATCCGCCGCTCCTTGAGCCTCCGGATCAGGTCGAGCGATTTGTAGGCCGCGATCCCGCCGCCGATGATCAGGGTGACGCTGGCTTCTGGAACGGTACCGGTGCGTTGGGGCATCGCGGCGGTGGAGGCCGCGGGCGGCGCCGTGAACGGCGTCAGCGGCTCCTCACGGCCTTCGATCAACTCCCCGAGGATGACCCGGACCTCTTCCTCGACCGACCGGCGGTTCTTGGCCGAACGCAGCCTGAGGTAAGTTTTGATGCCTTCATCGAGCTTGCGAATGGTCAGGCTCGCCATGATGCCCCTCCAGCACAAATGATAGCGATGCTATCATTCGTATGATTGCACTGCAATCACAGATTCCGGACGGCGATCAGGATGCCGATGAAGGTCGCGGCAATGATCCAGAGCGCCACGGTGCGCCAACGGTTCTTGCGGCCCTCGCTGCGGCCCATCGCCGCGATGCTCTCCGGCGACAGCCGGATGCCCTCCCGGGTCATGGTCTCCAGCTGTTCGAGCACCGCAACCGAGCGCGCGGCGATGTCAGGCAGACGCATCAGGATGCGCGCGAGATCGCCGGTGCCGGAGATCGCGCCCTGGACCCGGCCGATCGGACCGAGATTGCGCTCGATCCATTCCCGCACCACGGGGTCGGCGACTTTCCAGATGTCGAGCTTGGGATCGAAGCCGCGTGCCACGCCCTCGACCACCACCATGGTCTTCTGCAGCAGGATCAGCTCGGGTCGCGTGGTCATGTCGAACAGGCCGGTGACCTCAAGCAGCAGCGTCAGCAGCCGCGCCATCGAGATCTCTTCCGCCGTGCGGTTGTGAATGGGCTCGCCGATGGCGCGGATCGCTTGCGCGAAGTTCTCGACCGAGTGATGCGCGGGCACATAGCCTGCCTCGAAATGCACTTCCGCGACGCGGCGATAGTCGCGGGTGATGAAGCCGAGCAGGATTTCGGCGAGGAAGCGCCGCTCCTTCATGCCGAGCCGGCCCATGATGCCGAAATCAACCGCGACGAGACGGCCCGCGTCATCCAGGAACAGATTGCCCGGGTGCATGTCGGCGTGGAAGAAGCCGTCGCGCAGCGCGTGGCGCAGGAAGCTCTGAATCACCTTGCGACCGAGATCGGGCAGGTCGACCTGCGACTCCGCCAGGCGCTTGTGATCGTTCAGCGCAATGCCGTCGATCCACTCCATCGTCAACACGTTGTGCGTGGTGCGGTCCCAGTCCACGGTCGGGACGCGGAAATCAGGATCGTGGCGCGTGTTCTCCGCCATCTCCGATAGCGCCGCAGCCTCGAGGCGCAGGTCCATCTCCATCGCGACCGAGCGCGACATGGTGTTGATGACCTCGATCAGGCGCAGGCGCCGCGCCTCGGACGAATAGGATTCGGCCTTGTATGCGACAAAGAAGAAGTCGGAGAGGTCGCGGCGGAAGCGTGCGGCCACGTTGGGCCGCAGCACTTTCACGGCGACCGCCTTGCGGATGCCGTCGCGCAGGACCTCTCCGCGATGCACCTGTGCGATCGAGGCGGCTGCGACCGGCGCACTGAGGCTCGCGAACACATCGGTCAACGGCCGTTCCAGCGAGGCCGCGATCACAGCTTCCGCCTCGGCTTGCGAGAACGGCGGCAGGCGGTCCTGAAGGCTTTCGAGGTCGCGCGCCATGATGACGCCGACGACGTCGGGGCGGGTCGCCAGAAATTGTCCGAGCTTGAGATAGGCCGGGCCCATCCGGGTCAGAGCGCGCGACAGCCGCGGGCCGTGCTTCGGGCCGCGCCGCTCGATGATGCGCGCAAGCTTCAGCGCGAGCTGTCCGGGCGGCGGCACCAGGCTCGGATCGACGGCGCCGAACACGCCCTCGCGCGCGAATACGAACGCGGCGCGCATCAGGCGCGCACTATGGGTTATGGCAGAGATCACAAACGCCAGCCCGAATGCAGTGCGACGATGCCGCCGGACAATATCTGCCAGTTCACGCGGGTGAAGCCGGCGTCACGGATCATGTCGGCGAAGGCGTTGGGTCTTGGAAACTTGCGGATCGACTCGACCAGATATTGGTAGGACTCGGCGTCACCCGTAATCATGCGGCCGAGCGGCGGGATCACCTTGAACGAGAACAGGTCATAAAGGCGATCGAGCCCGGGCATCTCGACGGTGGAGAATTCCAGACAGAGGAAGCGGCTGCCTGGCTTGAGCACGCGATAGGCCTCGGCCAGTGCGAGATCGATCCGCGGCACGTTGCGAATGCCGAAAGCGATCGTATATGCGTCGAAGCTGCGGTCGGCGAAGGCGAGCGCTTCGGCATTGCCCTCGACGAAATCGACCTGGGTCTCGAGACGCCGCTTTGCGGCACGCTCGCGGCCCACCGCCAGCATCTCGGTGTTGATGTCGCAGACCGTGGCATGGAAACCCGCGCCTGCGGCCTTGGCAGCGCGGAACGAGATGTCGCCGGTGCCGCCGGCAACGTCGAGCAGCGCGAACGGCCGGTCGCCTCTGGGCGGGTCGAGCGCGGTGATCATGATGTCCTTCCAGACCCGGTGCAGCCCGCCGGACATCAAATCGTTCATCAAATCATAGCGCGACGCCACGCTGTGAAACACATCGTTCACCAGCGTCTGCTTGTCGCCCAGGGGCACGTCCCTGAAGCCAAAATGCGTGGTTTCGCCCGGCCGATCCATTACTCTACTCCACGAGGCGGACCATAGCGCGCCCGCCGCAATGGCGCTATCACACCGCCCTCATAAGGTGAATGCCTGACCATGCCCGAATTGCCCGAAGTCGAGACCGTCCGCCGCGGCCTTCAGCCTGTCATGGAGGGTGCGAAAATCCTGGTCGCGGAGGCCCGCAGGCCCGATTTGCGCTTTCCCTTCCAGCCGGATTTCGTGGCCCGGCTGAAGGGGCAGGTCGTCACGGGGCTCGGCCGCCGTGCAAAATATCTCGTGGCCGATCTCGCCTCCGGCGACGTGCTGTTGATGCATCTGGGCATGTCGGGCTCGTTTCGCGTCATCAAGCCGGACAACGAGGCGGCGCCCGGCGAGTTTCACTATCCGCGAGCCAAGGACTCCACGCACGACCACGTGCTGTTTCGGATGTCCTCCGGCGCCGACATCGTCTTCAACGATCCGCGCCGCTTCGGTTACATGAAAGTGATCGCGCGCAGTGCGCTCGACGACGAGCCGCTGTTGCGCGGGCTCGGCCCCGAGCCGCTCGGCAACGAATTCGACGCTGCGATGCTGGCACGGTCCTGTGCGGGCAAGACCACGAGCCTGAAAGCCGCGCTGCTCGATCAGCGCGTGGTCGCCGGGCTCGGCAATATCTATGTCTGCGAAGCCCTGCATCGCTCCCATCTGTCGCCGCGCCGGATCGCCGCGACACTGTCGACCAAAAAGGGTGAGACGACGGACCACGCAAAGCGGCTGGTCGGTGCGATTCACACCGTGCTGAACGACGCCATCAAGGCCGGCGGCTCGTCACTGCGCGATCATCGCCAGACCTCCGGCGAGCTCGGATATTTCCAGCACTCGTTCAAGGTCTATGATCGCGAAGGCGAGAAATGCACGACGCCGCGCTGCGGCGGCACCGTCAAGAGGTTTACGCAGAACGGCCGGTCGACGTTCTGGTGTCCGAAATGTCAGAAGTAACGATCAAGTCCGCAGCCGCGAGACCGCGAGTTTCTGCGCTCACAATGATGGTGTGAAGGCAATACGCCCCTATTTATCCCCGTCATCCTGAGGTGCTCGCCTCTTCGGCGAGCCTCGAAGGGCGACGGCCCAGCTGCATCGGGGCCGCTCATCCTTCGAGGCTCCGCTCGCGATGCATTCGCATCACAAGCGTCGCATCTCAGGATGACAGCACGACTATTTCGATATTGCGATGGAGCATTCAAGAACGCGAAGCGAAGCAATCCGGCCGGGCTGGTGGCCGGATTGCTTCGTCGCTAAAGGCCCTTCCGGATGGCGAAGGGCCGCCTGGCGTCTGAGCGATTGCCCCGCTCAGGACGCTAGTGTCGTGGTCTCGTCGGCCGCCAGCTCGGCGGCGACGTGCAACATGCCGTCCGCGGCCGCGATGACCTGGTCGATCAAGACGTTGGTGGTGGCGGCGAGCTCGAGCCGGGTCTCGATCCAATGCCAGAGGCCGCGGATCTCCTCGGTCGACTTGCCGTTCGGTGCGAATTCGCTGACGGCAAGGCCGCTTGCGAGCGAGTCCTGGTGGTCGTTGCGCATCACGATCAGGGGACGTGCAAGCACCTCGACGAGATCGAGCGCCGCTTCCTCGGCGAGTGTGTTGGCGGCGTTGTCGATGCGCTGACCGCGGATCGGAGTCTGGTTCAACACGAAGCTGTAAGGCCGCTTCCAGGCGCGCGCGACGCTGAGCGTCGAAACGGTCGCCTCGATGTCGGCGACGCTCGGGCGGGCCGGGATCAGGCAGAGGTCGCAATGGCGGATCGCAGCGGTAGTCGCGGCGCTGAGGCCGGCGGCGGTATCGACGATCGCGAGCTGGAGGCCGCTGTCGGCTAGCATTTTCAGGCGCGGCTCGATGTCGGCGGCGTGATAGATCGGCTCGACGACGAGATCGTCGGCGGTGCGGCGGCGCTGCCAGTTGGACAATGTGCCCTGCGGGTCGGTTTCGATCAGGCGAACGGTGAAGCCGGCCTGCTTGGCTGCCAGCGCGAGGCCGATGGCGAGCGTGCTCTTGCCGCTGCCACCCTTTTGGGTGGCCAGTGCGATCGTGTGCATTGAAGATCAATCCTTTGGAGTGCTTGGGTCTCGGGAAACGCCACGCGAACGTGCATCGATCTCGATGCTGAGCTCTTCTCGCTCAGGACGTGCCGGCCCGATCCAAAGGGGATCGCGGAGGTCCGAATCAGCAGTCACGATGATGGCGCAATCGGAAATGCCAGCGAATCCGTACCATTACTGGACCCGTACTCGTACGTGTGCTGTGCTTGCCGCCGTCAATAAAAGGATAGGCGGCATGGGCGGAAACTGGCGCGACCGGACGGAGACGAATTTTGAATGCCAGAAGATGCCCGCGGTATCGAGCCGCGGCATGGTGGTCAGCAACCATCCACTGGCCTCAAGCGCCGGCGCGGAAATGCTGGCCGCCGGCGGCAACGCCATCGACGCCGCGATAGCGACCCTGTTCACGCTGACCGTGGTCGAGCCGATGATGGTGGGCATCATCGGCGGTGGCATGGCGCACATCCGGCTCGCCGACGGCAGCCACCGTTTCATCGACGGGCAGAGCACCGTGCCCGGGGCGGTGCTTGACACCAGCTACACCCCCACGCCGGGTTCCGCGCATGACGTGTTCGACACCGTCGGGAATGAAAATCTCAACGGCCCAAAAGCGGTGGCTACACCGGGTTCGCTGAAAGCCTGGTGCGGGACGCTGCGCCGCTTCGGCACCATGAGCCTCGCCGACGTCATGCAGCCCGCGATCAAGCACGCCGCGCGCGGCTATGCGGCGACGCCCTATCTGCACGAATGCATCAGCGAGAGCGCCGCCGAGATGCGCAAGGACAAGCCGATCGCGGCGATTTACTTGCCTGATGGAGAGCCGTTGAAGGCCGGTGAGCGCGTAGTGCAATCAGAATATTCCGAGACGTTGCGGCATATCGCCGACCACGGCGAAAAGGCGCTCTATGAGGGGCCGCTTGGCGACATCCTGGTCGACTACATGGAAAAGGCCGGCGGCTTCATCCGGCGCAACGATCTGACCAGCTACAAGACCGTCGAGCGCCAGCCGATCCGCGCCGATTACCGCGGCTGGACCATCTTTGGCCCGCCGCCGCCCGCAGCCTCCGGCGTGCATATCGCGCAGATGCTGAACATTCTGGAAGGTTACGACATTAAAGGCCTCGGCTTCGGCACGCCCGAGACCATCCACTATCTCGCCGAGGTCCTGAAGATCGCATTCGCCGATCGCGCCGCGGCCAGCGGCGATCCTGATTATGTCGGCGTCCCCGTGGAGCGGCTGACCTCGAAGGCTTATGCCGAGGAACGCCGCGCTGCGATCGATCCGGTGCGGGCGCAGAGCTGGGGCGCCGGCGTGTCGCAGCTTGAAGGCGCTCACACCACGCACATGACGGCGGCTGATGCGTTCGGCAACGTGGTTGCGACCACGCAGACCATCAACAATCTGTTCGGCGCCAAGATCATGATCCCGGGCCTCGGCGCCATCGCCAACAACTACATGAACCTGTTCGATCCGCGGCCGGGCCATGCCCTGTCGCTGGCGCCGGGCAAGCGGGTGACAACCTCGATGTCGCCGATGATGGCGCTGCGTGACGGAAAGCTGCGCTACGCGCTCGGCTTGCCTGGGGGAAAACGAATCTTTCCGAGCGCGATGCAGGCGCTCGTCAATCTGATCGACCACGGCATGAGCTTGCAGGAAGCCGTCGAGGCGCCGCGGGTCTGGACCGAGGGCAATGCACTCGAGGTCGAGCAGAGGGTGCCGGAGAGCGTGCGGGCGAAACTCGAGAGCTTCGGCCACAAGGTGCAGCGTGTCGCGACGGTTGCCGGCGGCATGAACGGTATCGCCTTTCATGACGACGGCACCATGAGTGGCGCCGCTTGCTGGCGTGCGGACGGCACGCCGGTCGGGATCTCGGGTGGCCTCGCGAAGGCCGGGATCAGGTTCAGGCTGAGCTAATAGCGCGCTGATCGCGGGCTCGGTCATCTCTTCCGCTTGCGGGAGAGTTGCGTACCTGCAGGGCGTGGTTATTTCCGCACGCAGATCACGCGCACGACGGCGGCTTTCGCATCCGCCGAGGTGCCGTTCGCGGTGACACCGTTTGTCTTCAGGAAATCGCGCACCGTCTCCGCGGAGACCATCACCGCCTGCGACGCCGGTACCGACGTCGCGGCGCCCGCAACCATCGCCGGCTTCAACAACGCGATGCCGGCGAACTTGCCGTCGCCGTCGATGGCGGCGCTGCCGGAGAAGCCGACAGCCGGTGGGGGTGAGAGCGGGGAATCGCCGCCACCGACAGATGCCAGCGCAGCCTTGAGGCTCGACACACCGGCGGCTCCGCCCTGGCTCTGCGGATCCGCGATACCGATGATATCGACACTCGTCTTTGCCGCGCCGCTACCGAGGCCGAACGGCTTCAGACCGCGGGCCCCGTAGATATGCAGCAGCGCGAGATCGTGTTCCCGGTCCTCGGCGAGACGGTCGGCGCTGCCGTAGCCGGCGATCGTGATCGCGAGACAGGAATCGGTCACGAGGCGGTCGGTGACGATCGCGCCATCGTCGCTGACGACGAGACCTGTGCCATATTCAACGGTCTTGCGCGGCGGCGGCCCGGCTTGCGGCCCCGACGGAAATGCATTGAACGCGCTCGACATCGCGATCACGACCGGCTCGACCGTGTTCTCGGTCGCTTGGTCGTAGAGGATCGTCATGATACGGACTTCGTCACCCCGAGAGGTGCCGCGCACGTAAAATTTCTTCAGGCCCTGCAAACCCGACAGCACGAAGAAGTCGGGCTTCACCACGGTGTAGTCGACCTTGCGACCCGGCTCTTTCTTCTCCGCTTCGGCAAGCTTGGCGGTGTTCGGGTTCGCCTCCTTGCGGCGGCTGAGCAGCACCTGCACCGTGCCAGTGGGCGAGGTCCATTTCGAGCCGTTGGCGTCGGTCGCCTGCTGCGGCACCAGTTTTGAGGGAATGCCAAGCCGCGCGCCGCTGGTCATCTCCGTCACGATCTTCCAGCCGACGCTGTCCTGCTTCCGGCGCGCGGTCTCGGCCAGCGCGGCGCGTTCCTGCGGATTGAGCACGCCGGTCGGCTTGCCGCCCTTGGCTTTCTGATACTCCTTGATCGCCTCGACCAGGCGTGCGCTGACGTCGCCGGTGATGGCGCCGTTATATTGGCCGACCCAGGCAAGGTCGGACTGCAGCGACAGCCGCTCCGCCTGCGCCATGGCATCGGCCGTCGCAGCCGGCGTCTGCAATGCAGGAGGCCGGATCGGAACGGTCTGAACCGGCTTCGGCTTGGTGCCGGAAATCTGCGGTGTCGTCGTCTGGGCGTGTGCGCCTGTCGCAGCCGCAAACATCAGTGTTGCCGCAAGCATCGATCTCATGACAAATCCAGCCAGCCCATTGAACGCGATGCCATTGAAGCACATCTCGTTGGTCGCGAACAATCTCGGGGTGGTTCAGCCGGGCGATATCGGTGCCTGCATGGTTCGAGACGCGCGTTCCGCGCACCATGAGGGTTGAGAGAACGAAGGATAACGATGCTGAGCCCGGACGAACTCGAACGTTATGCCCGCCATATCGTGTTGCGCGATGTCGGTGGTCCCGGCCAGGCTGCGCTGAAGCGGGCCTCTGTGCTGGTGATCGGCGCCGGCGGGCTTGGTGCGCCCGCCTTGATGTACCTGGCGGCCGCCGGCGTCGGGACGCTCGGCGTGGTCGATGACGATGTGGTATCGCTGTCGAACCTCCAACGGCAGGTCATTCACACCACACCCGATATCGGCCGGCACAAGGTCGAGAGCGCGGCCGAAAGGATCATGGCGCTCAACCCGCATGTCCGCTTCGTCGGCCACGCCACCTGGCTCAATGCCGACAATGCGCTGGCGCTGATCGGCGACTATGACCTGGTGCTCGACGGCTCCGACAATTTCTCGACCCGCTATCTGGCCTCGGACGCCTGCTTCTTCGCGAAGAGGCCGCTGATCACGGCGGCGCTCGGCACCTTCGATGGCTCGCTCACCACCATCCGCGCGCATGAGAAGAACGAGCAGGGCGAATTCAATCCGACCTATCGCTGCCTGTTCCCGGAGGCGCCGCCGCCCGGGACCGTGCCGGCCTGCGCGGAAGCCGGCGTCATGGGCGCGCTCGCGGGCGTGATGGGCTCGATGATGGCGCTGGAGGCGATCCGCGAGATCGTCGGCTTTGGCGATGGCCTGGTCGGCCGTCTCCTGATGATCGATGCGCGCGCGATGCGCTTCGAGACGCTGCGCTACGCGCGCGATCCGGCCAATCCGCTCAATGGCGATGGGCCTGTGATCACTGACCTCAGCGCCCATCGCACCTGAGCGCAGCCGCTACGCCGTGGCCGGCTTCTCGCTATCGAGGTGCGCCATCTGCTCGGCCGCGTAGCGCGTACCGGCGGCGACATCGGGCGGGAAGGCCTTTGCCAGCACCGCGAGATGAGCTGGCGTCAGCGTGACCTTGGCCGCACCGAGTGCCTCGCTGAGGCGGTTGCGGGTGCGGGCGCCGACCAGCGGCACGATCTCCTTCCCTTGCGCCGCCACCCAGGCGATCGCAACTTGTGCCGGCGTTGCGCCAATCTCGGCGGC
Source organism: Bradyrhizobium sp. WSM4873 (assembly GCF_055811355.1). Lineage (NCBI taxonomy): Bacteria > Pseudomonadati > Pseudomonadota > Alphaproteobacteria > Hyphomicrobiales > Nitrobacteraceae > Bradyrhizobium > Bradyrhizobium sp. WSM4873. Next base: position 184,497 of record NZ_JBVVPS010000008.1, on the reverse strand, counting down.
GATGGCGCGCAGCTGCTCCACCAGCGCCAGATTGGCATCGAGATTCGACCCCTGGAAGCGCGGCGTCATCAGCCGGTAGTCCTTGCCTGTCTTGCCGGAGTCCTTCGACCAATGGCCGCTGATAAGGCCGCGTGCCAACACGCCGTAAGCCGTGATGCCGATGCGGAGATCGCGGCAGGTCTTCAGGATGTCGCGTTCGATGCCACGCTCGATCAACGAATATTCGATCTGGAGATCGGCGATCGGGTGCACGGCATGCGCGCGGCGGATGGTGTCGGAGCCAACCTCGGACAGGCCGATATGTTTGACGTAGCCGGCCTTCACGAGATCGGCGATGCCGCCTATGGTTTCCTCGATCGGAATGTTGGGATCGAGCCGCGCCGGACGGTAGATGTCGATGTAGTCGGTGCCGAGCCGCTGCAGTGAATAGGCCAGGAAGTTCCTCGTTGCGGCCGGCTTCGTGTCCATGCCGGTGAATTCGCCGGCAGGACCGCGCAGCGCACCGAATTTGACGCTGATCTGCACCTTCTCGCGCGGCGCGTCCTTGAGCCCTTCGCGCACCAGCATTTCATTGTGGCCCATGGCGTAGAAATCGCCGGTGTCGACCAGGGTGATGCCGGCATCCAGCGCCGCGTGGATCGTGGCGATGCTCTCGCCGCGATCGGCGGGGCCGTAGACCTCGGACATGCCCATGCAGCCGAGACCGAGAGCGGAGACGGTGGGGCCGGTTGAACCGAGTTTGCGCTGTTCCATGGTGGCTCTCCTCGAAAAGGCGCTGACTGCGCCGGGTGACGAGGCCTGATATGCCCCCGATGGATTGCGCCGATAAGCTGGACAATCGAGAATGGCTTGTTCACATTAGCGAACAATGGCTGAGCCCGACCTGCGTGATCTCGATGTCTTCGTGGCGGTCGCTCGCACCCGCAATTTCCGGCGCGCGGCGATCGATATTCGCGTGTCGGTGTCGAGCCTTAGCCAGCGATTACGGGACCTGGAGGAGCGCCTCGGCGTCCGCCTGATGAACCGCACCACCCGCAGCGTCGCCCTGACCGAGGCGGGCGAGCTGCTGCTGTCGCGCGTGTCGCCGGCGCTGCGCGATGTCGGCGACGCCCTGGATCAGGTCCGGGGCCTGCGCGAAGTGGCCTCGGGCCGGCTGCGCATCAACGCGCCGCCGCCCGCCGTCGATCTCGTGCTGGCGCCGATGATCGGGCCGTTCCTTCAGGCCTATCCGCAGGTCGACCTCGACATCGTCTCCGAGAGCGGGTTTGTCGATATCGTCAGCGCGGGCTTCGATGCCGGCGTGCGCTATGGCGAGCATCTCGCGCAGGACATGGTCGCGATCTCGCTCAGCGGCCCGCAGAGCTATGTCGTGGTCGCTTCACCCGATTACCTCGCTCGCCGCGGCAAGCCTGAGCATCCGAAGGATCTGCTCGACCACGATTGCATCCGCGCCCGCTACTCCAGCGGTGTCATGCATGATCTGGAGTTCGAGAAGGCCGGTCAGCTGGTGAAAGTCGATCCGCCGGCAAAGCTGATCTCGACCAACATGGGCCTCTCCATGCGCGCTGCGCTCGACGGCGCCGGTATCTGGGCGACGCTTGATGGATATGTCGGCGAAGTCCTGAAGTCGGGCGCGCTGGTCAGGCTGCTTCAAGACTGGTGCGAGCCGTTTCCGGGCCCGTTCCTGTATTATCCAAGCCGGCGACAAACGCCGCCGGCACTGCGGGCCTTCATCGATTTCGTCGCCGACTGGCGCAAGCGCGAAACTCGCAGCAAATAGACGTCAAAGCATGCTCGGCAGCACGCGATCCGGCGGCTTGTGCGCGTCGAGGAAGGTGCGGATGTTGATGATCACCTTCTCGCCCATCTCGACGCGGCCCTCGATCGTGGCCGAGCCCATATGCGGCAGCAGCGTCACCTTGCCGGCCTTGGCGAGCCGCACCAGCTTCGGGTTCACCGCGGGCTCGTGCTCGTACACATCGAGGCCGGCGCCGCCGATCTCGCCGCCTTCGATCAGCTTGATCAGCGTGTCCTCGTCGGTGACGCCGCCGCGCGCGGTGTTGACGATGTAGGCGTCCTTGCGGATCAGCTTCAGCCGGCGCGCCGACAGCAGATGGTAGGTCGCGGGCGTGTGCGGACAGTTCACCGAGATGATGTCCATCCGCGCCAGCATCTGGTCGAGGCTTTCCCAATAGGTCGCGCCCAGCTCTTCGGCGATCTTCGGCGCCACCGGCCGGCGGTTGTGATAGTGGATCTGCAAGCCGAAGGCGCGGGCGCGACGCGCGACCGCCTGGCCGATACGGCCCATCCCGATGATGCCTAGGCGCTTTCCGCCGATGCGATGGCCGAGCATCCATGTCGGCGACCAACCCGGCCAGGGTTTTCCTTCCGTCAGGATCGAGGCGCCTTCGATCATCCGCCTGGGCACGGCGAGGATCAGCGCCATGGTCATGTCGGCGGTGTCTTCGGTCAGAACTTTCGGCGTGTTGGTGACGGTGATGCCGCGGGCATGCGCGGCCTCGACATCGATGTTGTCGACGCCGTTGCCGAAATTCGCGATCAGTTTCAGCCTGCAGTCGGGCTGGTTGACGATATCGGCGGAGATGTGATCGGTCACGGTTGGGACCAGCACGTCGGCCGTGCGTGCGGCTTCCGCGATCTGCTCGCGCGACATCGGCGTGTCGTCGAGATTGATCCGCGCGTCGAACAGCTCGCGCATCCGGGTCTCGATCGAGTCCGGAAGCTTGCGCGTCACCACGACGAGGGGCTTTTTCTTCACCGACATGTCCTGCCCTCATGAGGCGTTGCGAGCCGCCTCTGTCGCCAAAGGCCGGCCGTTGAGGCCTCATTAACCCGGTTGTTCGACACTGCGTTTGCCGTGTCGTCCCCGGCGTTTCCTTCAAGCTCTCCCGACATTTCCGGCCGGAAAATCGGGACAAACCGGTTGTTCAGACGTCCGTCCTCTCTAGCAGAAGGCCGGGCCAAGACAAGAACCACGGGCAAAGGGCTCGGGAACACCCGCGTGGGGCGGGTCAGGGGCGACAGCGGCCTGGTTTTGGAATTTTGAAGTGAGGGGGCCCGGCTCGGCCGGACCTTCGACAGGAGACGGGTTGATGGCGTTGGGGCGTTTTTGTTCTGTGATGGCGCTCGTTTGCACCTGGTTGAGCGCTTCGGTCAGCCCCGGGCATTCGGCGAAGGACAACACCCCTCAGACGGCCTCGGGCCTCCCGGTGCCGCGCTACGTCAGCCTGAAATCGGATCACGTCAACGTCCGCGCCGGCCCGACCAAGGACAATGACGTCGCCTGGGTCTACACCCGCTCCGGCCTGCCGGTCGAAATCACCGCCGAGTTCGAGAACTGGCGCCGGGTCCGCGATTCCGAGGGCGCCGAGGGCTGGGTCTATCACTCGCTGCTGTCGGGTCGCCGTACCGCCGTCGTCACGATGAAGCACAAGGACGAGCTTGCGCCGATCTACGATCGCGCCGATCCCGACAGCGCGGTTGCGGCGAGGCTCCAGGCCGGCGTCGTCACACAGGTGAAGAAGTGCACTGCAAACTGGTGCCACGTCCTCGGCAACGGCTTTGACGGCTGGATCCAGCAGGAGCGCCTCTGGGGCGTGTACTCCGACGAGCAGGTGAACTGACGGGGTTGGGAGCGGAGCTGTTGATCCACCGTCATGCCCGGGCTCGTTCCGGGCATCCACGCGCTTCTCGACCAGTCCAAAAACGTGGATGGCCGGGACAAGCCCGGCCATGACGACGAATTCAGCAGTTTTAGACGATCTCAGCGCTTCTTGCGCAGCCGCACGACCATGTCGATGCGGGCGATCTCGTAACCCGCGGGCACCTCCGGCATCTTGGACAGCGCCAAATGCGGATCCTCGATGTCGACCAGCTCATGGCTGTTCTCGAGGTAGTAGTGATGGTGGGTCGTGACGTTGGTGTCGAAATAGGTTTTGGTGCCGTCGACGCTGACCTGACGCAGCAGACCGGCGTCGGTGAGCTGGTTCAGCGTGTTGTAGACGGTCGCCAGCGAGACCGGCACCTTGGCCAGCGTCGCTTCTTCGTAGAGCATTTCAGCTGTGAGGTGACGTGCACCCTTGCCGAACAGCAGCCAGCCGAGCGCCATGCGCTGGCGCGTCGGGCGAAGCCCGGCGGACTGGAGCATTTCGTTGACGTCGTGCCACGGGCAACCGGTCAAAGCCGGCTGGCGGCCGGACATAAGAGCCGCCGCATGGGCCTCTTCGTCGCGATGGGGCGCGTTATTTTCGTTCATTTCCAGCTTCGGGCACGCGTGAACACTGTGATCCTGCAACATATATGGAGAGATAGATGCAGATGCAAGTTTCTCGCAACTAGAGTGGTTCTAATCAGCGAGGGAACCGGTCCCGCGGCCCGTCATTTTACCTTCATGAGAGCGCTTTGCTACCCGAAATGGCCTGTGTTAGAGAGCCCGCGGTTCCGCTTAACCGATTTTGGCGCGACCCGGCATTGAGGGCCGCTCGCTATCCATCCAGGGTCTTTCGGTATTCTCGTCTGACAATGGCAACAGATGTTGCCTTTCGAACAGGATGGGGCCCATTTTCGCCGGAAACGCCGCTCAATCGGGGTTTGAACACAAAGGCTTCCGCATGCTGAACAGGCGCAACGGTTACGAATATGAAGATCTGCTGGCATGTGCCCGCGGCGAGATGTTCGGCCCTGGCAATGCGCAATTGCCGCTGCCGCCGATGCTGATGTTCGACCGCATTACGGACATCAGCGAGACCGGCGGTGAATTCGGCAAGGGCGTGGTGCGCGCCGAGCTCGACGTGAAGCCCGATCTCTGGTTCTTCGGCTGCCACTTCAAGAACGATCCGGTGATGCCCGGCTGCCTCGGGCTCGATGCGCTGTGGCAAATGGTCGGCTTTTATCTGGGCTGGAGCGGTGGTGAAGGTCGCGGTCGCGCGCTTGGCCTGAACGAGCTGAAGTTCAGCGGCCAGGTGCTGCCGGAAGCCCGCAAGGTTGTGTACAACATCGATATCAAGCGCGTGATGCGTTCAAAGCTGGTGCTCGGCATCGCCGACGGATGGCTTTCGGTCGATGACCAGATTATCTATCGCGCGAAGGATTTGAAGGTCGGCCTGTTCAAGCAGGGCACGAGCCTGGGCTGAGCGCATCACCACGAAGACAACGATTGAGGCGAGGCTGTCATGAGGCGGGTTGTGGTCACCGGGATGGGCATTGTCTCCTCCATCGGAAACAACACCCAGGAAGTGCTTGCGAGCCTTCACGAGGCGAAGTCGGGCATTTCGCGGGCTGAGAAATATGCCGAACTCGGCTTCCGTTCGCAGGTGCAAGGTGCGCCGACACTCGATCCTTCGACGGTGGTCGACCGCCGCGCCATGCGTTTCCTCGGTCAGGGCGCGGCGTGGAATCACGTCGCGATGGAACAGGCGATCCAGGATTCCGGTCTGTCGCCTGACGAAATTTCCAATATTCGCACCGGCATCATCATGGGCTCCGGCGGCCCGTCGGCGCGCACCATCGTCGAGGCCGCCGATATCACCCGCACCAAGGGACCGAAGCGCGTCGGGCCGTTTGCAGTGCCGAAGGCGATGTCCTCCACGGCCTCCGCAACACTTGCGACCTGGTTCAAAATCAAGGGCGTGAACTATTCGATCTCGTCGGCCTGCGCCACGTCGAACCATTGCGTCGGCAACGCCTATGAGACGATCCAGATCGGCAAGCAGGACGTCATCTTCGCCGGCGGCTGCGAGGAGTTGGACTGGTCGCTGTCGGTGCTGTTCGATGCGATGGGCGCGATGTCCTCGAAGTACAACGACACGCCCGCCACGGCTTCGCGTCCCTACGACGTCAATCGCGACGGCTTCGTGATCGCCGGCGGCGCCGGCGTGCTGGTGCTGGAAGAGCTCGAGCATGCCAAGGCGCGTGGCGCGCGCATTTACGGCGAGATCGTCGGCTATGGCGCGACGTCCGACGGCTACGACATGGTCGCACCGTCAGGCGAGGGCGCCGAGCGCTGCATGCGCATGGCGATGTCGACCGTGAAGACCAAGGTCGACTACATCAATCCGCACGCGACATCGACGCCGGCCGGCGATCCGCCGGAGATCGACGCGCTTCGCAGGGTGTTCGGAAGCGGCGAGAAGTGCCCGCCGATCTCGGCGACCAAGGCGCTGACCGGCCACTCCCTGGGCGCAACCGGCGTGCAGGAAGCGATCTATTCGCTACTGATGATGAACAATGGTTTCATCTGCGAGAGCGCCCACATCCAGGAACTCGACCCCGTGTTCGCCGACATGCCGATCGTGCGCAAGCGCATCGACAACGTCAAGATCGCCACCGTGCTGTCGAACTCCTTCGGCTTCGGCGGCACCAACGCCACGCTGGTGTTCAGCCGGCTGGATGCGTGACACCATTGTCGGCGCAGCGTTGATTTCGTCGTCATGGCCGGGCTTGTCCCGGCCATCCACGTCTTGGCCTTAGGCTTCGAAGGCGTGGAAGCCCGGGCATGACGAAAGCGGAACGTGAAAGGTGACCGTGAAATGGAAGGTTTGATGAAAGGCAAGCGTGGTCTGATCATGGGCATCGCCAATGATCATTCGATCGCCTGGGGCATGGCGAAGACGCTGCACGCCCATGGCGCCGAGCTTGCCTTCACCTTCCAGGGCGAGGCGCTGGGCAAGCGTGTCAAGCCGTTGGCGGAATCGCTCGGTGTGGACCTGGTGCTGCCCTGCGACGTCGAGGACATCGCCAGCGTCGATGCCACGTTCGATGTGCTCCGCGAAAAATGGGGCAAGCTCGACTTCGTGATCCACGCGATCGGTTTCGCCGACAAGAACGAGCTCAAGGGCCGCTACGCCGACACCAGCCGCGACAATTTTTCGCGCACCATGGTGATCTCCTGCTTCTCGTTCACCGAGGTCGCAAAACGCGCCGCCGAGCTGATGACCGAGGGCGGCAGCATGATCACGCTGACCTTCGGCGCCTCGGAGCGCGCGATGCCGAACTACAACGTGATGGGCGTGGCCAAGGCGGCGCTGGAAGCCTCGGTGCGCTATCTCGCCTCGGATTTCGGACCGCGCGGCATCCGCGTCAACGCGATCTCGGCAGGCCCGATCCGCACGCTCGCCGGCTCCGGCATCGGCGAGGCGCGGGCGATGTTCGCCTTCATGCAGAAGCATTCGCCGCTCCGCCGCGGCGTCACGCTGGACGAGCTCGGCGGCTCGGCGCTGTATCTGCTGTCGGATCTCTCTGGCGGCGTGACCGGCGAGATCCATTATGTCGATAGCGGCTACAACATCGTCCTGATGCCGCGGCCGGACGATCTGAAGACGGAAGACTAGCCCGCCGCGATCTTCTCCGCGCGCTGGAACGCCGGCCGCGCCATGCAGCGGGCGAGATAGGCCTCGAAGGCCGGGCGCGACGGCACCATCTTGAACAGGCGCACCGCGAAGTTCAGGCCGGAGCCGATCGTGATGTCGGCGGCGGAAAATTCCTGCCCGAGAATCCACGGTTCCTTGGCAAGCGCGGTTTCCAGTACGTCGAACACCTGCGTCGCGCTGCCCCAGGCCGCGGTCGACGTCGGGATCTCGATCTTGGTGAAGATCTGGATGATGGCGGGTTCGATGCAACCTGGCGAGAAGAACAGCCATTGCAGGTAACGCGCGCGGCGCGGATCGGTCACGGCCGGCGCCAGCCTGGTCTCGGGATAGCGATCCGCAATGTAGGCGCAGATGGCGGCGGCCTCGCCCAGCGCTGCATCGCCGTCGGTCAGCGCCGGAACCTTGCCCATCGGATTGACCTTGAGAAAATCCGGCGCTTTCTGCGCACCGGTCGAAATGTCGGTCAACACGCGCTCATAGGGCAGGCCACTCTCTTCCATCAGCCAGAGCGTCGTGAACGAGCGCGAGCGGGGCGACCAGTAGAGTTTGATCATCGGGCTTTTCCGTTTTTCGTCCACCGATAATACTTCATCATGAACCCGTTCGAGGGCTCGATCTCTTGCTTCTCGAACACAAAGCCCTCGCGCTCGTACCAGCGCCAGGCTTTTTCGTTCTCGCGGACGCAGCGCAGATACATCTCGTCCGGCATTTGCGTGCGCGTGAAGGCGAGCATTTGACGGCCGAGCGATTGGCCCTGATAGGCGGGTGCGACGAACAGCATGTCGAGATAGAGTTTTGGCAAATGCAGCGCCAGCATTGCGGCGATCGTGCCGTTGTCGTCGGCGACGAACAGGCTCCAGCCGTCCTCGATCTCGCGCCGGATGCGTGCACGCAGGTTTGCCAGCATGAATTCGCTCGCCTCGCCGAGTCCGGTCGAGACCCAGCTCTCCATCCAGACACGGCCGATCTCGTCGTATTCGTCCGCGCGGGCCGGGCGGATGATGGGATGCGACATCGAGGCCTCAAATCGGCTTGCTGCGCACGGAGGGGCGCGCGCGCACCTTGCCCGCCGACAGGCATACCACCTCGGAGATTTGCAGGAGTTGCCGCGCCAGCGGGCTAGTCTTGCGCCAAACCATGCCGATGGTGCGCGACGGCTGCGGATCGCGGAAGCGCGCGAGCGAGACCGAGGCCGATCGCGTTTCCACCGACACGGCCATCTCCGGGATCAACGTGACGCCGATGCCGGCGCTGACCATCTGGACCAGCGTCGACAGCGAATTGGCATCCAGCATCTCGCGTGGCGGCGCCGATTGCATGTTGCAGAATGACAGTGCCTGATCGCGGAAGCAGTGCCCCTCCTCGAGCAGCAGCAGCCGCATCTCGCGCATCATCTCCCGCGATGGTGCCGGCGTTCCCTCATCCGCGCTCGGCCGCACCAGCAGGAATTTTTCCTCGAACAGGGCGACCTCGGTGAGCGAGGGCTCGGACACCGGCAACGCAACGATGGCGGTATCGAGCCGGCCTTCCACCAGTTCCTGGATCAGCCGCGGCGTCATCGTCTCGCGCACGCGGATGTCGAGCTCCGGATGCATGCGCGTCAGATTCTTGGTGATCGTCGGCAGCAGATAGGGGGCGATCGTCGGAATCATGCCGATGCGCAGCCGTCCCGAGAACCGGTCCTGCGAGGCGCGGGCGAAATCGCCGAGCTCGTCGACCGAGCGCAAAATGTCGCGGACGCGCTGCGCGAGCTCCTCGCCAAATCGGGTCAGCGCCACCTGCCGGGCGCTGCGCTCCAGCAGCAGACCGCCGAGCGCCTCCTCCAGCTCCTTGATCTGCATCGACAGGGCAGGCTGCGAGATCGAACAGGACTCAGCCGCGCGGCCGAAATGATTGTGACGCGCCAGGGCGTCAAAATAGCGGAGCTGGCGCAGGGTGAGGTTTAGCATCAGAAAATCTTATCGCTGCGATCATTAAAGTCAACTTCCCCTGATCGAACGTGAAGCCTAGAGTGCTTCTACCTGGTCAAAGGCGCGAGTTCGACGCCACCAGAGGAGGTATTCATGGACGACACTTCAAAGTGCCCGTTTTCGGGTGGAAAACGTGTGCCGGCGAACCGCGATTGGTGGCCGACCCAGCTCAGCATCGAGATGCTGCACAAGAATTCCGCCAAGTCCGACCCGATGGACAAGGACTTCGACTACGCCAAGGAATTCAAGTCGCTCGACTTGAATGCGGTCATCAAGGACCTGACCGCTCTGATGACCGAATCGCAGGAATGGTGGCCCGCCGACTTCGGTCACTACGGCGGCCTCATGATCCGCATGGCATGGCACAGCGCGGGCACCTATCGCACCACCGACGGTCGCGGTGGCGCCGGCGCCGGACAGCAGCGTTTCGCGCCGCTCAACAGCTGGCCCGACAACGCCAATCTCGACAAGGCACGCCGTCTGCTCTGGCCGATCAAGCAGAAATACGGCCGCAAGATCTCCTGGGCCGATCTGATGGTGCTGGCCGGCAACGTCGCGCTGGAGTCGATGGGCTTCAAGACCTTCGGCTTCGCCGGTGGCCGCGCCGACGTCTGGGAGCCGGAAGAACTGTATTGGGGTCCCGAAGGGACGTGGCTGGGCGATGAGCGCTACAGCGGCGAACGCCAGCTCGCCGAGCCGCTCGGCGCGGTGCAGATGGGCCTCATCTACGTCAATCCGGAAGGCCCGAACGGCAAGCCGGATCCGATCGCCGCGGCCAAGGACATTCGCGAGACCTTCTTCCGTATGGCGATGAACGACGAGGAAACCGTCGCGCTGATCGCCGGCGGCCACACCTTCGGCAAGACCCATGGCGCCGGCGATCCGTCGCTGGTCGGACCGGAGCCGGAAGCGGGCGCGCTCGAGGATCAGGGCCTCGGCTGGAAGAGCAAGCACGCTTCGGGCATTGCCGGCGATTCCATCACCAGCGGTCTCGAGGTGACCTGGACGACGACGCCGACGAAGTGGAGCAACAACTTCTTCGAGAACCTGTTCAAGTACGAATGGGAGCTGACAAAGAGCCCGGGCGGTGCGCAGCAGTGGACGGCCAAGGGCGCCGAGGCGATCATTCCCGACGCCTTCGACAAGTCCAAGAAGCATCGCCCGACGATGCTGACGACGGATCTCTCGCTGCGTATGGATCCGGCCTATGAGAAGATATCGCGCCGCTTCCTGGAGAATCCGGACCAGTTCGCGGACGCCTTCGCGCGCGCCTGGTTCAAGCTCACCCATCGCGACATGGGTCCGGTCGTGCGCTATCTCGGCCCGCTGGTGCCGAAGGAAACGCTGATCTGGCAGGACCCGATCCCCGCCGTGAATCACGAGCTGGCCAGCGAGCAGGATATCGCCTCGCTGAAGACCAAGATCCTGGCTTCGGGTCTGTCGGTCTCGGAGCTGGTCTCGACCGCCTGGGCGTCGGCCTCGACGTTCCGCGGCTCGGACAAGCGTGGCGGCGCCAACGGCGCGCGCATCCGCCTCGCCCCGCAGAAGGATTGGGAAGTGAACGAGCCGGCTCAGCTCTCGAAGGTCCTGAGCAAGCTCGAAGCGATCCAGAAGGACTTCAACGCGTCATCCGGTGCGAAGAAGGTCTCGCTGGCGGACCTCATCGTGCTCGGCGGCACCGCCGCGGTCGAGAAGGCCGCGAAGGATGCCGGCGTCGACGTCAAGGTCGGCTTCACGCCGGGCCGCATGGATGCCTCGCAGGAGCAGACCGACGCTGCTTCGTTTGCTCCTCTGGAGCCGCGGGCCGATGGCTTCCGCAACTTCATCGGCAAGCGGCAGCAGTTCATGATGCCCGAGGAGGCTCTGGTCGATCGTGCGCAGCTGCTCCGGCTTACCGGCCCGGAGATGACGGCGCTCGTCGGCGGTCTGCGCGTGCTCGGCGCCAATGCGAACGGTTCGAAGAACGGCGTCCTCACCTCGAAGGTGGGAACGCTGAGCAACGACTTCTTCGTCAACCTGCTCGACATGAGCACGCAGTGGACGCCGGCCGGCACTGACGGCACCTATGAGGCCCGCGACCGCAAGACCAACGCGGTCAAGTGGACCGGCACGCGCGTCGACCTGATCTTCGGCGCACACTCGCAGCTTCGCGCCTATGCCGAGGTCTATGCCACGTCGGATTCCAAGGAGCAGTTCGTCAAGGACTTCGCCAAGGCCTGGACCAAGGTGATGAACCTCGACCGGTTCGACATCGCGGCCTGAGGTGTTTGACCTCTCCCGCTTGCGGGAGAGGTCGACGCGCTCCGGGCGATGCGAAGCATCCTCCCGCGCGCGGCGGGTGAGGGATCTCTCCTCATTGGGAGTCTCTCTGCGGAAGCAACCCTCTCCCCGACCCTCTCCCGCAAGCGGGGAGAGGGGGCGCAGATCGGTCGGAGCAGGCACAAACGAACACAAACAAAAAGGGCGGCCGCGAGGCCGCCCTTCGTGTTTCTGGCAGGTAGCGAGATTTACTCGCCGGCCGCTTCGCGCGCGGGCTGCTGGCTCTCGCCCTTGCCCTCGAGGTCTTCGCCGGTCTCCTGGTCGACCACCTTCATCGACAGGCGGGTCTTGCCGCGGTCGTCGAAGCCGAGCAGCTTGACCTTGACCTTGTCGCCTTCCTTGACGACGTCGGAGGTCTTCTGCACGCGCGCCGAGGCGAGCTGGCTGATGTGGACGAGACCGTCCTTGGAGCCGAAGAAGTTCACGAAAGCGCCGAACTCCATCACCTTGACGACGGTGCCGTCATAGATCTGGCCGACTTCCGGATCGGAGGCGATCGACTTGATCCACTTGATCGCGGCCTTCATCGCCTCGCCGTCGCTGGAAGCGACCTTCACGGTGCCGTCGTCCTCGATGTTGACCTTGGCGCCGGTCTTCTCGACGATCTCACGGATCACCTTGCCGCCGGTGCCGATCACTTCGCGGATCTTGTCGGTGGCGATCTTGAAGGTCTCGATGCGCGGCGCGTATTCGCCGAGCTCGGCACGGGCGTTGGTGAGCGCCTTCGACATCTCGCCGAGGATGTAGATACGCCCATCCTTGGCTTGGCCGAGCGCGACCTTCATGATCTCCTCGGTGATGCCCTCGATCTTGATATCCATCTGGAGCGAGGTGATGCCCTGCTCGGTGCCGGCGACCTTGAAATCCATGTCACCGAGATGGTCCTCGTCACCGAGGATGTCCGAGAGAACCGCAAAGCGCTTGTCTTCGAGGATCAGGCCCATCGCGATGCCCGCGGTCGGCCGCTTCAACGGCACGCCGGCGTCCATCAGCGCGAGCGAGGCGCCGCAGACCGAAGCCATCGACGAGGAGCCGTTGGATTCGGTGATCTCCGACACCACGCGCGTGGTGTAGGGGAATTCGTGGTGCGGCGGCAGCACCGGGTGGATCGCGCGCCAGGCGAGCTTGCCGTGGCCGATCTCGCGGCGCTTGGTGCCGCCGAGGCGACCGGTCTCACCGACCGAGTAGGGAGGGAAATTGTAGTGCAGCAGGAACGTCTCTTTGTACGTTCCCGACAGCGCGTCGATGTACTGCTCGTCCTCGCCGGTGCCGAGCGTGGTCACGACCAACGCCTGGGTCTCGCCGCGGGTGAACAGCGCCGAGCCGTGGGCGCGGGGCAGCACGCCGACTTCGGCGACGATGTTGCGCACGGTCTTGGAATCGCGGCCGTCGATGCGCTTGCCGGTGTCGAGAATGTTCCAGCGAACGATCTTGGCTTCGAGCTCCTTGAACACGCCGCCGATGCGCAGCTTGTCGTATTTCGGCTCCTGGCCTTCCGGGAAGTAGTGAGCGATCACCTTTTCCTTGACCTTGCCGACCGCAGCGTAGCGATCCTGCTTGACCGGAATGGCGTAGGCGGCGCGCAGTTCCTGCTCGACCATGCCGAGCATTTCCTTTTCGAGCGCCGAATTGTCGATCGTGGTAACCTCGCGCGGCTCCTTCGCGGCCTTTTCGGCGAGCTCGATGATCGCATTGATCACCGGCTGGAAGTGGCGGTGACCGAACATCACGGCGCCGAGCATGATCTCTTCGTTCAGCTCCTTGGCTTCCGATTCCACCATCAGCACGGCGTCCGCGGTGCCGGCGACGACGAGGTCGAGCTGGGTGTCGACCATCTCGTCGAGCGTCGGGTTAAGGATGAACTCGTCATTGGCGAAGCCGACGCGCGCGGCGCCGATCGGGCCCTTGAAGGGGGCGCCCGACAGGGTCAGCGCAGCCGACGAGGCCACCAGCGCGACGATATCCGGATCGTTTTCCATGTCGTGCGAGAGCACGGTGACGATCACCTGGGTCTCGTTGCGCCAGCCGTCGACGAACAGCGGACGGATCGGACGGTCGATCAGGCGGGAGACCAGCGTTTCCTTCTCGGTCGGACGACCCTCGCGCTTGAAATAGCCGCCGGGAATGCGGCCGGCCGCGTAGGTCTTCTCCTGGTAGTCGACGGTCAGCGGCAGGAAGTCCACGCCTTCGCGGGGCGACTTCGCTGCGACGACGGTGGCGAGCACCACGGTCTCGCCGTAGGTCGCGACGACGGCGCCGTCGGCCTGGCGGGCGATCTTGCCGGTTTCGAGCTTGAGAGGGCGTCCACCCCAGTCGATCTCGACTGAATGCTTATTGAACATAGAGGTCTTCTTTCATGGGTTCTCGAAAGAAGGACGGGTCGAAAAACAAAAACCATGCGCAAGATTGCGGGACGTTGATCGAAGCGGGCGATCAGCGTCCTGCGATCCTGCCATGGTTTTTGGATTTCGGATGGCGTCCATCCCTTCGGGTCATACGGGCGCCTTGCCCGTTGTGCCCAGCCGCCGGATTGCTGCTGGACTGTCAGTCGGCACGAACGCGAACACCGAAGCGCGGTGTTCGCCCATCATGCCCGGATGCTCGCCGTCAACGGCTCGCATCCGACGCGCACGCAGCCTCGACGAAAAACCTTTAAACAAACGCTTTCGTTCGAAATCACGCGCGAAAACGCGCGCCGGTTGGCGCGCGCAAGAACTCTTAACGACGAATGTTGTGCTTCTCGAGCAGCGCCTTGTAACGCGCCTCGTCCTTCTTCTTCACATAGTCGAGGAGCGAGCGGCGGGTCGAGACCAGCTTCAAGAGACCGCGACGCGAATGGTTGTCCTTCACGTGGGTCTTGAAATGGTTGGTGAGGTTGGCGATGCGTTCCGACAGGATCGCGACCTGAACCTCTGGCGACCCGGTATCGCCGGCCTTGTTGGCATTCGTCTTGATGACTTCCGCTTTGCGTTCTGCGGCAATCGACATCGGTCAATTTCTCTCGTTACGATCGGCGCTGGCAGTCAGGCCGGTCAGGTTGAACACACGCTTGGGGATGATTTCGCCATTGCCGACTTCGGCAAGCGCGAGAAGCCGGCCTGCCACCGTGACATAGACTGTGCCGCTACAAGTGGGCGCATCCCGTCCGCGCAACAAAACGGCCTGGCCCCGATGGAGCCTTGCCGCATCAGCCCGAGTGACGGCCAGTGCCGGGATGTCGTCCAGCGCGGTCTCAACGGGCATAAGCGCGTCGGCGAGGCTACCCTCGCCGGACGCGGCTCTATCGCACAAAGCCTCCAACTGATCCAGCGGAATCATGTCGTTCTCGCCAAATGGGCCGACCAGGGTCCGCCGCAGCGCGCAGATATGGCCGTAAGTGCCGAGAATCCGGCCCATATCGCGGGCCAGCGCGCGGACATAGGTGCCCTTGCCGCACTCGGCCTCGAACACGGCCCGGTCGTTATCTGGTTGATCTACAAGGCTTAAACGGTGAATCTCGACGGGACGGGGGGGCAATTCCACGATCTCGCCGTCGCGGGCGAGGTCGTAGGCGCGCTCGCCCTGGACCTTGATTGCGGAGTAGCGCGGCGGGATCTGCTGGATCACGCCGGTGAAACGGGGCAGCAGCGCCTCGATGGCCTCCCGGGTCGGGCGCTGGTCCGAGGTTGCGGTCGCCCGGCCCTCGATGTCGTCGGTGTCGCGTTCCTCGCCCCAGCATACCGTGAACCGGTAGCGCTTGCGGCCGTCCATGACGAAGGGGACGGTCTTGGTGGCCTCGCCGAGCGCGATCGGCAGGCCGCCGGAGGCCAGCGGATCGAGCGTGCCGGCATGGCCGGCGCGCTTGGCATTGAACAGGCGCTTGAGCACGGCAACCGCCTGCGTCGAGGTCATGCCGATCGGCTTGTCGAGCACGACCCAGCCGTGGACGTCGCGGCGGTCGCGGCGCGGCTGGTTGCCCTTCTGCTTGTTGGCGCGCGGATCGTTGTTGACGCGGCGCGGCTCCTGATGCGGCTGAGAATTGCCGCTCATGTCCGCAAAATTATTTTTCTGCACGTCGAGCTGATCGGCCTCTTCGCCGCCGATCGTGCCGTGAGCCGGGTCCATCGTCATCGTTCTTCTTCCCGATCCGAATCCGGATCCTGTTCCAGGTCCTTCTGCACCACGGGTGTTCGCAAAAGCTTCTCGATCCGTTCCGCTTCGTCGAATCGTTCGTCGACGCGGAAGCGAAGGTCAGGTGCAAATTTCAGGTTAACGCGCCGCGCGACCTCGCCGCGCAGGAATTTCTTGTTGCGCTCGAGCGCAGCGAGGACGATCTCGGTGTCGCGGCCACCGAGCGGCATCACATAGACTGTCGCGAGCTTCAGGTCGGGCGACATCCGCACCTCCGGCACGGTGATGATGTGACCTTCGAGGTCTGCATCATGCACGCTGCCTTGCGCCAGAATCTCGGCTATCGCATGGCGAACCTGCTCGCCGACCCGCAACTGACGTTGCGAGCCGCCGGACGCGGAACTCTTTTTCTGATGATGGCGGGGCATGGTCTGAAAATCACCTCGTCATGCCCGCGTTTGGGGCACTGGCACTGTCATTTGTCTTGTTGAAACGAAGAGGGTGGATGGCCGGAAAAAATCCGGCCATCGCACTCCCGCAATTCAGTTCAAAAAAGATCCAGGCGCTTCGGTAAGATTTGGACTTACAGGGAGCGCTGGATCGTCTCCACGCGGTAACACTCGATGACGTCACCGGCGCGCATGTCGTGATAGTTCTCGAAGGCCATGCCGCATTCCTGACCGGACTGGACTTCCTTCACTTCGTCCTTGAAGCGCTTCAGCGTCGACAGCTTGCCTTCGTGCACGACGACGTTGTCGCGGATCAGACGCACGTTGGCGCCACGTTCCACGGTGCCGTCGGTGACGCGGCAGCCGGCGACCTTGCCGACCTTGGAGATGTTGAAGATCTCCAGGATCGCGGCATTGCCGAGCATGGTTTCGCGCAGGGTCGGCGCGAGCAGGCCGCTCATGGCCTTCTTCACGTCGTCCACGAGGTCGTAAATGATGTTGTAGTAACGGATCTCGATGCCGTTGCGCTTGGCGGCCGCAGCGGCCTCCTTGTTCGCACGAACCGAGAAGCCGATGATCGCGGCGTTGAAGCCTTCCGCGAGCGTCACGTCCGATTCCGAGATGCCGCCGACACCCGCATGCAGGATACGCGCGGCGACTTCGTCGGTGCCGAGCTTCTCCAGCGAACCGAGGATCGCTTCCAGCGAGCCCTGCACGTCGGCCTTGATGATCAGCGGGAATTCCTTGCGGCCCGCCGTCTTCAACTGCGACATCATCTGCTCGAGCGAGCCGCGCATGCCGGAGATCGAGGCAGCTGCGTTCTCGCGCTTCTGGTGCGCGCGGTAGCTGGTGACCTGGCGGGCGCGGGCTTCGTTCTCGACCACGGCGAGACGATCGCCGGCTTCCGGCGGACCGTTGAAGCCGAGCACCTCGACCGGCACCGAGGGACCTGCCTCCTGCACCGTCTCGCCCTGATCCGAGATCAGCGCGCGGACGCGGCCCATTTCGGCGCCGGCGACGATGATGTCGCCGACACGGAGCGTGCCGCGCTGGACCAGCACGGTCGCGACCGGGCCGCGGCCACGATCGAGCTTGGCTTCGATCACGGTGCCTTCGGCCGGACGATCCGAATTGGTCTTGAGGTCGAGGATGTCGGCCTGGAGCGCGATCATCTCGAGCAGCTTGTCGAGATTGGTCTTGTTCTTGGCCGAGACTTCGACGTCGACGACTTCGCCGCCGAAGGATTCCACCTGCACCTCGTGCTGGAGCAGCTCGGTGCGCACGCGCTCGGGCTTGGCGTCGGGTTTGTCGATCTTGTTGATGGCAACAATGATAGGCACCCGCGCCGCCTTGGCGTGGTTGATGGCTTCGATCGTCTGCGGCATCACGCCGTCGTCGGCCGCAACCACCAGCACGACGATGTCGGTCACCTTGGCGCCGCGGGCGCGCATCGCGGTGAACGCGGCGTGGCCGGGCGTGTCGATGAAGGTGATCTTCTTGCCGCTTTCGGGCGACAGCACCTGATAGGCGCCGATATGCTGGGTGATGCCGCCGGCTTCGCCGGAGACCACGTTGGCATGGCGGAGCGCGTCGAGCAGCGAGGTCTTGCCGTGGTCGACGTGACCCATCACGGTCACCACCGGCGAGCGCGGCTCGGTGTCGGTAGAATCATCGATGGCGTCGAACAGGCCTTCTTCAACGTCGGACGCGGCAACGCGCTTGACGGTGTGACCAAGCTCCTCGGCGATCAGCTGCGCGGTGTCGGCATCGATCACGTCGGTGATCTTGTGGATCGCGCCCTGCTTCATCAGCATGCGGATGATCTCCACCGCGCGCTCCGACATGCGGTTGGCGAGCTCCTGGATGGTGATCGCTTCCGGGATGACCACCTCGCGGATGAGCTTTTCTTTCGGCTCGTTCGCGGCATGGCCCTTCAGGCGCTGGGTGCGGCGGCGGAACGAGGCGATCGAGCGCTCGCGGACGTCGTCGGCATTGAAGGCGGTGACGACCGTCAGGCGGCCGCGCTCCTTCTGCGGGCCGGGCTTGTGGGTGGGCTTGGGAGCGACCACAGGCCGCGCAGCGCCGCCGGGGCCGCGACGGATCTGGCGCGGACCCTCGTCCTCGTCCGGTCCGGCTGCGACCGCGGGGGCGCGGCCCACCGGGCCTCCCGGCCGCTGCGTGGTCGTTCCGGGCCGCGCGGTTGTTGTTCCCGGGCGTGCCGTGGTGGTTGTTCCGGGGCGCGCCATCGGCGCTCCGGGCCGCGCTGCAGGAGCGGCCGAGGTCGCGGTTGCAGGGCGCGCCGCAGATTGCGGTTGCTCGCCTTCGCCAAAACGCTTCTTGGCCTCGGTTTCGGCCTTCCGCTTGGCTTCCTCTTCGTGGCGGTGACGCTCCTCCTCGGCCTTCCGGCGGGCTTCGGCGGCCTCGCGATCGGCACGCTCGGCGCTTTCGCGGACCGCGCGGCGCTGGGCCTCTTCCTCGGCATGGCGGCGCTCTTCGACTTCGCGCACCTTGGCATCGGCCAGCGCGCTGGCGCGGGCGGAACGTTCGTCCTCGGTCAGCGTACGCAGCACCACGCCGGAGCCGGCGTTGCGCGGCGGCGCGGGGCGGGCCGGAGCAGGCTTGGGCGCGGCGGCGGCCGGCGCGGGCTTCGCCACCTCGGCCACCTGCGGCTCGGGGCTGCCGTCGACACGGCGCTTGCCACGCTTCTCGACCACGACCTGCTTGCTACGGCCATGACTGAAGCTCTGGCGCACGGTGCCCGTTTCGACGCGCGGCTTGAGCGATAGCGTCTTGCTCGGAACGCTCAGCTTCTTGTCGCCAGGGGTCTTGGTATCAACCATTAAGCAGTCCTAATCCTGATCTTGTTGTCTTGTGCGTTGCCGCACCGTGCTATCGGGTGGTCGTTGTCTCTCAGAAATCCTGGCCGGGCTTTTCGGCAGTCCTGTCAGCGTCCGCCATCCGGTATCGGACCAGCATCTGGCTACGTGACAGGAATGACTTGCTCGCCGGGCCCGCGAGCAGGGCAGCATGTATCACATTTGACCGGGTAAGTGCCAAATCCAATTCTGTCGATTTTAGTGCGGTGACGACGGGAATCGGCGGCTTGGCGCCGCGATTTCCCTCATTTTGACGCGCCAGCATGTCCAATTTGCGGATTCCGTCCGCGGCCCCGTCGCTGGCATGGATCAGGACCTCGACCGTACCTTCCCGAAGCGCGCTTTCGACCTTGCCGAAACCGGCCACGATCTGGCGCGCTTTGGCGGCAATCCCAAGGGCTTCGACCACGCTCCGGACCAGGAGCGCCTCGAGGTCGGCGGGAAGCGTCTGAGGGATGCGCAGCTCGCGCTTGAAGGCTTTGGTAAAATGGTGACGCCGAACGGCTTCCGCAACCACCTCGCGCGAGGCGGTGACCCACATACCGCGTCCGGGCAGCTTGCGCTTGAGATCGGGAACTACGTGCCCTTGGGGCGAGACGACGAAGCGGATCAGCTCGTCGATCGACCGGACCTCGCGGCTGACCGCACACATCCGCACGGTCGCGGACCTTTCGGTCCGCGGTCCATGGTCGAGTTCGGGGTCAGTATCGGCGAGCATCCGGGTGACATCCTCCTTCGCCCTAAGCCGGCTGATCTTCGGTCGCCTCGGCCTCTTCGGCGGGCTTGGCGAGATCGGCCTCGGTGATCCAACCGGCCTTGACGCGGGCCTGCATGATCATCGCTTCAGCATCGTCACGGGAAATTTCGAGGCCGTCGAGCGCGCCCGGATATTTGGTCTGCTCGCCGCCTTCCTTGCGCTCGGTCCAGCCGACCAGATCGTCCGTGGCGCAGCCGGCGAGGTCGTCGACCGTCTTGATGTCGTTCTCGCCGAACTTCACCAGCATTTTCGAGGTGACGCCGGGCACGTCCTTCACGGCGTCCTCGACGCCGAGCTCCTTGCGCCTGGCCTCGAGCTCGGCTTCCAGTTGTTCGAGATATTCACGGGCGCGGTTCTGGAGTTCCTGCGCGGTCTCCTCGTCGAAACCTTCGATGCCGGCGAGTTCCTTGACGTCCACCATCGCGAGTTCCTCGACGGAGGTGAAGCCTTCGGACGCCAGCAATTGGCCGACCACTTCGTCGACATTGAGCGATTCCATGAAGACGCGGGTGGAGTTCTCGAAATCGGCCTGGCGG
Source organism: Bradyrhizobium sp. WSM4873 (assembly GCF_055811355.1). NCBI lineage: Bacteria > Pseudomonadati > Pseudomonadota > Alphaproteobacteria > Hyphomicrobiales > Nitrobacteraceae > Bradyrhizobium > Bradyrhizobium sp. WSM4873. Next base: position 164,092 of record NZ_JBVVPS010000008.1, on the reverse strand, counting down.
CGCTCCGATTCCTCCTGCTCGGTCAGGATGTCGATGTCCCAGCCGGTGAGCTGCGAGGCCAGTCGCACGTTCTGGCCGCGGCGGCCGATCGCCAGCGAGAGCTGGTTGTTGGTGTCGGGCACGACGACCTCGATGCGCTCGCGGTCTTCGTCGATGACGACCTTGGAGACTTCGGCCGGCGCCAGCGCGTTGACCACGAAGGTCGCGATGTCGGGCGACCAGGGGATGATGTCGATCTTCTCGCCCTGCAATTCGTTCACCACCGCCTGCACGCGCGAACCGCGCATACCGACGCAGGCGCCGACCGGATCGACCGAGGAATCACGGGAAATCACGCCGATTTTTGCGCGCGAGCCGGGATCGCGGGCGACCGCCTTGATCTCGACGATGCCGTCATAGATCTCGGGCACTTCCTGCGCAAACAGCTTTGCCATGAACTGCGGATGGGTGCGGGAGAGGAAGATCTGCGGCCCGCGGGTCTCGCGGCGGACATCGAAGATGTAGGCGCGGACGCGGTCGCCGTTGCGGAACACTTCGCGCGGCAGCATCTCGTCGCGGCGGATGATGGCCTCGCCGCGCCCGAGATCGACGATCACGCTGCCATATTCGACGCGCTTGACGACGCCGTTGACGATGTCGCCGATGCGGTCCTTGAATTCCATATATTGCCGGTCGCGCTCGGCTTCGCGCACCTTCTGCACGATCACCTGCTTGGCGGATTGCGCGGCGATGCGGCCATATTCAAGCGGCGGCAGGGTGTCGGCGATGGTGTCGCCGACCTGGGCACCGGGATTGGCGCGCTGCGCATCCACCAGCGAGATTTGGTTGGAATGGTTTTCGACCGTATCGACCACCAGCATGTGGCGCGACAGCCGCAGCTCGCCCTTCTTCGGGTCGATCTCGGCGTGAACGTCGGTCTCACTGCCGTAACGGGCCCGCGCCGCCTTGGCGATGGCATCCTCCATCGCCGCGATGACGATGCCGCGGTCGATCGATTTCTCGCGCGCAACGGCGTCGGCGATCTGAAGCAATTCAAGTCGATTGGCGCTGACTGCCATGGCTAGTCTCCTTCGTCAGGATCGATCTCGCCCCGACGCGCGCGTTCGGCGGCCAGGCGATGTTTCTTGGTATTGGTCGGAGCCGGCTTCTTCGTAGTGGCCGGCGCTGGCTTCTTAGCCGGCTTGGTGTTCTTGGTCGTTTTTTCGCTGATGCTGGCGTGCGGCGCCGCCGGCGGCTCAAGGCCGAGATTGCGGCGCATTTCGCGTGCCTGGGCCTTGCCGCGGCGCATGGATTCCGCGATCAGCTCGTCGGTCAGCACCAGCCGCGCCTCGGCGATGTCTTCCATCGTCAGGAGAACGTCGGCAGCCTCGCCCGCCTTGACGTCGTCGCGATGCAGATGCACGCGGTCGCCTTCGACGGGGCCGATCGTGCCGCGGAACCGCTTCCGGCCCTCATGAGCGACCGCCATCTCGACCTTCACCAGATGGCCGGCATAACGTTCGAAATCGGAGCGGCGCACCAGCGGGCGGTCGATCCCCGGTGAGGAGATTTCCAGCCGGTAGGCGCGATCGACGGGATCGGCGACGTCGAGCACGGGCGACAGCGCCCGCGAGATCGCCTCGCAATCCTCGATCTGCATCGAGCCGTCCGGCCGCTCGGCCATAACCTGCACGGTGCAGCCGGATTCCCCGGAAATGCGGATCCGCACCAGGCGGTAGCCCATGCCTTCGAGCACCGGCCCGGCGACCGCGGACACCCGTGCTGCGACGCCCGGCTCGACTACGAGTCTCGGCTCGGCCAGCAATTCGGCATCCGTGGAACCAGGGTTCGGTTCGGTCATGTCAGAGGTCAAGGCGCTCGATATGGTTAAGGCTTGGTTTAAGATCTCAAAGCTCGCTTCGGAACTCTCCCGACAGATCGCCGGGCCGCGTATCTTCCACCAAGCCGCGTTCAGGTAATAAAAAAGAGCGGGTCCTTTCGGGCCCACTCTCACTACGCGGATCGTATGAGAAGATGAATTGGCGCTGATATAGCCCTTTCCGTCTTCCCGGACAAGGCCCATGCAGGGCAGGCCGGGCTTTTTGCGCCCGGCCTGCGGCCCCGCGCAACGCTTCCTTCACCTCCGAGGCCTAAATTCCCTGATTGTGGGGCGGCTTGGACCAAGGGCGCACCCGCGGCGTGCCCCGTACGAGTTTGCGTTTTCATGACCGTTGCCACGTCGCTCATTCCCGGACTGGACGATATCGTCAAACGCGGCGACCCGCGGCGTCGCGGCGAGATCGCGCACGCTATCTCCCAATTGTTCTTTCAGGACCCCGAGAAGCTTCGTCCCGATGTCATCGATCTCTTCGACAATTTGCTGATCGATCTTGTCCCGCATGCCGAGCTCGCCTCGCGCGTCGATCTCGCCGAACGCTTCTCGCGCCTGAACAACGCGCCGCGGCACCTGGTGAGCCAGCTCGCGCGCGAAAACGAAATCGCGGTGGCGGGCCCCGTGCTGCGCCATTCGCCCGTGCTCGACGACGCCGCTCTCGTCGAGATCGCGCGACTGAAGGGCCAGGGCCATCTGCTGGCGATGAGCGAGCGCCCCACGCTGTCGGCTGTCATCACCGACGTGCTGGTCGAGCGCGGCGATCGCGACGTGGTACGCCGCGCCGCGGGCAATTCCGGCGCGGTGTTCTCGCCGGGCAGCTATTCCGAGCTGATCAAGCGTGCCGCGCAGGATGGCGTGCTGACGCTCAGGATCGGCCAGCGTAGCGATCTTTCGGGTGAGAACCTGAAACAGCTTCTCGACGGCACGCTCGACGTCATCCGCCGCCGTCTCTCGAGCGTGGTCAATCCCGCGCGCCAGGTCGAGATCAAGCGGGCCATGACGGCCATCGAGGAAGCCACGCTGCCGCCGGGTCCGCGCCGCGATTTCTCGGGGGCGCAGCGCACCGTCCTGGCCTTGCATCGCGAGGGTCATCTTGGCGAGAGCGCACTGCTTGGCTTCGCGAAGGCCCACAAATACGAGGAGGCGATCGCCTCGCTTTCGGCGATGTCCGGCGTCCGCCTCTCGGTCCTCGACCGCCTGATCACGGGTGACCGCTACGATCCAATTCTGGTTCTGGGGCGTGTGCTGAATCTCGGCTGGCCGACAGTGCGGGCGCTGATCCTGATGTGGTACGGCCCGAATCGCACGCCAGCCGACGCGGATCTTGAGCAGGCGCGCGCGAACTTCACGCGGCTGATGCCGACGACCGCCGAGCGCGTCGTGAATTTCTGGCGCAACCGGCAGACGATCTAGACCCGCCTGAATCGCAGATACGCGGCCTTGCGGCCTTCGCGCGTTGCCTTTCGGCCGTAGCGCGTCATCGTGTATCCGTCCCACGGCAGGCGAAAATCATCGGCGCGCTCCGCGAGCCAGACAAAGTCCTGCGAGCGCGCCAGATGCGACAGCGTCCAGGCGCAGTAATCGTCGATGTCGCAGACGAAGCGAAATTCGCCGCCGGCTTTCAACACGCGCGCCATCGCGGCGATGGTCCGGTCCTGGACGAAGCGCCGCTTCCAGTGCCGCCGTTTCGGCCAGGGATCGGGGTGGATCAGGTCGATCCGCGAGAGCGAAGCCTTCGGCAGCCAGGCCAGGAGCTCGGCGGCATCGCCCGCGAATAGGCGGATGTTGCCGATCTCGGCAGCCTCGATCTGCGCGAGGATCTTCGCCATGCCGTTGACGTAAGGCTCGCAGCCGATGAAGCCGGTCGTGGCGAAGTGCTGTGCTTCCGCCGCGAGATGCTCGCCGCCGCCGAAGCCGATCTCGAGCCGCAAATCGTCGACTGCGGGGCCGAAGATCTCGCGGGCATCCGCCGGTGCTTCGCGGTCGATGGCGAGCGCAAGACGCGGCAGCAAATGATCGATCAGCTCGGCCTGGTGCTGCCTGAGCTTGTGGCCCTTGCGGCGTCCGAAGAAAGCGCGCTCGCTGTCCTCGCGATCGGGATCTGATTTGCGCTCACTCATCGTAGCGTCTGGTACAGGCGATGGAGCAGCCGCGCGCGCGGTTCGAGCGACGAGACATAGAGCTGCTCATAATGGGTGTGCGCGCCCTTGCCGTCGACGCCGAGCCCGTCGAGCGTCGCGGTGTGGGCGGCGGTGAAATTGCCGTCCGAGCCACCGCCGGTGTGAACGTCGACCAGCTCGAAGCCGATCTCCGTGGCCACGGTCTTTGCATGTTCGTACAGCGAGGCGCCTGCATTGCCCTTCTCGTAGGGCGGACGATTGAGCCCGCCGGTGACCCTGACGGTGACGCCATCCGTCTTCGATGTCAGGGCGAGGATCTTGCCGACGAATTCATCCGCGTCCTTGAGGCTCAGCACGCGCAGATCGATTTCGGCATGGGCTTCTTCCGGTGTCACGTTGGGCCGCGTGCCGCCGCGCACCACGCCGACATTGACGGTGACGCCGCGCGCCAGATCGTTCATCGCTTCCAGCGCCAGGATGACGTTGGCGAGCTCGCGGATCGCGCTGCGGCCATCCTGGGGCCGCGTGCCGGCATGCGCGGGCACCCCCTTGATGAACACTTCGAATCGCCCGACGCCCTTGCGGCCGGTGACGATCTTGCCGCCATCGCGGGCCGGCTCCGTCACCAGCACGTACTTCGCCTTGCGCCCTTCGGTCTCGATGAGTGCGCGAGAGGTGGGGCTGCCGATCTCCTCGTCGGAGGTGAACAGATGGGTGATGCCGAGCGGCGGGCGATCGGCCGTGGCACAAAGCGCGCGAAAGGCGTGATGGGCGATGTAGGCGCCGCCCTTCATGTCGTAGATGCCGGGACCGAACGCGCTGTCGCCTTCGACCTTGAACGGCAGGCGCTCGATGAATCCCATGGGATGAACGGTATCGAGGTGGCTCAGCACCAGGATGCCGGGCCGGTCCTGGCCCCAGGTCGAGCGCGCTACGAGATGATCGCCGCAGCCGTCGACGCCGGCGATGCGCTCGAGCGCAACAGGGAGATCGCGGTATTGCTCCGCGACCATTGAGACCAGCTTGTTGACCTGTTCAGGTGCGTCCGTTGGCGTCTCGACCTCCACCCAGCGGCGGATGCCATCGAGAATAGTTTTAGAATCGAACCAATTGGAGCTGACCATGAGCGCATCTGTGCCTTTGAATCGCATCATCGAGGAAGACGCGCATCAAAGCGCGGCCACAAATGACGACATAGGCCAGATTTGACGCAGTCTCAAATCGGATTGAGACGGCGCCTCAGCGCTTGTCGGGGCCTTCGCGGGCCGCGATCTGCTCGACGAGATCGACGATCGAGCGGCGCATCTTGGAATCGCTGATTCGGGTGAACGCCTTGGTCAGGGCGAGTCCTTCGGAAGTCGCGAGAAAGTCCGAAACATAGGAGGGCGATGCGCCTTCTGCGAAGCCGTCCGGCCCCGCCACGCCGCTCGGACCGCCCTCGAACAGGAACGACACCGGCACCTGCAGAATTTCGGCAATTTGCTGGATGCGGCTCGCGCCGACCCGGTTTGTGCCCTTCTCGTATTTCTGAACTTGTTGGAAAGTCAGGCCCAAAGCTTCACCGAGCTTTTCCTGGCTCATGCCCAACATGATGCGGCGCATCCGCACGCGACTGCCGACATATTTGTCAACAGGGTTGGGCGCTTTCGACATTTCCTCAGCCCTCCAAACATCACCTTCGGCGCAATCAGGAATGCCTCAGGTGTAAGCAACGTCAAAATCAGACCCTGTTATTGGAAAACATTGCGGAGAAATTTAGCAATGCCCACTGTCTTTTGCAGCCGGTGCAGAATGAGGAGGCCGCGTGCAGTCTGTCAACCGTGGGACTACGGTTGTCAAAAGTTATCGGCCGCGGCTGCGTGATCAGGGGTGCCGTTTGGCAACACGTCGGCGGACCGCCAGAAACACGGCGAGCGCGACAAGCATGGCCGCGGGTACATCGCCCACGCGCGCATAGATGGTCGGCGGGATCGCGGCGGGCAGATTTGCGTCCAAAACGCCTTCGATCCCGAGACCGAGACTGGCGACGATGCGCCCCACCGGATCGATCACTGCGGAAACGCCGGTATTGGCGGAGCGAACCAGCGGCAATCCGAGCTCGATCGCGCGCATCCGCGCCTGTTCGAGGTGTTGGTAGGGGCCGGTCGAGATTCCGAACCAGCCGTCATTGGTGAGATTCACGATCCAGCCCGGACGTTCATTGCGTCCAGCCAACTCGCCCGGAAAGATTGCTTCGTAGCAGATCAGCGGCAGCGCGGACGGCGCGCCGGGGACCGGCAGCGCATGCCGCACGGTGCCGGGAATGAAGCCGCCGCGCACACGCGTGAGTTGCTCGAACCCGAGCTTTTCCATCAGGCCCTGGTAGGGAAGAAATTCGCCGAACGGCACCAAATGCAGCTTGTCGTACACAGAGAGCACGCTGCCGTCGTGGTCGATCACGTAGATCGAGTTATAGGCGCGGGTGATCGGCGTGCCTCGCGGCAGGTCGGGCGCGCGGACCGAGCCCGTGATCAGCACCGTGCCCTTGGGCAGAAGCTCCGCGATTTGCGCCATCGCATCGGCTTCGCGCGTCAGGAAGAACGGAAAGGCGGATTCCGGCCAGATCAGGATGGTGGCATCGCGCACGCCGGTCGATTGCGGTCCGGAGGCGCGGTCCGACAAGGCCAGATATTTCTTCATCACCTCCGCCTTGGCGGCGTAGTTGAATTTCGCGTCTTGCTGGAGATCCGGCTGCATCAGGCGCAATTTGGTGCCGGCGACCATCGTGGTCGGATGCAGCGACAGGCGGATCGCGCCGAAGATACCCATGACAAGCAGGAGCGCCAGGGCCGCGGCCGGTGCGCGCCACGCCAGGCGGCGATCGGGCGTGCGGTCGATCAGCGCCGCGGGGCTCGCGAAGATCGCAACCGTCAGGAACGTCATGCCCCACAGGCCGATCAGCGACGCCGTTTGTGCCAGCGGCAGCGGCTCGGACAGCGCATAACCGAACGCGTTCCAGGGAAAGCCGGTCAGCGCATGACCGCGCAGCCATTCCGTGATGGTGAGGCTTGCCGCGAGCGCAAGCACGCGTGTCGCGCTCTTGGTCCAGAGCAGGCGGGCGAGCGCAAAGCCCATTGCCGTGAAGATGGACAGATAGGCCGGCAGGCCCAGCACGGCGAACGGCGTCAGCCAGGCGAATACATCGGCGTCGACGAAGAAGGCGTAGCCGATCCAGTAGAGGCCGGGCACGAAATAGCCGAGGCCGAACCAGTAGCCGGTCAGCGCCGCGGCGGGGACGCCGCCATATCGTCCGGCGCCGGCGCCGTCGATCAGCCAGACCAGCACCGGCAAGGTGATGAACAGCACCGGGAAGGCGTTGAAGGGCGCCAGCGCCAGCACCGAGAGCGCGCCGGCAGCCATCGCGACGAGCGCGCGCTTCCATCCCCAGGTCAGGATGATGGCAAGCGCGATCTGGCGAAATCGCTGGAAAGGGCTCACTGCGGACCGGTCCCGTCGCTTGGCGGCGGGGTGGGCGTGTCGCTGGCTGTCTGCTGGCTGCCGTCCGGCGCAGCCTCGCGGCGCCGGCTCTCGCGCTGGGTGCGCGGTGCAGGACGCTCCTTTCGCGTCGAGATCCGCAGTCGCTTGACCCGGCGCGGATCGGCATCGAGCACCTCGATCTCGTAATGGCCCGGGCCCGAGATCACCTCGCCGCGCACCGGCAGGCGCCCGACGAAGCTGACGAGATAGCCGCCCAGCGTCTCCACTTCCTCGCCGGCCTCGCCGGTGACGAAGTCCTCGCCGATCACGGTGCGGACGTCGTCGAGGCTGGCGCGGGCGTCGGCGATGAAGGCGTTGTCGGGCAGCCGCACGATCGAGGGCGGCTCGTCGCTGTCATGCTCGTCGTCGATCTCGCCAACGATCTGCTCGACGATGTCCTCGAGCGAGACCAGCCCGTCGCTGCCGCCATATTCGTCGACCACCAGCGCCAGATGGATGCGGGTGGCCTGCATCTGCGCGAGCAGGTCGATCGCCCGCATCGAGGGCGGCACGTAGAGCAGCTTGCGGATGATGCGCGCTTCTTCGAGCGGCAGCGCGAGATCGACCGTGCGCAGATCGAGCCCGGCCGGCAGCGGCTTCTTGCGCTTGGTTTTCGTGACCCCCGACACGCGCGCACGCGCGGTCATGAAGGCGAGCAGATCGCGGATATGGACGATGCCGACGGGATCGTCGAGCGTCTCGTTGTAGACCACAAGGCGCGAATGGCCGGCGCTCTCGAAGCGGTCCATCAACTCGCCGAGCGGGATGTCGCGCTTCACCGCGATGATGTCGGCGCGATGCACCATGACGTCGGCGATGCGGCGCTCGTGCAGGCCGAGGATGTTGCGCAGCATGGTGCGCTCGACCGTCGAGAAGCCGGTGTCGTCCGGCGTCGTGGCGTCGAGCACGACCTGGAGGTCGTCGCGTACCGAACCCGCCTTCCAGCCGAACAGGCTGCGAATGGCACGCAGCAGCCAGCCTTCCGCGGTCGGGCGCATCACCTCGCCGGGCGTTACCACGACGGGCAAATTGGCCGTGGTGCGCGGATTGTCTTGAATCGGGTCGGAATCCGGCATCTCAATGCGTCCCTGGGCGGTCGGCATAGGGGTCGGGAATGCCGAGATGAGCCAGGATCTCTCGTTCGAGCGCTTCCATTTCCTCGGCGTCGTCTTCGTTTTCGTGGTCGTAGCCGACCAGATGCAGGAAACCGTGCACGGCGAGATGGCTCAAATGATGATCGAAAGGCTTTTGTTCCTCGTCCGCCTCACGTCGCATGGTCTCGTAGGCGATCGCGATGTCGCCGAGCATGCGCGGGGCATCGCCCGGTTTCCATTCGCCTTCCGGCTGTAGCGCGGGAAACGACAGCACGTTGGTCGGCTTGTCGATGCCGCGCCAGTTGCTGTTCAGCGTACGGATGCCGGCATCATCGGTCAGCATTACCGCCACTTCCGCCTCCGCAACGTCTTCGTCGACATTCTCGGCGGCGGCCGCCACGGCGCGCTGGATCACGGCTTCGGATTCGGGCTCCCGCTGCCAGCAATCGGCGACGACGAGGACCTCGGTGATGGGAAGGTTGGGGTGTGACATTGTCCTTGTTCCGAACGAAGGGGCGTCGTGTCCGCGCCCATATGGTCCGGTTGCTGCCTCGTCAGGATTTACCGGCGGCCGGCCGCTGCGGCGCCCCTTCGTAGGCGGAGACGATCCGCGCCACGAGTTCGTGGCGGATCACGTCTTCGGCCTTGAAATGAACTTGCGCAATACCTTCGACGCCGCTCAGCAGGCGCGTCGCCTCGGCGAGGCCCGAGGTCTGGCCGTTCGGCAAGTCGATCTGCGAGGGATCGCCCGTGACGATCATGCGGCTGTTCTCGCCAAGGCGGGTCAAAAACATCTTCATCTGCATCGACGTGGTGTTCTGCGCCTCGTCCAGGATGATGGCCGCGTTGGTCAGCGTGCGGCCGCGCATGAAGGCGAGCGGCGCGATCTCGATCTCGCCGGTCTGCAGCGCGCGCTCGACGATGCGCGCGTCCATCAGGTCATAGAGCGCGTCGTAGATCGGGCGAAGATAAGGATCGACCTTCTCGCGGAGATCGCCGGGCAAAAAGCCGAGCCGCTCGCCGGCTTCTACCGCCGGGCGGGACAGGATGATCTTGTCGACCTCCTTGCGCTCGAACAGTTGCGCGGCATGCGCGACCGCGAGCCAGGTCTTGCCGGTACCGGCGGGGCCAATGCCGAACACCAGCTCGTGGCGCTTCAGCGCGCGGATGTAGGAATCCTGCGCCGCCGTGCGCGCACGCACCGGGCGCTTGCGCAGATTGATGCTGTCGAAGGTGGATTTGGCCGACTTGGCGTCGAACTCGAACAGCGAGCCCTGCGCGATCACGGCACGGATCGCGCCCTCGACCTCGCCTTGGTCGAGATCCTGCCCTTTCACGGCCTGGGCGTAGAGCGTCTCCAGCACGCGGCGCGCGGCATCGCAGCCGTCGCGCGAGCCGCCAATCGTGATGTGGTTGCCCTTGGAATCGACGACGACGCCGAGCCGCCGTTCGATCTGTGCCAGATGCTGGCCGTAAGGGCCGACCAGCGCCGACGCGGCACGGTTGTCGTCGAAGTCGATGACGACCTGGGTCTCGGGCGGAACCTGCATGTCGCGGTCAAATTTGCGGCTGGGAGCGATGGAAGAAGACGAATCCGATGCGCTTTTGGGCAAGGGTTCAGGCTCCAGTGGCGATGGGCGATAAAGCGGGCTCGTGCGCCATGGCGAGCTCACCGAGGAAGCTGTAGCGTTCAAGGCTGTCGATCCGGACCGGCAGGATTTGTCCGATGATGTCGGGCGAGGCCATCACATGCGCGGGCTGGAGGAAGGCGGTGCGGCCGACGATCTGGCCGTCCTTGCGGGCCGGACGCTCGAACAGCACATCGACCGTTGAGCCAATCGCGGCCTTGTTGAAGGCCGATTGCTGGCTGTCGATCAGTTCCTGGAGCCGCTCCAATCGCTGGTCCATCTCGGAGGGGGACACCGTCTCCTGCATGTCCGCGGCCGGCGTTCCCGGCCGGGCGGAGTATTTGAACGAATATGCTGCAGCGTAGCCGATTTGCGTGACAAGCGCGAGGGTGGCGAGAAAATCTTGCTCAGTCTCGCCCGGGAAGCCGACAATAAAATCTGATGAGAAAGCAATGTCTTGGCGTGCGGACCGGAAACGGTCGATGACATCAAGATAATCATCGGCGGTATGTTTCCGGTTCATGGCGGCCAGAATCCGGTCCGAGCCCGACTGCACCGGCAGGTGCACGAACGGCATCAGCGCGCCGAGATCGCGATGGGCTGCAATCAGACTGTCGTCGACATCGCTGGGATGGCTGGTCGAATAGCGCAGCCGCGCGATGCCCGGGAGCGCCGCGAGGTGCTCCAGCAGCCTGCCGAGTGGCCAGCTTTTTCCGTCCGGCCCCTCGCCGTGATAGGCGTTGACGTTCTGTCCGATCAGCGTGAGCTCGCGGACGCCGTTCTCAGCGAGCCGCTTCACGTCGTCGACGATCTTTGCCACCGGCCGGGAGACTTCCGAGCCACGCGTGTAAGGCACGACGCAGAAGGTGCAGAACTTGTCGCAGCCTTCCTGCACCGTGACGAAAGCGGAAATGCCGCGGGCGCGGATCGCGCCGGGCTTGGGCTGGGCGAGGAAGCCGAACTTGTCCTGGGCTGGGAATTCGGTCTCGATGGCGCGACCTTCATTGCCGGCGCGCTTCAACAGTTGCGGCAAATGATGATAGCTCTGCGGTCCCACCACGACGTCGACCGCGGGTGCACGGCGCACGATCTCCTCGCCTTCGGCCTGTGCCACGCAGCCCGCGACCGCGATCTGCATGGTGCGCCCATCACGCGCGGCGGCGTCCTTGGCGACGCGCAGGCGGCCGAGCTCCGAATAGACCTTTTCCGAGGCCTTCTCGCGGATATGGCAGGTATTGAGGATGACGAGATCGGCGTCATCAGCGCTGGCCGTCTCCACGAATCCTTCCGGGGCCAGCGTGTCCACCATGCGCTGGGCATCGTAGACGTTCATCTGGCAGCCATATGATTTGATGTGCAGCTTGCGCGGCGGCGTCATGGAACCCGGAAATGAGGTGGGAGGACCGCCCTCAGATATAGGCTGGGAAGGCGGAAATCCAGCGATTGGGGGTCTTTTCGGTCGTCATTCCCTGACGCGACGCAGTCGCGAATCCGGAATCCAGAGGTTTTGGCACGAGATTCCGGGTTCGCTGCCGGCGCATCGCCCCGGAATGACGCCGGGAGGAGGGATTCAGCCCGTCAGGGTCTCCGCCGCGACCCGCCGGACCAGCTCCGGTAATTGCCGCATATCGTCGAACGTCAATCCGGCCCCGGCGGCCCGTAGTCTTTCAGCGTGGCCCGGCGGGCAATGGCTGCCACCGTGAAACCCCAGCACGGTCATCCCGGCGGCCTGCGCGCCGGTCACCCCGGGGACGCTGTCCTCGATCACGAGGCACCGCTCCGGCGCGACTTTCATCTGCACGGCGGCGAACAGAAAAAGATCGGGCGCGGGCTTGCCGCGTGCGACCTGGCTCGCCGAAAAGATGTTCGGAGCGAGCAGATCGTAGAGACCGGCGCAGGTCAGGCCGTGATGGATCTTCTCCGGCGTGCCGCTCGACGCAACGCATTTGGGCAAATCGATTGCACCAATCGCTGCGGCCACATGGGTGATCGGCTGCAAATCGCTGGCATAGAATTGCAGCGTCGCCGCATTCACTTGGCTCTCGAGATCATCGGGAAGATTGCGGCCGATCTCCTGTTCGACCATTCGCCGTGCGTCCTTCTCGGATACGCCGAGAAAGCGGACCAGCACCTGCTCCGATGTGATCGGATAGCCGTGCCTGGACAGCACATCAGCATGCGCGCGACAGGAGATCACCTCGCTGTCCACGAGCACGCCGTCGCAATCGAAGATGACGAGATCGATCGCCACTTAGCTTGTGGGTTTGTCGTCGTCGAGCGGGACGCAATAGAGTTCGAGCCGATGATCGACCAGCTTGTAGCCGAGCTTGCGGGCGATCTCCGCCTGAAGCTTCTCGATCTCCTCGGAGGTGAACTCGATCACCTTGCCGTCGCGCAGGTTGATGAGATGGTCGTGATGGCTGTCGCGCATCTGCTCGTAGCGCGCGCGGCCTTCGCGGAAATCATGGCGCTCGATGATGCCCGCATCCTCGAACAGCTTGACTGTCCGATACACGGTCGAGATCGAGATCTTGTCGTCGACGGCGACACAGCGGCGGTACAGTTCCTCGACATCGGGATGATCGACCGCCTCCGCGAGCACGCGGGCGATGACACGGCGCTGCTCGGTCATGCGCATGCCGGTGGCGGCACAGCGCGCCTCGATGCCGGACGCTTTGGAAGCGGGGGAAGGTTTAAGACCAGTCATGTGATGTCCGCCTGACGGGGCGCTTTCTGCCATCAATGTTACGACAAGTCACGTCGCATCAGAAGTGCGTTCAATTGTTCCCCGTTCGGCTGCTTATAGTAGCGTTCGCGGCGTCCGACCACCATGAATCCGGTTCGGTCGTAGAGCCGCCGCGCCGGCTGGTTATTTTCCTCGACCTCGAGAAATATTGTGCGCACACCGCGTCCTGCCAGGTGGCCGAGATGGGTCATCAGCAGCGTGCGAGAGAGGCCGCGGCCGCGATGGGCCTGGTCGACCGCGATCGAGAGGATTTCCGCTTCGTCCGCGCCGATCCGCGACACCGCGAAGCCGACGATCTTGCGGCCGAGGCGCAACCGGTGCACCAGCGTGTTGCGCTCGCTGAGCATGCTCTCGAACTCGCCTTCGCCCCAACCGCGCGCGAAGGAGGCGCCGTGGAGCTGCGCGAGCCGTGCGACGTCGCGCGCGACAGCCGGCTCGACGACGGGCGTCCCGCCGCGCCACCATTCCGAGAACCATTTCATCATGAGCTTGCGGCTTGTGCTGCAAGCGGCAGTTGTGCAGACGGCTTGGCGTCGGGCGCCCGCAGATAGAACGGCCGCGCCGGATTTGTTGCGGGATCGGCCGCGGCGCCAAGCCAGGCGACCCAGCCGATGTCGGGCGCGGGCTGCGCGTCCACCGCGACCGGCTGCGGCATGTCTTTCGGCCAGCGCTCGGCGAGAATCTTCGCGGCATTGCCGACCAGATGCGGCGCGCCGAATTGTGACGCCGCGATCGCTTCGTCGACGGGAGCGACGCCCGGCCGCACCAGCTGACTGCCGTCACCGGCCACGATCTGGAAATAGACGTGGTCGTGCCGCGCGTCGATCGCCGAGATCACCGGCGCCGCTCCGCTCTGGCCGACGACGGCGGCGGCATAGGCCGACAAGGTGGTCAGGCCGACGGCGGGCCGCTTCGCAGCAAGCGCAAGGCCGCGGGCCGCCGAAATGCCGACGCGCAGGCCGGTGAAACTTCCGGGGCCCATGGTGACAGCGATGCGGTCGAGCGCGGTGAAGGCGAGATTGGCTGACTGCATCACGCGCGCGATCATCGGCATCAGCGCTTCGGCGTGGCCGCGCTTCATCAGAAGCTGCTCCTGCGCGAGGAGTTGGCCGGAATCGGTGTCGAGAACGGCAACCGCGCACGCTTCCAGCGCGGTATCGAGGGCGAGGATCAGCATGAAACGTTCATAGCATCATCCCGGTCGTCATGGCCGGGCTTGACCCGGCCATCCACGACTTTGCGGCCCCAGCCTACATCGGCCGGACTTCGACCACGTCGGGGACGAAGTGCTTGAGCAGGTTCTGGATGCCGTGCTGGAGCGTCGCGGTCGATGACGGGCAGCCGGCGCAGGAGCCCTTCATGTTGAGATAGACGATACCGTCCTTGAAGCCGCGGAAAGTGATGTCGCCGCCGTCATTGGCGACCGCCGGGCGCACGCGGGTCTCGATCAGATCCTTGATCATGTCGACCGTCTCGGCATCGGCCTCGTCGAAGAATTCGTCCTCGTCGTCGAGATCGGCATCGCTCGCGGCAGCACCGTCGGCGAGCAGCGGCGCGCCGGACATGTAGTGCTCCATGATGGCGCCGAGGATCGCGGGCTTGAGCTGTTGCCATTCACCGTTCGCCTTGGTCACGGTGATGAAGTCGGATCCGTAGAACACGCCGGTGACGCCGGGGACTTCGAACAGTTTTTCGGCAAGCGGCGAGCGTGCGGCCGATTCGCGGCTGGCAAATTCCATCGGACCGCCGTCGACCACGACGCGGCCGGGAATGAACTTCAGCGTGGCGGGATTGGGAGTGGCTTCGGTTTGAATGAACATGGTTTTCTCCAGACGTCGCCGGTTCAAGGCCGGCGCGTGCTCTATCCACTAGCAGATAGCGACGGCGAACGCACGGTCAAGGGGTAAGTTGGCCGTTCACCTGTTATATCAGCGGGTTAAGGTGCCCGCTTCTCCCTCTCCCGGCCAACGAGGCGAGGCGAAAGAGCGGCAGTCTAGGATAGCGAATCCACGCTCTGGTCGCTCAGCGCGCCGGAAATGACCGTCACCGGCACCGGGAACGTGCCCAGCGCGTGCGCGAGCAGCGAGACCAATGGGCCCGGGCCTTCCGCGCCCGGGTTCGCGGCGAGCACCAGCATGGCGATATCGGGGTCCTCGTCGATCACCGCCAGCAGCTGTTCCATCGCAGCACCTTCGCGGATCACCCGTTCCGGCGTGATCGCGGCGATGCCGTTGGCGCGGCCGGCGGCACGGTCGAGCGCGGCTTCTGCCGCCTCCTGCGCTTCGGCGCGCATGATGTCGGCAACTCCAAGCCATTCCTGGCTCTGCTGCTCGGGCTCGATGATGCGGAGCATCACCACGCCGCCGCCGGCGCGGATCGCCCAGCGGCTGGCGTAATAGACCGCGCGATCCCATTCGGCGGTGTCGTCGACGATGACGAGGCATTTGGGCTTGTGACCCGGCTCGAAGCAAAGTCGCTTGCTGGTCATGCATGTCCCGGAATGTGCGCGGCTGACATGCTGCCACACTCCATCGTGCTTGGGGAGAGCAGAAGCGGCCGGCGCGGTGGCGTCGGCCGCGTTTTCGCGAACGCGCCTCAGCGCCGGCGGATGAAGCCCACGATGTCCTTCGAGAGCTTCATGGTCTCGTCGGCGATCGCACGCGCCCGGTCGGCGCCGTCGTTCAGGATCGCGTCGATATGGCCGGGGTCGGCGACGAGGCGCTTCATCTCGCCGGCGATCGGCGCGAGTTTGGTGACGCACAAATCCACCAGCGCGTTCTTGAAGCTGGAGAACTGGCCGCCGCCGAAATCCCTGAGCACGTCGGCCTTGGAGCGGCCGGAGAGCGCGGCGAAGATACCGACGAGATTGTCGGCCTCGGGGCGCGCTTCCAGACCCTTCTCCTCGGTCGGTAGCGGCTCGGGATCGGTCTTGGCCTTGCGCACCTTCTGCGCGATGGTATCGGCGTCGTCGGTCAGATTGATGCGCGAATTGTCGGACGCGTCCGACTTCGACATCTTCTTGGTGCCGTCGCGCAAGCTCATCACGCGCGTGGCCGGGCCCGTGATCAACGGTTCCGGCAGCGGGAAGAACAGGCCGTCATTGGCGCCCTGGCTGCGGATCGAGTCAGCGAAGTCATTGTTGAACTTTTGCGCAATGTCGCGCGAGAGCTCGAGATGCTGCTTCTGGTCCTCGCCGACCGGCACGTGGGTGGCGCGGTAGAGTAGAATGTCGGCCGCCATCAGCACGGGATAGTCGAACAGCCCGACGGACGCGTTCTCGCGGTCCTTGCCGGCCTTCTCCTTGAACTGGGTCATGCGGCCCAGCCAGCCCATGCGCGCGACGCAGTTGAAGATCCAGGCGAGCTCGGCGTGGCCCGAGACCTGGCTCTGGTTGAACACGATGTGCTTGCTCGGATCGATACCGCTGGCGATGAACGCCGCGGTGACCTCGCGGGTGTTGCGCGCGAGCTCGACCGGTCCACCCCAGACGTCCACCCCCTGCGTGATCGCGTGCATGTCGACGACGCAATAGATGCAGTTGTGGGTTTCCTGCATCTTCACGAAGTTGACGATCGCGCCGAGGTAATTGCCGAGGTGCAGATTGCCCGTCGGCTGGACGCCCGAAAAAACCCGTTCAACGAATGCCATGGCAGCTTTCCTGCAAGATACGGGGCGTCGTTTCCAACAGCGGCGCTGCCCCGTCAAGGGTATTTCGCTAACCTCAGGCGCCGGGATCGGGCTGGGCGGGGCGCTTCAAGGCACCGGCCGCCTCGCGCCAGGACGCGACGCGGAGGATTTGCAGGAGCAAGCCATAGACGACGATTCCGGCGGCGATCTGTGAGCCCAGCGCAATGAAGCGGATCAGCCCGTGGGCCTGTGAAGGCAAGAGGGCTGCGGTCAGCCACAGCAGGCCACCCATGAACAGCGCGGCGAGCACGATTCGCGGCAGCCGGTTGCGGGCGCCGGCATCGACCGAGAAGCCGAATTCACGCGTGCCTTTCCTGAGGAGCGAGATCGCACTGCTCCAGGCGCCGGCGGCAATGCTGGCGGCGATCCCGCTCGCGCCGAAGAAATGACCGAGCAGGACCGCGAGCGCGACCGCGACCACGAACCCTTTCGCGGTCGCAAGCAGCGGCGTCATCGTGTCGCCGCGGGCAAAATAGGCCGGGGACAGCGCCTTGATCAGCACATGCGCCGGCAGGCCCAGCGCCAGCCACATCAGTGCATGCGCCGTGGCCCCGCTGTCCTCCGCGCCAAAGGCGCCGTGTTCGAACAGCAGCCGCACGATCTGCTCCGCCAGCACGATCAAGCCGAGCGTCGCCGGCAACGCCAACCCGGTCGCGAGTTCCAGCGCGCGCGATTCCGCATGCGCAACCGCATCACGGTCGCCGCTCCTCACCGCGCGCGTCAGCTCCGGCACCAGCACCGTACCCATGGCGACGCCGACAATGCCGAGCGGCAGCTCGATCAGGCGGTTGGCGAAATAGAGCCAGGAGACCGCGGCCGGCGTGGTCGAGGCGATGATCGCGCCGGCCACCATCAGCCATTGCGGGCCGGAGCTCGCGATCATGCCCGGGATCGCCTTGGCGAAGAAGCCGCGCATATCCTTGTCGAAGCTCACGCGCAGCGGTGTCGCCAGACGCGCACTTCGCTGCGACAGCAGCATCAGGAGCTGCAACAAGCCGGCGATGCCGACGGCGGCCGCCAGCATCCACGCGGCGAAGGTTGCATCGGCATGCCCCAGCAGGAGTGCCGCTATCGCGGCGATCAGGGCGATGTTGAACAGCAGCGGCGAGAACGCGGTGAGTGCAAAGTGTCCCTGCGCGTTGAGCAGGCCCATCAATACCGTGACGGGTCCCGCGAAGGCCAGATAAGGCAGCATCAGGCGCGCATTCTGGATGGCGAGATCGAGCGATGCGCTGCCGACGAAGCCCGGCGCGATGATCATGATGATCAGCGGCATCAGCAGTGCAATCACGATCGAGATCGCGATTAGGCCCGCGCTGACCGTACCCAGCACGCGTCCCGCGAACGCCGCCGCAGCCGCCTCGCCATCGCGGTCTCGAACGCGCAGCCAGGCCGGGATCAGCGCCGCATTCAGGGCCCCCTCGCTGAGCAGGCGCCGCACCACGTTGACGAGCTGAAATGCCGCCAGAAACGCGTCCGCCACGGCACCGGTGCCGAGCAGCGCCGCGATCAGGGAATCGCGTGCAAAGCCCAGCAGCCGTGAAGCCAGTGTCCCCGTCGAGACGGTCAGGAAGGAGCGGATCATCGGAACTGCATAATACCGTTGCTTGCCCGCGAAGGGCCGGCCGTGATAGGCCGCGAGCCAGATTTCAGACCGACAGGAAGCGGATTTCCGCGGGTATCGCAATCCGCCAAACAGGATCAAGGTGAATGGCTGACGTGAAATATGACGTTCTCGGCATCGGCAACGCGCTGTTCGACGTGCTGGTCAAGACCGATGAAGCCTTTCTGGGCAAGCACGGCATGACCAAGGGCAGCATGTCCCTGATCGACGAGGCGCGGGCCGCCGCCATCTACAAGGACATGGGCCCGGCGACGGAAGTTTCCGGCGGTTCGGCCGCCAATACCATCGTCGGCATCGGCAGCCTCGGGGCGCGCGCCGCCTACGTCGGCAAGGTCAAGGACG
This sequence comes from Bradyrhizobium sp. WSM4873, assembly GCF_055811355.1. Lineage (NCBI taxonomy): Bacteria > Pseudomonadati > Pseudomonadota > Alphaproteobacteria > Hyphomicrobiales > Nitrobacteraceae > Bradyrhizobium > Bradyrhizobium sp. WSM4873. Next base: position 145,462 of record NZ_JBVVPS010000008.1, on the reverse strand, counting down.
ACCAGATTGGGAAGCTCTACGTCCACGACATCCGCGCGGCCGGCGTCGCCTTCAATACGCCCGCGGCGAAGGACGGCCCTGCGACCGGCTGCTCCTACATCCTGGTGACCGACGACGGCGAGCGCACCATGAACACCTATCTCGGCGCCGCGCAGGATTTGTCGCCCGCCGACATCGACCCGGCCGAGATCGCCGCGGCCGGCATCGTCTACCTCGAGGGCTATCTCTGGGATCCCAAGAACGCCAAGGACGCCTTCGTCAAGGCGGCCAAGATCGCCCATGATGCCAAGCGCAAGGTGGCGCTGACATTGTCGGATTCCTTCTGCGTCGATCGTTATCGCGACGAATTCCTGGGGCTGATGCGCAACGGCACCGTCGATATCGTGTTCGCCAACGAGTCCGAGCTGCATTCGCTCTACCAAACCTCGGATTTCGACACCGCACTCAAGCAGCTGCGCAACGACGTCAATCTCGGCGTGGTCACCCGCAGCGAGAAAGGCTGCGTGGTGGTGACGCCAACTGACGCAGTCGCAGCGCCGGCGTCTCCGATCGCGAAACTCGTGGACACCACCGGCGCCGGCGACCTCTTCGCCGCCGGCTTCCTGTTCGGCCTGGCGCGCAACCTGCCGTTCAAGCAGTGCGGCGAACTCGGCGCGCTCGCAGCCGCCGAAGTAATCCAGCACATCGGCGCGCGTCCCCAGGTGTCGCTGAAGGAGCTCGCCGGGCAGCGCGGCCTGACGGTTTAAGGTGGAATAGCCTCGTCCTCGCTGTCATCGCCCGGCCAAGCCGGGCGATCCAGTACTCCGAGACGGGTGTGGTTCAATCGAGAGGCTCCGGCGTACTGGATTCCCCGCCTTCGCGGGGAATGACAGATGCGGCTCACGCAGTCTTCGCGGCTTTCAACCCAAGCCGTTGCTCCACCTCGTCGCGCATCAGGAATTTCTGGATCTTTCCGGTCACGGTCATCGGAAACTCGTCGACGAATTCCACGTAACGCGGAATCTTGTTGTGGGCGATCTGGCCGTCGCAGAAGGCGCGCACCTCTTCCATCGTCAGCGTCTCGCCGGACCTGACGCGGATCCAGGCGCAGAGCTCCTCGCCGTAGCGGGTATCCGCAACGCCGAAGATCTGCACGTCCTGAATCTTGGGATGGCGATAGAGAAATTCCTCGATCTCGCGGGGATAGAGGTTCTCGCCACCGCGGATCACCATGTCCTTGATGCGGCCGACGATGTTGCAATAACCCTCGTCGTCGATAACGGCTATGTCGCCGGTATGCATCCAGCCGTTGGCGTCGAGCACATCCGCGGTCTTCTCCGGCTCCTCCCAATAGCCCAGCATTACGCTGTAGCCGCGGGTGCAGAGCTCGCCCCGTTCGCCGCGCTTGACGATCTTGCCGCCGAGATCGACGACCTTGACCTCGACATGCGGATGGATTCGTCCGACCGTCGAGACGCGGCGGTCGAGCGGATCGTCGACGGCGCTCTGGAAGCTGACCGGGCTCGTCTCGGTCATGCCATAGGCAATCGTGACCTCGCCCATGTTCATCTCGCTATTGACGCGCTTCATCACTTCGATCGGGCAGGGAGCACCGGCCATGATGCCGGTGCGCAGCGATGTCAGATCGAAGTTTGAGAATTCGGCGTGGTCGAGTTCGGCGATGAACATCGTCGGCACACCGTACAGCGCAGTGCATTTTTCCTGCTCGATCGTCCGCAGCGTCGCGAGCGGATCGAACCCCTCGCCGGGATAGACCATCGTCGCGCCGAGCGTGACGGAGGCGAGGTTGCCCATGACCATGCCGAAGCAATGATAGAGCGGCACCGGAATGCAGATGCGGTCCGCTTCGGTCAGGCGCATGGCGCGGCCGACGAAATAGCCATTGTTGAGAATGTTGTGATGGGTCAGCGTCACGCCCTTGGGCGATCCCGTCGTTCCGCTGGTGAACTGGATGTTGACGGCATCGTCGAATTGCAGGGAGGCACCGAGCGCGGCGAGCTGTTCGCGATGCGGGGTTCCACCCATGCCGGCGACCTCCTCGAACGGGATCGTGCCCGGGCAGGCGGGGCCGCCGATCTGGATCACGATGCGCAAGGCCGGCAGCCGCGCGGCGCGCAATTGCCCGGGCCTGGCGCTCGCAAGCTCCGGCAACAGCGTGTTGAGCATGTCCATGTAGTTGCTGGTCTTGAACGCCGTCGCGGTGACGATGGCGCTGCATCCGACCTTGTGCAGCGCGAATTCCAACTCGCTCAGCCGGTAGGCCGGATTGATCGTCACCAGGATGAGACCGGCCTTGGCGGCAGCGAACTGGGTCAGCGTCCATTCCGGCCGGTTCAGCGACCAGATGCCGATCCGTGCGCCGCGTTCGAGACCGAGCGCAACAAAGCCGGCGGCGAGCGCGTCGACCCGCGCGGCAAACTCCGTCCATGTCCATCTCACGCCGTGGCTGGGCGAGACCAGCGCCTCGCGATCGCCCCAGCGGCGCGCGGCCTGATCGAGGCTGCGCCCGATGGTGTCGCCGAGCAGCGGCGTGTCGGAGATGCCGCAAACGTAACTGTCGGCTTTGTCTGCCAAGATCGTGTCCTCCAGTCAGGTGCGTGGACGGCCGGGACAACAAGCCCGGCCGTCACGCGTCGTGAGAGCTAGGCGCGCCTCAGGCCGCTTTCTGCCCGCTGCCGGCATCGAGCCCGGCATAGACGCCGCGCTCGAAGCCGGCAAAAGCCTCGAGACATTTTGCGTCGGCGAACGGCAGCAGCTGCATCAGGATCACGCCGGTGACGTCGCGCGCCGGGTCGATCCAGTAGTAGGTGTTGGCGAGGCCCGCCCAGGCGAGGCTGCCCGCGCTGCGGCCCTCGGCGGTCTTGGCGGTGTTGATCATGAAGCTGAGGCCCCACTTCTTCACCTGCTCCGGATAGAGATCGACGTCATTGGTGTACATCGGCGCCGCCGTGGTCATCTTGCCCATGGCGAGATCGCCGATGTGGTTCTGCCCCATCGTCGCGATGGTCTCGGCCTTCAGAACCTGATTGCCGTTGCCGCGGCCCTTGTTCAGGATCATCTGGGTAAACTTGATGTAGTCGGCCGCGGTCGAATAAAGGCCGCCCCCACCCATGTGGAATTCGGGCTCCTGCTCGAGCTCGAACGGGATCGCAGCGAGCTGGCCATCCTCGCCGCGCGCATGCATGCCGACCAGGCGCTTGCGCATGTCGGCAGTGATCTTGAAAGCGGTATCGCTCATGCCGAGCGGTGCGAACAGATTGTCGCGCAGATAGGCATCGAGACGCTTGCCGCTGACGGCTTCCACGGCCTTGCCGACGAAATCGATATTGGTGCCGTATTCCCAGCGCGTGCCGGGGTCGGTCATAATGGGCGTCTTCAACGCCGCGTTCTGACATGTGGTGATGGCGGGGATGCCGTTCTTGTCCAGATAGACCGCGAGATCGCCATTCCACATGTTGTAGCAGAAGCCTGCGGTGTGGGTCATGAGCTGACGCAGCGTGATCGGCCCCTTGGCCGGCCGCAGCTTGGCCTCGCCCTTGGCATCGAAACCTTCGAGCACCTGCGGCTTGGCGAGATCGGGCAACACCTCGCCGATCGGCGCATCCAGCGACAGCTTGCCTTGCTCGACGAGCTGCATCGCGCCGGCTGATGTCACCGCTTTCGTCATCGATGCGATCCAGAACACGCTATCGGCAGTCATAGCATCCGGCTTGGACAGGTCGCGTTTGCCGAACGCGCCCTGATACAGCACGTCGGTACCGTTGGAGGCGATGGCGACGACACCGGGAATCTCCTTGGCCTCGCTCTTCTGGCGCAGAATCTGGTCGATCTCAGCTTTGCCTTGCATACGCGTTTCCTCCGGTTTGATTATTGTTGGAAGCGATCGATTGTCCTCCCGCGTGCGCCGCGCGGCAAGCACATCCGCATACCTGCCGCGGTCGCGATGTCGTGACTTGACGGTCGGCTCCCCGCGCACGACGACAATGCGCTGAACTGCAACACTCCGTCACAATCTGCGGTGGATGGCCGCAGCAGCCGTGACCGTGGATGGGCGCTGGCGTTATGTTTCGACTGTTTGAAGCACTTGAAACATTTTGTGAGCTGCGGCGTTCAGCTCTCGGCCGATCCACGGCCAACGTTAAGACTTGATGCAAATTTCGTGGCCGCCCACCGGCCGCGAGGGGGACCTCAAATGATTTCGACCTGGAGCGAATGGAAGCGCTATCCCCGTCCCGGACGGGGCGAGAATCTCGAGGCGCCGATCTCGCCCGGCATCTATGAGGTTCGCATCGCCGGCACCGGCGCGCTCTATTCGTTTGGCGCGGTCGACAATCTGGCGCAGGCGCTGGCGCTATTGCCGGTCGGTTCAAAGTCCTGGTTCGGCCGCCGCAACGCGTCGGACGTCCCCGATCTCGAATATCGGACCTGCGCGACCTCCTCGAAGGCCGACGCCAAGGCCGCCGCCGAGCGCATGATCGGGCGGCGCGAGACCTATCTGAGCGGCGCGGCGTAAGTCCGCCGCTCCGAGCCTGGCTCCCAGCAGATGTGCGTTGCGGGACGGTGCATTGCGCGCCGCCTCTCCCTATATTCCGGCCGAACCGGAACAGCCCGCAAGACCCCGCAGGAGTGACCCCATGACCCCGACCGCCGCCGCACGTGCTCAGCACGCCACCTCCAATCTGCGCGACCGGCTGAAGGACCCGTCGCTTCTGAAGGAGGCCTGCTACATCGACGGCGCCTGGGTCGGCTCGCCGGTCTTCGCCGTCAACAATCCCGCGACCGGCGTCGAGCTGGCAAAGGTTCCGCAGCTTTCGGCCGATGACGCCACCAGGGCGGTCGAGGCCGCCGAGCGCGCGTTCCCTGCCTGGGCCAAGCACACCGCCAAGCAGCGCTCCAATATCTTGCGCAAATGGTTCGATCTGATCATTGCCAATCGCGAGGACCTCGCGCTGATCCTCACCTCCGAGCAGGGCAAGCCGCTCGCCGAAGCGCTCGGCGAGGTCGACATCGGCGGCGCCTATGTCGAGTTCTTCGCCGAGGAAGCCCGCCGCGTCTATGGCGAGACCATCCCGACCCAGCGGCCCGACGCGCGCTTGCTCGCGATCAAGCAGCCGATCGGCGTCTGCGGCGCGATTACGCCGTGGAATTTCCCGAACTCGATGATCACACGAAAGGTTTCGCCGGCGCTTGCGGCCGGGTGCACCGTGGTGCTGAAGCCCGCCAATGAAACGCCGCTGTCGGCGCTGGCGCTTGCCGCGCTCGCGGAGAAGGCCGGCGTGCCCAATGGTGTGTTCAACATCATCACCGGCGATGCCGCGCCGATCGGCAAGGTGCTGTGCGAGCATCCGGCCGTGCGTTTCGTCGGCTTCACCGGCTCCACTGCCGTCGGCAAGATCCTCTACCAGCAGGCCTCCGTCGGCGTGAAGCGGCTCGGCCTCGAGCTCGGCGGCAACGCGCCGTTCGTGGTGTTCGACGACGCCGACATCGATGCCGCGGTCGAAGGCGCGATCGTCTCGAAATACCGCAACATGGGCCAGACCTGCGTCTGCGCCAACCGCATCTACGCCCAGGACAAGATCTACGACGAATTCGTGCAGAAGCTGTCGAAGAAGGTCGCGGCGATGAAGATCGGCGACGGCACCGAGAGCGGCGTCACGCAGGGCCCGCTGATCAATTTGAAAGCGGTCGACAAGGTCGAACGCCACATTGCGGACGCCGTCAAGCGCGGCGCCAAGGTCGTCACCGGCGGCAAGCGCAGCGAGCTCGGGCGCTCGTTCTTCGAGCCGACCGTGCTCTCCGACGTCAAGCCGGACTCGCTGGTGGCGCAGGAGGAAACCTTCGGCCCGCTCGCACCGGTGATCCGCTTCAAGGACGAGGCCGACGTGATCGCGATGTGCAACGCCTCGCCGTTCGGGCTCGCCTCCTACTTCTACTCCCGCGATCTCGGCCGCGTCTGGCGCGTCGCCGAAGCGCTGGAGTCGGGCATGGTCGGCGTCAACACCGGCCTGATCACCACCGAAGTCGCGCCCTTCGGCGGGGTCAAGGAAAGCGGCCTCGGCCGCGAAGGCTCGCATCACGGCATGGAAGAATATGTCGAGATCAAATACGTGATGATGGCGGGGGTTTAAGCCGCGCTATTTCTTGGTCGTCCTGGCGAAAGCCAGGACCCATTACCCCAGGGCGGGGTTGCGGCGCGAAGCTGGTAACCACGAGTCGTCGCGAGAACTATGGCCGGTGGCTATGGGTCCTGGCTTTCGCCAGGACGACATCGGAGTATGTGGCAGGCTAGCGGCGTAGCCCGGATGGAGCGAAGCGCAATCCGGGGCCTCTGTCGTTTGTGGCACGATCCCGGATTGCGCTTCGCTCCATCCGGGCTACGCGCCAATCACCGCCTCAGCACCGCGATCGTTCGGTTCGCAAAGGTCAGCCGCTCCGCCATGACCGACACGAAATAGGTCAGCAGCTTGTGGCTGAGCTCCGGATCCTCGGTCTTGATGGCGTCGAACTGGTGCGTATTCAGCACATAGAGCACGCTGTCGACTTCGGCCTGGATGGTGGCGCTGCGCGGTGTCTGTGACACCAGCCCCATCTCGCCGATCGTGGTGTAACGGCCGAGGCTGCGCACGCGCGTGCTGCGGTCGTCATCGGCCGGAATCATGATGCCGACCCGGCCGTCGAGGATGAAATGCATGGAATCGGCGGGATCGCCGGCCTGCACGATGACCTCGCCGGCTTCGACCTCGATGCGCTGGCAGCGGCGGATCAGCTCGTCGGCACCATCCTCGCTGCCGAGCATTCGCGTGAACCAGTCGCGGAGGCTGGCTTCTTCCTGCGCCAGCTCCTGATGCTGCGAGATGAGCTTGTTCTCGCACCATTCCAGCGCGTGATCGAGCTCGGGGATGATGGTGACGCCCTCGCCGACGAAGTCGCTGGAGCGCAGCACCTTCTCGGCAGCGACCGACAGATGAACCAGGATCAGCTCGACGCCGAGTTCGCCAGCACTGCGCTTGATCTGGGCAAAGCTATAGGCAGCCGATGAATCGACGCCGGTGACGAGCTTGAAGTCAAACAGCAGATAGCGGCATTCGGGGCGTTCCTGCAGCAGCTGCTTGACGTGCTGATAGAGCCGGTTGGCGGAGCCGAAGAACAGATAGCTCTGGAGATTGAGGCCGCGGATCTTGCCGCCATGGGCCAGCAGCACCTCCTGGTCGTCGCGCGAGCGATCGAGCGAGGAGCGGTACTCCGAGCCATCGAAACTGTACTTGATCGACTCCACCCGCGCGGCGCTGAACGCAAACGTCGCGCAGCCGATGATGACGCCGATCAGGATGCCCGGCACGAAACCCCAGGCCACGATGATCGCGATGATGGCGATCAGCGACAGATATTCCAGCTTCGACAGCCGCTTGCGCGACTCGATGATCCATTTGTGCAGCTGGTCGGCGCCGAGATAGAGCAACAGGCCGCCGAGCACGAATTTGGGGATGAAGCCGAGCAGCTCGGGTGCGACGGCGAGCACCAGCAGCGACAGCGCCGAGGCCGTGAGGCCTGACAGGCGCCCGCGCCCGCCGCTGGAGAAATTGAGCATCGAGCGGCTGGTCGAGCTGCAGCCGGCGTAGCCGCCCAGCAGGCCGGTCAGGATATTGGCGGCGCCGGTGACGTTCAGCTCACACTCCAGATTGGCTTCGCGATGCGTGGCCACTTCGATGCCGGTGGTGTTGAACAGCGTACTGGAGGCCGTGACGAAGATGACCGCGACGACGTTGCCGAGCAGGTCCGGGATGGCAAACCAGGGATAGCGGGCGAGATCGTCGGTATGCCAGGGCAGCACGAAGACCGCCTGTGGTGGGGACTGAAAGGTCCAGCCCAATGTGTGCGCCTCATCGAAGGAAACGCCGGTGATCCAGAACGCCAGATGCGCGGTGAGCACGCCGCCGACCAGGATGATCGGCAGTCCGAACGGGCTGCGCGAGCGGTGCCAGGTGAGATACAGCACCAGCGCCATCGCGCAGGCGGCACCCAGCTCCAGCAGGATGGTGCGGTCGGCGAAGTGCGGCAGCGTCGCGAATTGCAGCGGGTGATCGGTGATCACCCGGACCGAACCCATGACGATGAGAAGTCCGGTTGCACCGAGGAAGCCGCCGACCACCGGATAAGGCACGTAGCGGATGGCGCGGCCAAGCCGCGTCAGGCCCAGCCCACACAGCACCAAGCCTGTCAGCATCGTCGACAGGCCGAGCGTGATCAGGATCGGTGACAGCAACGGCGCTGACAGGTGCGCCGTCTCGATGCGTTCGACCACCGAGGCCGCCAGGATACCCGTCACCGCGGCGGTCGAGCTGTCGGGGGCTGCAATCGCGAAGGGCAGGGAGCTGCCGAGGCCGACGACGGCCGCAAGCACGGCGGAGCTGACGAAAGTGGCCGTGATGCCGTAGGACAGATAGGGCGACAACGGCCCCGCGAAGATCAGCAGCGAGTAGGACAGTCCGAACGTGACGGTCAGGACGCTGGCGGCGCTCCCGCCCAATATATCATTCAGCGCGCGCTTCAGGGCCGGATTGAGCCCGGTCGACGGAGTGAAGCCAATTGCGGGATCGGTCACGCCGTGACACTCGCTCATGAAAATTCCTGTTCGAGACGTAGACGACTGCGAGCCTAGCGCAACAGGATTCTTGCGATTATGAGGTATCCGACAGTTCCATCCACGGCGTGTGAATGGCCAATCATGCCCGGGGAGAGAGGAAAACCGAAGCGCCTGCCATTCGGTGTCGTCCTGGCGAAAGCCAGGACCCATTTCCCGAGGGGGCAGTTTGGCGAAGGCTGTGCATTCGGGACTTGCACCGATCGATAGACCTCGCGCTATGGGTCCTGGCTTTCGCCAGGACGACACCGCGGAGGCATCGAGCCGGTTGGCAATGACGGAGCGAGAGGCGCCGACTGGGGCTAGATCTTCAAATCCTGCCCCGTCACGCGTCGATACGCTTCAAAATACCGCTTGCTGGTCGCGTCCACCACGCTTGCCGGCAACGGCGGCGGCGGGGCGTCGCCGTTCCAGCGACCGGCGCGGCGTTCGACGTCGAGATAGTCGCGCAAGGGCTGCTTGTCGAAGCTCGCTTGCGGCTGGCCCGGCTTGTAGGCGTCGACGGCCCAGAAGCGCGAACTATCCGGCGTCATGACTTCGTCGATCAGGATGATGCGGCCGTCCTTGTCGCGGCCGAATTCGAACTTGGTGTCGGCGATGATGATGCCCTGCTCGCGGGCGAGCTCCTCGCCGAGCGTGTAGATCGCGCGCGTCATGCTCTCGAGCGTGTAGGCCGTCTCGTCGCCGACGACCTCGCGCATCTTCGCGATGGTGATGTTCTCGTCATGGCCGGTCTCGGCCTTGGTCGCCGGGCTGAAGATCGAAGGCTCCAGCTTCTCGCTCTCGACGAGGCCCGCCTTCAGCTTCTCGCCGGCCAGCGTGCCGCTGGCTGCATATTCCTTCCAGGCCGAGCCCGAGAGGTAACCGCGGATCACGCATTCGATCGGAAACACCGTGGTGCGGCGGCAGAGCATGGCGCGGCCGAGAATTTCGGCGCGATGCGGCTTCAAGGCCGGCACGGCGGCGATGATCTCGTCGGTGTCGGCGCTGATCATGTGATGCGGCACCACGCCTTCGAGTTCGTTGAACCAGAACGCGCTGATTTGCGTCAGCACCGCGCCCTTCATCGGAATGGTCTCGCCCATCACGACGTCGAAGGCGCTGATGCGGTCGGTGGTGACGAGCAGCAGGCGGTCGTCGTCGATGGCGTAGATATCGCGCACCTTGCCGCGCCCGATCTTGGGCAGCGGCAGGTCGCTGGAGAGCATGGCGGTCATCGGCAGAACTTTCGGAGCAAGGCCTTGCGACAGGACATCCGGCCGCGCCTGATCGCGCGACCGGAAACCGGGATAGCCTATTCCGGCAGCGGAATGAACTCATGTTCCTGCGGAACTGCGGCGAAGCGGCCGGTTTTCCAGTCCTGCTTGGCCTGCTCGATCCGCTCCTTGCTGGAGGAGACGAAATTCCACCAGATGTGGCGCGGGCCTTCCAGGGCGTCGCCGCCCAGAAACATCATCCGCGTGGCCTTGAGCGCCTTCACCGTGATGCGGTCGCCCGGGCGGAAGATCAGCAGCCGTGGCCCCTCGTAGCGCTCGTTCGCGATCTCTACCTCGCCGTCGACGACGTAGATCGCGCGCTCCTCGTGATCGGGATCGAGCGGCACGGTGGCGCCCGCGACCGCCGTGACCTCGGTGTAGAACCAGGGCGAGACCATCGAAACAGGCGAGGTGACGCCGAAGGACGAGCCCGCGATTACCTTCGCCGTGAAGTCGCGCTCGGTGACCATCGGCAAGTCACCCGCGCCGTAGTGCTGGAACGACGGCGCGATCTCTTCCGACCCTGCCGGCAGCGCGATCCAGCTTTGCAAGCCCAGCATCTTCTGCCCCGAGGCGCGCTGCACATCCGGCGTGCGCTCGGAATGCGCGATGCCGCGGCCGGCTGTCATCAAATTCATCGCGCCGGGCTGGATCTCCTGGATGTTGCCCTCGCTGTCGCGATGCATGATCGCGCCGTCAAACAGATAGGTGACGGTGGCAAGCCCGATATGCGGGTGCGGCCGCACGTCCATGCCCTTGCCGGAGACGAATTGCACCGGCCCGAAATGGTCGAAGAAGATGAAGGGTCCGACCATCTGCCGCTTGCCATGCGGCAATGCGCGCCGCACCGCGAAGCCGTCGCCGAGATCGCGCGTGCGCGGCACGATGACAAGATCGAGCGCATCGCAGGACATGGGATCGCCGAGCACGGGATCGTTCGAGGGTTGCCAGCTCATGGTGGACTCCTTTTGGCTTTTTCGAGCTAAATCGTAGCAGGATTTCGTGCGGCCGTCGCGGCTAAGCCCGGGCCACATACTCCGCCGTCATCGCCCGCGAAAGCGGACGATCTAGTACGCCGCGGCCACTCGGTTCAATCATGGCCGTCTCGGCGTACTGGATCGTCCGGTCAAGCCGGACGATGACAGCCGTGGTGCGGATGGTGCTTGAAAAAATCAATCCGACGGACGATGTTCGGCTCGCCCATACCAATGGCCACAGCATCTGATGACGTCAGCCGCCCTTGAACTCGCATTCCGCGCCGCTTCTGTGGCGTTGCTATTAGTGCTGGCGGCATCGCTTGTCAGCGATTTCCGCAATGTGCTGGCAGCCCGGCTCGGCGCGGCCTTTGCGCTCGGCTCGGCCGCGCATGCCGCGAGCTATTCCGTCGGAATATCGTCGCTGGTCCCGGCATGGCATGCGCCGCTGATTGCACTCTCGACCGGCAATATCGTTGTGTTCTGGCTGTTCACGCGCGCGCTGTTCGACGATGAGTTCCGCCTGCGCCGGTGGCACGGATTGACCTGGGGGTTGGTGACAGCGTTCAGCTTCGTCAGCTGTCTCTGGATCGCACCCGGCGGACATGTCCGGCTCGTCGTCACCTCGGTGAACCTGATCGTGCTCGGCTTCATTGCGCTCGCGATCATGCAGACGATCGGCTCATGGTCGGCCGATCTGGTCGAGCGCCGCCGCCGTGTTCGCGTCTTCATCGTCTGTGCTGCCGCGCTCTATGGCGGATTGAACGCGCTGCTCCAGATCCTCGTCGTCGGCAGTGACATCGGCGACGTCGCCAACACCATCAATACCGGCGTGCTCGCCAGTATTGTCGCGGTCATCGCTTATGCGATGATGCGCGTCGATGGCGCCGATCTGTTTCCGGCCGCCACGGAGGTTGCGCCGGCGATCGCGGCGAGCCCGCCTGTGGGCGAGGGCGCCGCCGACCAAAAGCTCATCGACGCCCTGATGCGGCTGATGGCGGACGAACGGATCTATCGCCAGGAGAACATCAGCATCGGCGTGCTGGCGGGCCGGCTGCAAATTCCCGAATACCGGCTGCGCCGGCTGATCAACCAGGGGCTCGGCTACCGCAATTTCAATGTGTTCCTGAACAATCACCGGATCGAGGAGGCCAAGGCCGCGCTGGCCGATCCCGCCCAGGCCGAGGTCCCCGTCATCACCATCGCGATGGATTCCGGCTTCCAGTCGCTCGGCCCTTTCAACCGCGCCTTCAAGGCCGTGACCGGCGTGACGCCGACGGAATACCGGCGGCTCAAGGTGAATGCCGTCTGATCTTTAGTGCACTGTATTATCTAGGTTATTTTGGAATCGGCGAGCATTTCGCGGGATTCAGCTACGCCGTTTTCCAAATCCGGCGAGCGGGCAGGGCGTGAATGCCGCTTCGTCTCCGGCACGCGTCTCAAGCCGGAGCAAGCCCGTGACCCGCCGCCGCAAGATTGTCCTTCTCGCCACCACCATCGCCTTTGCCGGCCTCGCGCTCGGCGCGGTTCGCGCCCATGACGTGCCCAGGGTCGCCACCGGCTTCATCGCCGACGTGCTCTGCGCGGACACGTTTGTCTCGGGCCTCGATGTCGGGCGAAATTTGACCGAGACCATTGATGCGATGCCGGGCGCCGGTTTGCTCACCTGGGCGATGGACTATCAGGTCGATCGCGCGCGCAAGGACGTTACGGTGACGCTGTTCGGCATTGGCCGCAGCCACGCCGTCTATCGCGACGGCCTCGGCTGCACGCTCGAGCACGGCCGAGGGATCACCGACGTCGCCTTGCCGCCTGATGATAGGCCGCCGGTGTTGCTGCCCGAGATTGCCGGCCCCGCAATCGTGCCGCCGCAAAGCCCGGAGCTGGCAGCCGCGCTCGATCGCGCCTTCGCCGAGCCGACCTCGCCGCCATATCGCCGCACCCGCGCGATCGTCGTCATGAAGTCGGGCCGCGTCATCGCGGAGCGCTATGCCGACGGCATCGGACCCGAGACGCCGCTGCTCGGCTTCTCCATGACGAAGTCCGTGATCTCGGCTCTCACCGGGATTCTCGTGCGCCAGGGCCGACTGAAGCTCGACGGGCCCGCACCGGTCGCCGCCTGGACGAATCCGGACGATCCGCGCCACGCCATCACCGTCGATCAATTGCTGCGCCACACCGCGGGTCTGGCGCTCGGCAGCTCGCTGCAGGCCTCGCTCGGCTCCGCCTTCGAGCCGGTCAATCGCATGAAATTCACCGAAGACGACATGGCCGCCTATGCCGCGAGCATGCCGCTTGCGACCGCGCCGGGCACCGTGTGGAATTATCACGATGGCAACACCATCATGCTCGCGCATCTGATCCGCAACGCCGCCGGCGGCAATCCCGAAGGAGCGCTTGCCTTCGCGCGCCGCGAATTGTTCGCGCCGCTCGGCATGCGCCATGTCACGCTCCAGCTCGACGGCGCCGGCACGATCAAGGGGTCGAGCGAGATGCTCGCATCCGCGCGCGACTGGGCGGGCTTCGGCCAACTCTATCTCAACGACGGCATCGCCGGCGGCCGGCGCATCCTGCCCCAGGGTTGGGTGAATTACTCGGCGTCCGCGACGCCCAATGCATGGGTCGGCATCGGTGCCGGCTTCTGGACCAACCAGGGCGACAGTTTTGGCGCGACCTTCCGCATCGATCACGGCTGGCCGCGCGATGCCTTCTTCGCCAAGGGCACGATCGGGCAGTACACGATCGTGATTCCGTCGGAACGTCTGGTGATCGTGCGGTTAGGCCGTTCGCCGAACGCACCGCCGGAAGCGGATGGCGTGTTCGATCTGGTGCGCGACGTGGTCGCGGCAACGCGCGAGAAGGGAAAGCTGGCGGGGGAGGATTAGGAGCTTTACCTCCCCAGTTCCGTCGCCTTCGCCACGCGGTCGAACCGCTCCAGTGTCATGATCGCGTCCGCGAATTTCTCCGCACGCGCGTTCAGCACCGGGCGGGCCAGCGTCAAGAATTTCTGCTGCATCGCTTGCGCATCCGGGAACGAGGTCGGCTCGCCGGAAGGGTCGGCAAAGAGCCGCTCGTGCACGCCGTCGTCCGTCGTGATGCTCACGCGTGCGCCAAAGGGGTGGGTGCGGCCGATCTCGAGACGGTCGTCCTGCACCACGTCGAACTTGTCGGCGAGCGCGTCGATGGCTGCGTCCCCGAGGCGGGCGTAGTCGTCCCAGCCGAATGAGCCCTGGTCAAGCGCGAGCGCGCCGGTGAAGAACATCGAGAACTGGCCGCCGACGATCGAGGTCGGGTGCCGCTTGGTCGCGGCGTCGCCGGTGAGCGTGATGCCGTTGCGATGCAGGCCGATTTCGACGCGCTTGATCTGATCGGGCGTCAGATTGTGCTCGCGCCGCATCGCGATCAGCGCGTCGATCGCGGCGTGGGTATAGCGGCAGCTCGGATACGGTTTAACGCCGATCTTCATGGTCTCGTAGGTTTTGCCGAGCTCGGCGACCGCCTTGTCGGGATGCGCATCGTCGGTGTAGCCGGCGAGCAGGCCGTGCTTGCCCTCGACCGATTCCGTCGCGCCGACGAAATCGTTGCGCGCGAGCGTCGCGGCGATCACGCCGTTCATCGCGGCGGCGCCGACCTGGTAGCGCTTGTTCCAGGCGCCGTTGACCAGGAATTGCAGCGAGCCCGCGGCCTGGCTGCCGGCGACGCCGAAGGCGGCGATGAGCTGTTGCTCGGACAGGCCGAACAGCTTGCCGGCGGCCGCGGCTGCGCCATAGGTGCCGGCGGTGGCGGTCGGATGGAAGCCGCGGGCATAATGCGAGGTCGGGTCGAGCGCGTTGCCGAGCCGGCAGCAGACCTCGTAGCCCGCAACGATCGCGGTCAGCACGTCGCGGCCCGACGCGCCGACCATCTCGCCGATGGCGAAGGCCGCCGGAACCACCGGCGCGCTCGGATGCAGCGAAGAGTCTGCATGGGTGTCGTCGAAGTCGAGCGAATGGCCGAGCGCGCCGTTGAGCAGCGCCGCGACCGCCGGCGTCCAGGTCTTGCTGTCGCCGAAAACGGTGGATTCGCCCCTGGTGTCGAGCGCGAGCGCCTCCAGCATCTTCAGGATCGAGGGGGTCGATTCCGCTTCGCTGCGGGCCCGGATCGCGCTGCCGAGGAAGTCCAGCGTCAGCACTTTCGCGCGATCCAGCACTTCCGCCGGAATATCCTGGAATTTCAGGTTGGCGACATAGGCGGCGAGCGTTGCGGTTTCGTGAGCCATCGTGTTTCCTCGTTTTGGCGCGCAAGTTAGGCGGGCTGATTTGGCCTTTCAAGCGGGCTCGGGGCCGCGGGCATCAGCTATGCTTTTGGCTGGCTTTACGAGGATCGGACCGGGATACGCGACCATGGCATTCGCAGGAGAGCTGTTCGACCGGGTCTGGTCGCGAAAGACCCAATTGGGGCTGGCGGTCCGGGTCACGGTTGCGGCCACCGGCGCCTACGCGCTCGCCACCGCGCTGAATCTGTTGTTGCCGCTCTGGGCTGTCCTCACCTCCATCATCGTGACCCAGATGAGCGTCGGGCGATCGCTGAAGGCGACACGCGATTACATGCTCGGCACCATCGGCGGCGCGATCTATGGCGGCGCCATCGCGATCCTGATCCCCTATTCCGGCGAACTGGGCCTGCTGGGCCTGCTGGTGCTGGCCGTGGCGCCGCTTGCCTTCGTCGCATCGATCTATCCGAATCTGAGCTCTGCAACGGTGACGGCCGTGATCGTGCTCGTGCTTCCCTCGATGCATCATGCCGATCCCATGGCCTCGGCGATTGATCGCGTCAGCGAAGTTTCGGTCGGCGCGGTGACGGGGCTGCTGGTCTCGTTCCTGGTGCTGCCATCGCGCGCGGTCCGGCAAATCCGCGCCAGCGCGGCGAAGCTGCTGGAATTGATCGCAGAGGCCTTCACCGAATTGCTCGCGGGCCTGACGCGCGGCCGGGACAATGACGCGCTGCATCGGATTCAGGACGGTATCGGTACCGCAATGGTCGGCATGAACACCATTGGCGCCGAGGCTGAGCGCGAGCGCTCTGCGCGATTATCGAGCGGCCCGGACACCGGCCCGTTGTTGCGCACGATCTTGCGGCTGCGCCATGACGTCGTGATGATCGGTCGCTCGACCGTTGTGCCGCTGCCGGCCGAGGTGCAGACGCGGCTTGCCGCGCCGCTGACGGAGGTCTCGACCGTGATCGCGCGCTTCCTGCGTTCGGCCGCCGCCGCCCTGCGCGAAGGCGCCGGCGCGCCGCCGATCCATCCCGTCCATGTCGCGCTCCAGCATTACGCCGAGGCGGTTGCCGCCGTGCGCCAGGACGGCCTGATCCGCGGCCAGCCGAGCGACACCGCGGAGCGCTTCTTCGCACTCGGCTTTTCGCTCGAGCAGATGCACCAGAATCTCTGCGATCTCGACCGCGTCGTCGGCGAATGGTCCGAGGCCGCGGCCGACAAGCCCGCGCGCGTGGTGGAGTGAGCGGAGCGTTTTCGAGCGAAGTGGCTATCGTGTCGCGTAAGAAAAACGCGTCGGCATAGAGTTCAGAGCTCGAAGAACGCGAGCGCCGTCGCATCGCGCCGCGTGATGCCGTCCGTCAACGTCTTCAATGCAACGTCGAAACTCGGTTGGCTTTGTTCCAGCTCCCATCCGCCGTCGTGATCCCACTGGAAACACTGGCCAGAGCGCTCGCCGGGCTCGATATGGAGCAGCAGACAGCGGCTGAGCTGCGACGGTTCGGCAACCGGGATCAGATGCTTGAGCGAGACGCCATATGTCTTGCGGAAATAGGCACAGGCTTCTTCGAGCTCGTCCTCGGAATGGGCAATGAAGTTCAGGACATTGCGCCGCTGTGTGGTGAGCTCGCCCGGCGAATAGAAGCGGAGTTCGGACGAGGATTCCGGCAGCCGTACCAGCAACTCGGTCTCGCCGCGCCTCAGCAGGAATTTGCGATAATCGCGCGGCAACGGGGCGCCGAGCGCCTGCTCCGCCGCGCTGACGTCAGCTTCGCTCGCCGGCGTGCCGCGTTTCCAGCGCCAGCCTCTTACAGATTTGCGTGCCTTGCGCTGCGCCACATGTTCGGCATAGCCGGGCAGCGCCATGATCTCCTCGAAGCCGCCGAACTCGGACCATTGATAAGCATCGTCGAAGGCTTCCTCGCGCCGCTCGGGAAAGTGGCTGCAGAGCAACTCGGCGCGCTTGACGATGCGGGTCTGGCTCGGGGCGATCTTGCAGAGATGCTCGATCGTCTCTAGCGCGGCCTCGGGATTGCCGGCCTCGATATAGGCATCGCTCAGCAATTCCAGGATGCTTCCTTCGAGATCTCCTTCGTAGATTGACCACGCATAATGCGGCTTTTCGGCGGCGCGCCGTGCAACCAGAGCGTCGCGCGCCTGCTCGGCGAGGCGCACTGCCTGTGCCGCATCGTCTCCGGCAGCGTAGCCGCGACGCGCGTCATGCCAGAGATATAGCGGCTCATGTACGGCGGGTGTACCCCTCAGCGTCTCGAGCTGCCTTGCCTGCTGTTCCATTGGCGCGCTCAGCGCCAGCACCATGAGTTCGTCCAGGCCCTTCTGCCAGTCCGGCTTGACCTGCGGATCGGGCGGTAGCTCGCGCAGCGTATATTGGGTGTGGCAAGTCTCGACGTAGCCGGCAGCGACGAGGTCGGCCATATGGCGGCGAAAGGCCGCGGCAGCGTCCGCCATGTTGGAGAATTTCTCGCGCAGAAATTCATCCGCATCGGGATCGCCGCTCCAGTTCATGTTGATACCGATCACCATGGGATCTCTACCCGGGATCAGCATCAACTCGCGATCGTCGTCGCCGGGCGGACGGTGGAAGAATTTTGCCAGGTGCATGCGAGCTCCGAAGGCGCCGCCGGGATTGGGGCGCAACGTCTCAGTCGCACGCACGCAGAGGTTGGTTCACGGCCGCGGCTTATCGCTTCGCCAGCCCCTTGCTCTCCATGCGCCAGACCAGCAAATCGATGCGGTCCTGGCCGAAGAACGGCTCGTTGTCGAACACGAAGGTCGGCACGCCCCAATGGCCGGAGGCGGCGTGGTCCTTCTCGTTCTCCGTGATCACCTGCTCGTAGCGATCCGGGTCGGCGGTGATCGCGGCATCCATCGCGGCGAGATCGAAGCCGGCCTTGTCGGCGGCGCGCGCGAGATGATCGCCTTCGTTCCAGCCCGCCACCGAGCCGTCCCACAGCACGCGGGCGATCGCATCGGTGAATGCGAGCGAGCGTCCCTCGAGCTGCGCCATGGCACCAAGCCGGGTCAGGCGGTGGATGTAGGGCTGCTCCGCCGCGACATCGAACGTGACCTTGTCCTGCACGATCGGATCGGGCCTCGGAAAGCGGAACGGAATGCCTTCGTGCTGCGCCACGCGCGTGCTGTCGAGCACCACATAGCGAATGAAGTTCGGGCTGGCCTTCTTGAAAAACCCGGGCACACGGACTGCGAGCGGATAGACCGGCCGTAGATTCACCGCCAGATCGTAGGTTTCGACCAGCTTCAGCGTTTTCGGCAGCGCCAGATAGCTGAACGGGCTGCGAAAGGAGTAAAAGAGGTCGAGGGAGAGCGTCATCGCGCCGGCTCCGCGAGCCGCCCCATCATGCTGCGGGCGACGAGCTTGTGAAAGGGCGTGATGAGCGCGAGGTAGGCGCGGCCCAGCCGATTGTTGGTCCGCACCAGCGTGGTCAGGGTGACGTGGCGCGGCACCGCTTCGCCGGCCACATCGACCACGATGCGGAAATCGAGATGATAATCATTGAAGCCGGCGACCAGCTGCTCGGGCGTTTCACTCAGCACCGGAAACAGGCCGATCAAACCTCCGGGCGCCGGTGCGCCCTCGCCCGATGTCTTCAATCCAAAGGGCGTCACCAAAATGTTGCGCAGGCGTGTCAGTGCAGCGATCCAGCGCGGTCCGTGCAACACCATCCTGGTGCAGACCTCGCGGGCATTCACCGGTGCTGGGCCGATCTCCACGCGAAAGGAGTCGATGAACTGCGCACCGGCCAGCAGCGTGCCGGCGTCGACATCGGGGGTAACTTCGCGGACGGTTCCGTTCATCCCGCCAGTTTGCGCGTCAGCATACGGAAGCGCAAGATCAGAAGTCCGGCATAGACGAACGATCCGATCGACAGTCCGATCCAGACACCGACCGCGCCGAGATCGGCGTGAAAAGCGAGGTACCAGGCGATGGGAAAGCCCACGCACCAATAGCCGATCGCGGCGAATACCAACGTCATCCTGGTGTCATTGATGCCGCGCAGCGCGCCGCCCATGATGGTCTGGATGGCATCGGCGATGAAGAAGGTCGCGCCGACCAGCAGCAGCTTCGCGGTCAGCTCGACTGTCGGCATGCTCACCTCGCCACTGCCGAAGAACAGCCGTCCGAGCTGATAGCGGCCGAAGATGATCGCGACAGTCAGGGCCGAGACGAACGCGATCCCGATCACAGCTGCGACGAGACCTGCGCGCTTCACCCCGGCCGGGTCGCCGCGGCCGAAGGCATGGCCGACCCGCACAGTGGCCGCCATGCCGATGCCGAGCGGGACCATGAACAGCACGGCGGTGACCTGGAGCGCGATCTGATGCGCCGCGAGCGCCGTGGTCGAGATCAATCCCATCAGCAGCGCGGCCGAAGAGAACAGGCCATATTCCAGCAGCAGCGAGAACGAGATCGGGGCGCCGATCGCGATCAGTTTGCGCATCAGGGGCCAGTCGATCCGCCAGAGATGGGCAAGCGGACGATAATCCGCGAACGGCCTGCGCAGCCCCGCAATGGCGAGCGTGGCGACGAACGTGCCGAGATTGACGATGGTGGTCGCAAGCCCCGCGCCGAACAGGCCGAGCTCCGGCAGGCCGAACAGGCCGTGGATCAGGGCGTAGACCAGCGCGGCATTGACGGGGATCGCCGCGAGCGTGATCCACAGCGGGGCCTGCGGACGGTTCACCGCACTCATCATGCTGCGCAGCGCGATGAAGCCGAGCGCCGGCGCGATGCCCCAGGCGAGGCCATTCAGATAGCGCTGGGCGAGCGCGGCCGAATGCGGCGCCTGGCCGAGTGCGACCAGGATGTGCTCGCCATACAGCGGCGAGGCCATCATCGGCAGCGAGATCAGCAACGCGACCCACAAGCCGACGCGCAAGGAGCGGCGGATGCGCCTGATATCGCCGGCGCCAAAGGCTTGCGCGACCAGCGGCGACACCGCCGCCATTAATCCGAGCCCGAAAGTGAAGCTGACGAAATAGACTGTATGCGCCAGCGCCGCTGCTGCGACCGCGCTCTCGCCGAGCCGCCCGATCAGCGCGAGATCGGTCGTGATCATCGCGATCTGCCCGAGCTGCGTCAGCATCATCGGCACGGCCAGCCGCAGCGTCTCGACGAATTCGTCGGCGAGAAGATTTGGCGGCACGCCGGCTTGCGGCTGCGAACGAGGCTGGACGGTGTCGAGCATGATCACCCAATAGCATCACCGAGCGACGAAAACATGGCCCTCGTGTCCCGGACGCGCGAAGCGCGAGCCGGGATCCAGAAGTTGCGGGCACGGCTTCTGGCCGCGTGGACCCCGGCTCAGCAGCGCATCACTGACGTGCTGCGCTGCGTCCGGGGCACGAGACCATTTTCGGATTGGGAGCCGAAGCGCCTCACCCCTTCCGCTCGGGCACGCGCCTGATCTTCGCGCCGAGCGCATTCAGCCGTTCGTCGATGCGCTCGTAGCCGCGCTCGATCTGGTCGGCGTTGTTGATCGTGGAGGTGCCCTCGGCACAGACGGCCGCGAGCAGCATGGCCATTCCGGCGCGAATGTCGGGTGAGGTCATCGTCGCGCCGTGCAGCCGGCTTGGACCGGCGATGATGGCGCGATGCGGGTCGCACAGCACGATGCGCGCGCCCATCGCGATCAGCTTGTCGACGAAGAACATCCGCGATTCGAACATCTTCTCGAACATCAGGATCACGCCCTCGCATTGCGTGGCGGTGACGATCGCGATCGACATCAGATCGGCGGGGAAGGCCGGCCAGGGCTGGTCTTCCAGCTTCGGCACGTGGCCGCCAAAATCGTCCTGGATCTTCAGCGTCTGGTTCGAGGGCACGATGAGATCGTCGCCCTCGATGCGGCAGACGATGCCGAGCCGCTCGAATCCCATGCGGATCGAGCGCAGATGCTCGACGCCGGCGCGCACGATGCGAAGCGGCGAACGCGTCACGGCCGCGAGCCCGATCAGCGAGCCGACCTCGATATGGTCGGGCTGGATCCGGTAGGTCGCACCGCCCAGCGTCGCCGGGCCATGCACGATCATGGTGTTGGTGCCGATGCCCTCGATCTCAGCTCCGAGCGCGACCAGGAAATTGGCGAGGTCCTGCACATGCGGCTCGGACGCGGCGTTGCGCAAATAGGTGGTGCCTTCGGCGGCGACGGCTGCGACCAGCGCGTTCTCGGTCGCGGTCACGCTGGGCTCGTCCAAGAATACGTCGGCGCCGGTCAGTTTGGAAGCGCGGAATTCGAGCCGGTCGGTGGCGGTGACCTTGGCTCCCAATTGCTCCAGCGCGAGCACATGCGTGTCGAGCCTTCGGCGGCCGATGACGTCGCCGCCGGGGGGCGGCAGCATCACTTCGCCGCAGCGGGCGAGCAGGGGGCCCGCGAGCAGGATCGAGGCGCGGATGCGCACGCATAGCTCAGGATCGAGATCGGCGGCGCGGATGCTCTTGGCGTGAATATGAAGCGTGTTGCGGGCGGTCCATTCCGCCGCCGCGCCGACCGAGCGGATCAGTTCGACCAGCGTCTCGGTGTCGCGGATCCGCGGCACGTTTTCCAGCGTCACCGGATGCTCGGTGAGCAAGGCTGCCGCGATGATCGGCAGCGCGGCATTCTTGTTGCCGGACGGCTCGATCGAGCCCGAGAGCCGGTGACCGCCCTCGACGATGTACTGGATGGGCGCCACGGGGTTCTCGCTGTCCTGTTGGGTGGGGCGGGCGGGTTTTCGAGCCGGAAACTACAGAGAATTGAGCGCGGTAGCAATTGCGCCGGCCGCGGCTCGAGCCTGTCCGGCGGGACTTAAAACAACCCGATGATATTCGCCACCACATAGAGGATCGCGATCAGGATCAGCGCGCCGATCACGACAAAGGAGATTTCGATCGCGACGGCGCCGGTGCCGAGCGTGGCCGCCACGGCGGCGAGGAGCCGTTCCTCCCGAGAAATGAGCGCAAGGACCGATCGCCGTGACCGAGGAGGCTTCGCTCCAGCTTCGTCCAGCCGATTTCTCGACCTTCGGAGCCTGATACTCCATACCCTTCACCCGCGCGATCACGCGGTCTTTGATGCGGTGTCCGGTGTCGACGATGACTTGGTCCGTCGGTGCCGGCGGAAACACGATCGGCACGATCCAATGCGGCAACACCGCCGCCATCAGCGCCAGCATGCCGACAATGCTGCCGATGATGCCCAAACGGCGAGATGGTACAGCGGAACTGGTTGCTACGGAGCTGGTCATGGCGTGGCGCTTCCGGGCCGGAACAGGCCTCGCGGGTTCATGCCACTTCGTCGCGATGGCGGGTGGTGAGGTTCAGAGGATGGCCCGAGCACAAGCTCCTGGCAGCTCGGCCTCGTGGTTCGAGACGCGCCGCAGGCGGCGCTCCTCACCATGAGGGTTTAGAGTTTCGCCGCGAAACGAGACCTCATCCTGAGGAGCCCGCCAAAGCGGGCGTCTCGAAGGATGGCCCCCAACAAGATCGCCGGCGCGCGAACGATCTCAAATATCGATCGTCGCGCTCAGCGAATGTTCCTGGATGAAGTCGCGGCGCGGCTCGACCACGTCGCCCATCAGCTTGGTGAAGATGTCGTCGGCCTCGTCGACCTCCTTGACCTTCACCTGGAGCAGTGATCGCGCATTGATATCCAGCGTCGTCTGCCAGAGCTGCTCCGGATTCATCTCGCCTAGCCCTTTGTAGCGCTGCAGCGAGACGCCCTTGCGGCCGGCGTCGGTGACGGCTTCGAACAGATCGACCGGGCCGTAAACCATGTGCTCGGTGTCCTTGCGCCGCAGCTTGCCCGGGCGGGCATAAACGTCCTGGAGCTTGACCGTGTACTCGTCGAGCTTGCGGGCTTCGACCGAGCCCAGGAAGGCGTCGTCGATGAGAGCGACGTCCTTGACGCCGCGCACCGTGCGCTCGAACTGGAAACCATGGCCTTCGACGTATTGACCGATCCAGCCGCGCTCGACCTCGTCGGCGAGGGTGTCGAGGCGGGCGGCGATGTATTGCGCGGCCGCGGCAGCTTTCTCCGCATCGCCGTAGATCGCCTTGTTGAGCACGCCGGTGATGGCGGCCTGCTCGATCACCTTGCGATTGTAGCGGGTGTGCAGGCTGCGCAGGATGCCGCGGACGGCGCGGGCGTCGTCGACCAGCGAGCGCAGGTCGCGGCCGGTACGATCGCCGCCGCTGCCGGGAATATAGACGCAGTCGTCGAGACCGGTATCGATCAGATAGTCTTCCAGCGCCCGCTCGTCCTTCAGATATTGCTCGGACTTGCCGCGGTTGACCTTATAGAGCGGGGGCTGGGCGATATAGAGATAACCGCCGTCGATGATCTCGCGCATCTGCCGGTAGAAGAAAGTGAGCAGCAGCGTGCGGATGTGGGCGCCGTCGACGTCGGCGTCCGTCATCACGATGATCTTGTGATAGCGCAGCTTCTCGATCGAGAACTCGTCGCTGATGCCGGTGCCGAGCGCGGTGATCAGCGTGCCGATCTGCTCGCTGCCCAGCATCTTGTCGGGGCGGACGCGTTCGACATTGAGGATCTTGCCGCGCAGCGGCAGCACGGCCTGGAATTCGCGGTTGCGGCCCTGCTTGGCGCTGCCGCCTGCCGAGTCACCCTCGACGATGAAGAGCTCGGATTTCGCCGGGTCCTTCTCCTGGCAGTCGGCGAGCTTGCCGGGCAGCGAAGAGACCGAGAGCGGGCTCTTGCGCGTCAGCTCGCGCGCTTTGCGCGCAGCTTCGCGGGCCGCGGCCGCCTGGATCACCTTGCCGACGATCATCTTGGCTTCGGAGGGATGCTCCTCGAACCAGGCCTGCAGCGCCTCGTTCAGCACGTTCTCGACCACGGGCCGCACTTCCGAGGACACCAGCTTGTCCTTGGTCTGCGACGAGAATTTTGGATCGGGCACCTTCACCGACAGCACGGCGGTGAGGCCTTCACGGCAATCGTCGCCGGTGAGCGCGATCTTTTCCTTTTTCGCGTTGGCCTCGGCATAGCCGTTGACCTGGCGCGTCAGCGCGCCGCGGAAACCGGCGAGATGGGTGCCGCCGTCGCGCTGCGGGATGTTGTTGGTGAAGCACAGCACGTTCTCGTGGTAGCTGTCGTTCCACCACAATGCGGCCTCGACACCGATGCCGTTGGCTTCCGCGCGCACCATGATCGGCGCCGGCACGATCGCCTTCTTGTTGCGGTCGAGATATTTGACGAATTCCTCGACGCCGCCCGAATAATGCATCTCCTCGCGCTTCTCGACCGCGTGACGCATGTCGGAGAGGGCGATGTTGACGCCGGAGTTGAGGAAGGCGAGCTCGCGCAGCCGGTGCTCCAGCGTGGCGAAGTCATACTCGATGTTCTTGAAGGTTTCCGTCGAGGCCTGGAACGTCACCTCGGTGCCGCGCCTGCCGGGCGCATCGCCGACCACCTTGAGCGGCGCGACCGCATCGCCATGGGCGAATTCGATATAGTGTTCCTTGTTGTCGCGCCAGATGCGCAAGCCGAGCTTGCTCGACAGCGCGTTGACGACAGAGACGCCGACGCCGTGCAGGCCGCCGGAAACCTTGTAGGAATTCTGGTCGAACTTACCGCCGGCATGGAGCTGGGTCATGATGACCTCGGCTGCCGAGATGCCTTCGCCCTTGTGGATGTCGACCGGAATGCCGCGGCCGTCGTCGCGCACGGTGACGGAATTGTCGGCATTGAGGATCACGTCGACGCGCGTGGCGTGGCCCGCGAGCGCCTCGTCGATCGCGTTGTCCACGACCTCGTACACCATGTGATGCAGGCCCGAGCCGTCATCGGTGTCGCCGATATACATGCCGGGGCGCTTGCGAACGGCGTCGAGACCCTTGAGCACGCGGATCGATTCCGCCCCGTAATCGCTCGGATTTGAGGGTTCGTTTTCGGCAGGCGTCTGCCGAGCAGGTTCTGTCATGAGAGGCCTTCGAGATGTCGCCCGAATCAGCGGCGCAAAAGGCGCTGATATGCGGGCTATTTGTGCCACGAAAGACGGATTGCGCCTAGCGCAAAGTATCTTCCGGCAAGCCTTTGATTAGATGGGATTTTTCGGCCGATTTTCAAGGCCTTCGAAGGCCGATTCGGCGGCTTGGGAAAAGCGCGATTCGAGGCGCCGTTTCGGGCTCTGGAAGGCGTGGATTTTGCGGGGAGGAGGGGCGTTCCGAAGCGCCTGGAACGCCCCGGAACGGCCTTGCAGCTCAATACATCTGAAGCGGCAGCACGTCTCCGTTTGGCCCTACCAGGAGGCCCCAGGCATCGCCGGCGGCAACGGTGAGGGTCTCGGTGCGAGCAGGGCGTCCCGGCAGACGCAGCGCGTACTGGTACTTGCCGGGCGGTAGATCGAGCATCGGGCCTTTCGGCGATTGCGGACCGCCGGCGCCGGCCGCGATCTTCACGGTCTGATTGTTGATCGTCAGCGATGCTTCCTTCGGCCCCATATTGCCGAGCATCAGCCTCGCCTGTCCCGCCCTCGGCATGATGTCGGCCTTGGCCGCGGCCTGCGGATTCCGCTGCACCAGGCTGACCGTCGTCTCATCCCTGGCGCGGCCGAGCTTCAGCACGGCTGGTCCCTGCGGCGAGGTGAACGCGAGCTCCGCCCGCTCGGCAGTGACGGTCGCGCCGTCGGTCTTTTCCTGCCAGCCCCGCTTGGCCAGCTCCGCGCGATAGAAGGCGAGGACCTCGCCAAGCTCGGCGGGGATGCTGGCTTCGAGCTCGGTCCGGAAGGACTGGTCGCTGCCGGGAAATTTCGTGGAGCTGATGCCGGTCGAGCTGTGCTGCGTCGGCACCGGCAGGGCCGAATCGGGATCGGGCGTGAGCGGCTCCTTCGATTTGGCCTGGACCGCCTTGGCTTGGGTCGATTTGGCCTCGACGGGCTTGGCCGCGACGATAACAAGACCGGAGCCGTTGGCGCTAACGTTCACCTTCGGCCCCATCTGCATCACGGTCATCGAGATCGACTTGCCGCTCTTGGAGAATTCCATCACCGCCATGTTGGGCTGGTTGATGACGGAAGGTTGCTCCTTCCAGCCCGCTGGCTTGAGCGATGCGCGATAGAACGCGGCAAGCGCCTTCACGCTCGAAGTCGAGGAGAATTCAAGCCTGCCGTCGTCGCCCTCAAATGTCACGCCTTCGGCGGTTTCGGGCAGCGGCACCGGAGTCTTGCTGTCGGGGAGCGCATTCAGCGGCGCGTCGGACAATGCGGCCGCCTGCACCTTGCGTCTTGCTTCGTCGACAGTGATGAGCTGCTTGGCTGCACCTAACGCATCCCCAAGGAACTTCTCGTCCGCCTCTTTCTTCGCCTTGGCGCGGGCGGCAAGCGCGGAGTCCTTCACCTGCGCGGTCAGGCTGACCATGGTGAAATCATATTTGCGGCCGAGCCGCAGCACGCCGGTTTCCTCCGCCGAAGAGATCTTGATCGCGACCTCATCACCGGGTGCGAGCGGCGCGCTTCCGTCCTCCCGCCAGCCGCGCGCGGCGAGCTCGCGGTGATAGAAGGCGAGTACGGCCGGCAACTCGGCCATCGCGGCGGCCGACATTTCGCGCTTGTTGTCGCTCGCGCCGCCGAGACCCCTGGCCGTCTTGGTCGGGCTTGGCCGCGGCAGGCCGGCCAGATCGCTATCGGCCTTGAGCTCGCTGGGCAGCGCGAAGGGCGCGACCCGGATATCGACATGGGTGCGGCCATCGTCGCGGCGCGTCAGCGTCAGCATCACGGGCTTCTGCTGATAGAAGCCGGTCTCCTTGCTATCGGCATGCGCGTAGAACGCGCGCAGGCCGTTGGGAACGGTCTCATCCAGGCTGGTGGTCCAGCGCGCAGCGGTTTCCGGCGTGAGCTTCTGCCAGCCGATCGCAGTCATCTGGCTGGCATAGAAATCCGACGTTGCATCGAGCGGCGTCGGCGCGATGCAGCCGAGGTAGGGCCGGGTCCCGTCGAACACGATATCGCTGGCGCCTTCCGGAAACGGCACGTTCCCGTAGATCCGGTCGGTCGTGTAATAAACCACGGACTGGTCTGGCCGTCCGAGCGCCTGCGTGAAGTGAACGGAGAGACCCTGTCGTCCCTTCCTGAACTTCAGCAGCGTGCTTTTCTCCTCCAGCGGCATCACATAGGGCACCCAGCCGTTGTCGCTCAGAAGCTTTTGGACCGCGGGCAGTGTCACGGCCTGCCGCGTCGGTACGCGATATTCGACGCGATAGGGATCGGGGCGCGAGGTGTCTTCCACCGCACCTTCGAGCTGCGGCAGCGCGTGGACGTCGACGATTCCCTCGTCGGCGCCGGCCGCGATCGAGCAGCTCGCCATCAGGAAGAGACCGCATGCAAGCAGCCGCCATCGTGCCGGGACTTGCATCCCGCGCGGGACCATCGCCATTGTTACGTCTCCAGGATGCCGCGGGGCGCTTGGGCGCGCGCGATTGCAACGGCTGCGACGCCGTCGGGGGGGCCTCAGACCAGAAGTCGCGGCAGGAACCGGGCAGGTTCAAAGATTCCGGACCGGTCAATACAGCTGGAGCGGCGACCATGCCTCGCCGTCGCGCCCGACGGTAAGCTCCCAGGCGTCGCCGGCCGCGAGGTTAAGGATGTCAGTGTGGGCCGGACGGCCGGGCACGCCCAGTTCGTAGGAATATTGGCCGGGCGCCAGATCCAGCGAGACGGCGTTGGCGCCGGCGGCGCGCTTGATGATCCGCGCGTTGATCCCGAGCACGGCTTCCGTCTCGCCGATATTGCTGAACACCAGCTTCGCCTGACCCGGTTCGGGCATGACGTTCGCCAGGGTTGCTGTATCCGAGTTCTTCTGCACGAGATGAACCGAGGTGTTGCTGTCCTTGCGGCCGAGCTCCAGCATGGCCGGCCCGAGCGGAGAGACGAACGCGAGCCGGACGTGATCAGCGGAGAGGACGGCGCCATCGTGCTGCTCCTGCCAGCCGAGCTTTCCGAGCTCCCTGCGGTAGAAGGCGAGAACGTCGCCGAGCTCGGCGGGCACGGTGGCTTCGAGCTTGACGCGAAGCGGCGCTTCGACGCCCTGCATCAGGGTGGTGTGGATTCCTCGAAAGCTGTAGCGGGTCGGCGCGGGCAGCCTGGTATCGGAATCCGGCGTGAGTTCGGCCGAAAACATCGGCGCGAGATGCGGCATCCAGGCGCCGGCGCTTGCCGCGAGCATGCACGTCGCGAGCAAGACGAGGCCGCATGCAAACGCCCACCATCGTGCCGGAGCCTGCGCCCCGGACCCTACCGTCCGCATCTCACTCTCCAGGGGTTCGCGCGTGATGTCATTGCGCGATTGCAAACCGGCTGCGACAGCGTCGGCGCCGCATCCCGCAACTAGTCGCGGCGGAAATGGGGCTGGTTCAACGGCGGGACTACTGCCGGGCCGATAACTGTCCGCTTTCGACGTCAAAGATCTCGCCCCCGGCGCCGATGTCGGCGAAGGCGGCGGGGTCAGCGCCGGTCAGCCACACCTGCGCGCCGAGCTTGCGCAACTCGGCGAACAGCGCCGCGCGCCTATTAGGATCGAGATGCGCGACGACCTCGTCGAGCAGCAGCAGCGGCACGATGCCGGTCATCTCGGCGACCAGGCTTGCATGCGCCAGCACCAGACCGATCAGCAACGCCTTCTGCTCGCCGGTCGAGGCATCGCGCGCCGGCATGCTTTTCGGCGCGTAGATCACCTGGAGATCGGTGAGATGCGGACCGTCCGTGGTGCGGCCGGCGATGGCGTCACGCGGACGGTTGTCGCGCAGGATCTGGCGGTAGCGGTCCTCGACCGACGTCGCGGTCTCGTTGAGCAGCGCGTTCTCCATCCAGCCGTCGAGCGCGATCTGCGCCGAGGGGAAGGCGGAGGCCTGCGCACGGGCATTCAGCATGCCGGTCAGCCGCGCCGCGGTCTGGCCCCGGGTCGCGGCGACCGCGACCGCAAGCTCCGCGGTCTCGCGCTCGATCGCGTCACACCAATGGTCGTCGTAATTGCGGGTCTCGAGCAGGCGGTTGCGCGAACGCAGCGAACGTTCGAGCGCGGAGATGCGGCTGGAATGGTCGCTGTCGATGGCAAGCACCAGGCGGTCGAAGAAGCGCCGCCGCTCGGACGCCGCGCCCATGAACAGCCCGTCCATCGCCGGCGTCAGCCACACCATGCGGATGTGGTCGCCGAACGACGCCGCCGAATTGACCGGTTCGCGGTCGATGCGGCAGCGCCGGCTGACCGGGCTGTCTGCGTGCGGCGGATCGATGCCGGTGCCGAGCGTGGCAAGGCCCAGCGCGCCCTCGACCTGTGCCGACACCGCCCAGGAGCCGTCGCCCTGGTTGTCGGCGACGTCGTCCAGCGTCGCGCGCCGCAGGCCGCGTCCCGGCGACAGGAACGAGATCGCCTCGATGCAATTGGTCTTGCCCGCTCCGTTCGGCCCGACCAGCGCCACCATGTCAGCCTTCACCTCGAGCCCCGCCGCCCGGTAATTACGAAAATGCGTCAGCGTCAGGCGATGAATGCGGGAGGGGGTCATCAGATCTTCGTCGTGGCCGCGATTCTTCCCCTCCCCTTGTGGGAGAGGGTGGCGCCTCACGAAGTGAGGCGACGGATGAGGGGTATGTTACCGCAGGGCGAGCTTTGCAAGGATGTCCTCCAATACAGAAGCGGGCTGCTGCAACACGTCATTGTTCCAATAGCGCACGATGACAAAGCCTTCTGTGGAGAGAGCTGCGTCACGCGCTGCGTCGCGTTGCGATTCCGCATGCTGACTGCCGTCGATCTCGATCACGAGGCGTTTCTCGAAGCAGACGAAGTCGAGAATGTAGTTCTCGATCGGAACCTGTCGGCGAAATTTGTACGCCGATAGCCGGCGATGCCTCAGTAAGCGCCACATCGCTGCTTCCGCATCCGTCGGCTCGTGCCGCATGTTCTTGGCGAACTGGCGAAGATGCCTGGCAGTCGGCCGATGGTGTGGGTCGCGCGGCATCGGCGCTCATTCTGAATGTTGCTGGGGCGCGCTGCCCTTCCCCTCTCCCCTTGCGGGAGAGGGTGCCGTCGCGCAGCGACGGCGGGTGAGGGGTTGTCTCCACATAGAAAGTGCCGCGAGAGGACCCCTCACCCAAGTGAGGCCTTGGCCGATAGCGGAGCTGCCCTCTCCCGCAAGGGGAGAGGGCGCGATAATGCGCATCGCGCTTGGTTGATGAGGGAATATTTGGCGTCCGCGAGGGAGCACGTCCCTCACACCCGCATCGGCATCAGCACGTACAGCGCGCTCTTGTCGTCGCGGTCTTGCACCAGGGTTGGCGAGCCCGGGTCGGCGAGCCGGAGCGTTGCGACGGCGCCTTCGATCTGGGCGGCGATGTCGAGCAGATAGCGGGAGTTGAAGCCGATATCGAGGGCGTCGGACGCGTATTCGACTTCGAGCTCTTCGGTCGCGCTGCCGGAATCCGGATTGGTCACCGACAGCACCAGCTTGCCCGGCGAGAGCGAGAGTTTCACGGCGCGCCCGCGCTCGCTGGAAATCGTCGAGACGCGGTCGACCGCGTTCTCGAAATCCTTCTTGTCGACGACGAGCTCCTTGTCGTTGCCCTGCGGGATGACGCGGCCGTAATCGGGGAAGGTGCCGTCGATCAGCTTCGAGGTCAGCACCACATTGCCGATGGTGAAACGGATCTTGGCCTGCGACAGCTCGATCGTGACCTCGGCCTCGTTGTCCTCGATCAGGCGCTGCACCTCGCCGACGGTCTTGCGCGGCACGATCACGCCGGGCATGCCCTCGGCGCCCTTGGGCTGGACCAGGTCGAGCTGGGCGAGGCGGTGGCCGTCGGTGGCGACGCCGCGCAAGGTGGCGGCTTTGGCGGAGCCTGCGGCGTGCAGATAGATGCCGTTGAGATAGTAGCGGGTCTCCTCCGTGGAGATCGCGAACTGGGTCCGGTCGATCAGCCGCTTGACGTCCTTGGCGGCGAGATTGAACGAGTGCGACATGTCGCCGGCGGCGAGATCCGGAAAATCATTCTCCGGCAGGGTCTGCAGCGTGAAGCGGGAGCGGCCGGCGCGGATCGCCAGCACGGCGCGGTCGCCGTCGGCCTCGAGCACGATCTGCGAACCGTCCGGCAGCTTGCGCACGATGTCGTAGAACATGTGCGCCGGCACGGTGGTGGAGCCCGCGGTCGCGGTTTCCGCTGCAAGCGTTTCGGTGACCTCGAGGTCGAGGTCGGTCGCCTTCAGCGACAATTTCGCATTCTCGGCCCTAACAAGCACGTTGCCGAGGATCGGAATCGTGTTGCGGCGCTCGACCACGCGGTGGACGTGGCCCAGCGACTTCAGGAGTTGCGCGCGTTCGACCGTAACCTTCATTGCACTACTCGCCCGATCCCCAAGGAAACACACATTTGGAAAAGCCGGGCGGCGGGACGCGCGCCACGGCACCGAAGACCCCGGAAGGCCGGATCATCCAGCCGATATGACCAAAGCCGTCAGGGTCGCGCAAGGTGGCGCGGAAAGTCATCCGTTTCAAGGGATTGCGCGACAGTTCCCCACGATTTACCCGCAAAGACGGGGCCCGCCGCCCAGGCAGAAGAAGGCCGCCGCCCAGGCAGGGCCGGGGCGGCGGGAAGGAAGGATAAGGGCTAGGCGTTTATTCCTGAAGCTGGCGCTTGAGCGATTCGACCTCGTCCGACAGCGCCGTGTCCTTGGAAACCAGGGCCTCGATCTTGCGAACGGCGTGCAGCACGGTGGTGTGGTCGCGCCCGCCGAAACGGCGTCCGATTTCCGGCAGCGATCGCAGGGTCAGCGTCTTGGCGAGATACATCGCCACCTGGCGCGGACGGACCACGTTGGCGGTCCGGCGCGAGGACAAGAGGTCGGAGCGGCTGACATTATACTGCCGTGCCACCACGCGCTGGATGTCCTCGATCTTGATCCGCTTCGGCTCCTGCGGCCGGATCAGGTCGCGTACCTCGTGCTCCGCCATCTCCAGCGTCACCGGCCGGTTGTTGAGCTTCGAGTGTGCGAGCAGGCGGTTGATCGCGCCTTCGAGATCGCGGCCGTTATGGGTGATGGCGCGGGCCAGATAGGTCAGCACCTCCTCCGGCACCTCGAAGGTCGCATGATGGGCGCGGGCCGCGGCGACGCGCGACTTGAGAATGCCGTGTCGCAGCTCCTCGCCGAGCGAGGCCATTTCGACCACGAGGCCGCCGGCCAGCCGCGAGCGCACGCGGTCGTCGAGGCTTTCGAGGTCGGACGGCGGACGGTCGGCCGCGATCACGACTTGGCGGCCGGCATCGATCAGCGCGTTCAGCGTGTGGCAGAACTCAGCCTGGGTCGACTTGCCCTGCAGGAACTGGAGATCGTCGATCACGAGCACGTCGATGCCGCGCAGCGCTTCCTTGAAGGCGAGCGCCGTCTGCGTCTTCAGCGCGGCGACGAAGCCGTACATGAATTTCTCGGCGGTGAGATAAAGCACCTTGCGCTCGTTGCCGGAATTGCCGGCCCAGGTCACCGCCTGCAGGAGATGCGTCTTGCCGAGGCCGACGCCCGCATGGATGTAGAGCGGATTGAACATCACGGGATCGCCGCGACGCCCCTCGGCGACCTGACGCGCAGCCGCATGCGCCAGCGTGTTGGAGCGACCGACGACGAAGCTCGCGAAGGTCAGGCGCGGATCGAGCGGCGAGCCGCCGAGCGCATCATGATTGGCCGAGACCGGCGCGGTCGCGGTGGAGCGCAGCTCCGGCGCAGGCGAGCGGCGCGTTTCGACCGGCGCGGGCGCTTCCTTCTGCTGCACAACCGGGCGCACGGCCGAGCGCACGGTGAGATCGATGCGATGCACTTCCGGCATCTCGGCCTGCCAGCACGACAGCACGCGCTCGGCATAATGGGCCTGGATCCAGCTCTTCAGGAAGCGGGTCGGCACCGACAGACGCACGCTCTCGTCCTGGACGCCTTCCAGATCCATGCGCGCAAACCAGCTCGTATAGACGTCCTCGCCAACGTTCGAGCGCAGCCGACTCTTCACGCGTGACCAGCGATCCTGTTCCGGGGTTGTCATCATTTGAGAACTTTTCTTGAGAGATAAGGTTGCGTGGTGAGCGCCATGCAGAGTTCCTGCCAGGGATACCTGCCCAGGGATGTTTGCAATGGCGGGACCTCAAGCGATTTCATCTGCAGGCATGGTTCGACCGTTCGGCGGAAACGCCGCGTCCGATCAGCAATGTCTAGAGATGGAGGGGTCGCGAGGTCAGCGCGTACTCGGCGCTCCGTGACACGCGGGAGGCTTGGTGTCCGACGAATCTAAAACGGCATCGCTGGAAGTCGAAATTCTGGAAGTCGAAATGTGTTTCAATACCGCGTTGAGTTCGTAAGACATGATACCTCCCCGTCCTGCCGTGATTGCTCACGACAAGGTCCTGCGTGTCCAAACGACACCCGCGTCGTCATCGGATGCCTGCCCGTGTACTAGTCCGCTCGGCCTCGCCATCATGCCTGTCGGGGCAGCTTTCAAGATGTCCCTTAAGCGCGAGAGAAAGATCCCGCTTGGAGACATTCAGACAAAAAGCTACCGTTCCCACATTGCTGTGGGTTTTGATCCGACAATCGCTTGTTGAAGCGCCGCCTACGTGCACATCGCCGCCGATTTGCACGCTCGCCCCGTTTCCGATACCGCGCTGGTCTCAAGATCGTGGGCGCCGCTGACCTCTTAAGGAATACACTATGCGGGAAGACTCGCAACGGAATTGATTCACACTTGAGGCATCAAAAATCTTGATCTGCGTTAACGCCACGCGGACTTGTGCACAGGCTTCAGAGCAAGTTTTTGGAATCGTGCTCAGAATCGAAGACGCCACGTTTCATGTGACAATTCTCCGCCACCGCCAAAAATTTTTTACAAAAGCGTCACGCGCACGACGCGCTGGCGAATTTTCCAAATGCTTGGCCTCACTATGTCGATAAGTGATTAGCGAGACATCGTTTTTTGAGTCTCGTTTGACAGGGTAACTCCATTGCGTCTCGCGATCCGGGGAAACTACGGTGTGCAGAACTCGCAGGCGCCGCGAATTCAACTTGAGCCCGCCCCGCAAGGACTTTTTGCACCGCGGTGGAAGTTTCCGCTGTTGCAAAACCATTCGCAGGTAAAACTACGGACGCATCATGCTGCAAACGTCGCAATCCTCCGATCGAAGGTCGCTCGACGCGTGACTGCTTGCGTGAGTATGACGGGCAACAAAAAAGCCCGGCGCGATGCCGGGCTGTTTGACGCATGTGATGTGCGACCGGATCGTCCGATCGAACGAATGCTGCTAGATCACTCGCCGGCTTACTTGGCGAGCTTGGCGATCTGCGCGGTGAGCCGCGAGACTTTGCGGCTGGCATTGTTCTTGTGAATGATGTTTCGCTGCGCGGCGCGCATCAAGGCGGGCTCGGCGTTCGCCAGCGCCGTCACGGCTGCGGCGCGGTCGCCGGTCTTGATCGCTTCTTCGACGTTACGCACGGCACCGCGCATCTGGGTGCGGCGCGACTTGTTGACGGCGGTGCGGCGGGCGATCTTGCGCGTCGCTTTCTTGGCGGAAGTGGTATTGGCCATGGTCTCAATGTCCTTTGCGGGTACCGGTCGCGTCTTGGTCGGGTAGCGCCGGCTTGCTTGACCGCGTAATCGACGCTCGGAATTAGGGTGTTCGGTTGCTAGGCTGTTCCTGGAACAAGAGCGACGGCCTTGCGGCTGTCTCTGAGGCCCAAAGAGCCTCTCAGCTCAAGGAGCCTCTAAGCCCAAGGAGCCTGCAACTGCTCAAAGAACAGCGGCGGCAGGATTGCGCCCGCCGCCAGTTGGCGCCCTTATAGAGAGGGTCTTTGGCACCGTCAACGCTTTCCCGGGCTGGACAAGCAGCCTCTCGGGGTGGGGATGAATGTCGTAACGCCCTGAAGAGGTTGAATTTCTGCCGTTTCCCTTGTATTGGCTGGCGGCGTTCCGAGGGTCGTCCGATCGGACGACTATAGAGGGTGAGGCATGATCCGCGGCTTTTTCCGACTGATTGGGCTGCTGCTGCTCGCCGGCGGGTTCATCTTCATGGTCTACGACGGCGCCCGCTGGGTCGCCGACCAGACCCTGCGGTTCACCCGCTTCGGCCAGTTCTGGAACGACATCAATCAGGCCAGCCAGACGGCATTCCGGACCTGGGTCGAGGCCAAGGCGCCCTGGCTCTGGACCTCGGTGATCCGCCTGGTGCTGGATCAGCCGGTTTTCGCCGTCCTCGGCATTCTCGGCATCCTCCTGATGATTCTGTTCCGCCCGCGCAAGCCGTTGATCGGCTATTCCCGAGATTGAGCTTTCGCTTCGCGCGACAGAGCCGGCCCG
Source organism: Bradyrhizobium sp. WSM4873 (assembly GCF_055811355.1). Taxonomy (NCBI): domain Bacteria; kingdom Pseudomonadati; phylum Pseudomonadota; class Alphaproteobacteria; order Hyphomicrobiales; family Nitrobacteraceae; genus Bradyrhizobium; species Bradyrhizobium sp. WSM4873. The sequence continues at coordinate 109,988 of NZ_JBVVPS010000008.1, read as the reverse complement.
TGCGCCACGTAACAGGGCTGCCCCTTCGCGCGTAAAGACCTATATTCCCAACTGATCGCGAGCACGCCGCCTGAGCGCTTGGCTCATCGCCTTGCCCCCAGGCGACGGACAGCTCGTTCTTGGAGATCCGTCCATGCTGTTCATGCGCAAGACCACCGCATTGCCGAGCGCCACGGAAGCGCTGCCGGGCCGTGCACAAGCCATTCCGACCGCGACCACCCATTTCGTCAACGGCGCGAAGTTGCAGCCGCCTTATCCCGCAGGTCTCGAGCAGGCCGTGTTCGGGCTCGGCTGCTTCTGGGGCGCCGAGCGCAAGTTCTGGGAGCTTAGCGATGGCGTTTACACAACCGCCGTCGGCTATGCCGGCGGCCACACGCCGAACCCGACTTATGAAGAGACCTGCTCCGGCCGCACCGGTCACACTGAAGTGGTGCTGGTCGTGTTCGATCCGAACAAGGTGTCGTACGAGAAGCTGTTGAAGACGTTCTGGGAGAGCCATAACCCGACGCAGGGCATGCGCCAGGGCAACGATGTCGGCACGCAGTACCGAAGCGCGATCTACACCACTTCAGACGCGCAGAAGAAAGCGGCCGATCAATCCAAGGCGCTCTATCAGAAGGCGCTTGCCGCAAAAGGTCTCGGCACCATCACCACCGAGATCGCACCCGCCGGCGAATTCTACTTTGCCGAGGATTATCATCAGCAATATCTGGCCAAGAATCCCGCTGGCTATTGCGGCCTGGGCGGCACCGGCGTGTCCTGCCCGATCGGAGTGGGCGTGAGCGCGTAGGTCTAACCACGAGTTCGCTGCACCTCTCCCGCTTGCGGGAGAGGTCGGGGGGGGGGGGGCGCGCGGGGGGGGGGGGGGGGGTGGGGGGGGGGGGGGTGGCGGGCGGGGGGGGGGGGCGCCCCCCCCCCCCCCCCCCCCCCGCGGGGGGGGGGGGCCCCGGGCCCC
>NZ_JBVVPS010000008.1:0-109023 GCF_055811355.1 Bradyrhizobium sp. WSM4873 | reverse complement strand
CCGGAACGGGAGCCTAGTTCCGTTCTTATACTAACACAAGCCCTAAAATGCCGCCGGCTTTGGTGAGTGGTTGGGCTTGAGCGGCGGGTGCGGTGCACCTCTCCCGCTTGGGGGTGTGGTCGCTGCGCTCGTAGAGCGCGGCGGGTGAGGGCTGTATCCTCTGGGGGATTGTCCCGTCTTGGAGAGACCCTCTCCCCAACCCTCTCCCGCAAGCGGGAGAGGGAGCGCATCAGGTCCCGTTGCGCACGCTGCTGTCGCGCCACCCACCCCTCAACGCTTTATTAACCATAACCGGTGCATCACTGAAGCTGTCTCGTTTCGAGGGATAAGTCCGGTGCCGGTTGCACGCGCGTTTCGATGGTCGATCTCGGCAGCGTCCCTGGCAGCGTCCGCCGCGCTGACCCTTGGCGGCTGCATGCAAACCGCTGGTCCCGCCTATGTGCAGCCGCGCGCCGATCTCGATTCGATGGCCTATGGCCAGCCGTACAACGCGCCGCAGCCGGTCGTCGTCGGCAGTGGCGGGGGTGCCATCGCAGCACTCAGCAATTCCTTTGCCTCTTCGCCTGCACCCATGCCGGTCGGTTATGCCGCGCCGATGGCGGCGCCGGTTCGCTACGATTCCTCCTACCATCTCGATGCCGGCGACAGGCTGCGCGTCGTGGTCTATGGCCAGGAAGGTCTCACCAACAGCTACGCGATCGACGCCGGCGGCTCCATCACGATGCCGCTGATCGGCGGCGTGCCGGCACGCGGCCGCACCCCGGCGGGCCTTGCCGGCGAGATCGCCGCGCGGCTGCGCAACGGCTACATCCGCGAGCCTTCGGTCGCCGTCGAGATCGAGGCCTATCGCCCGTTCTTCATTCTCGGCGAAGTCTCCGCGCCCGGCCAGTATCCGTATGTGCCGAACATGACGGTCGAAAGCGCCGTCGCGATTGCCGGCGGCTTCTCGCCCCGCGCCAAGCGCGACGTGGTCACCGTCACCCACACTGAAGCCGGCGGCGCCATGCGCGCCGTGGTGCCGCTTGGCACTCCCTTGAGTCCCGGCGACACCGTGTTCGTCGGCGAGCGCTGGTTCTAGAGCGCTTTCGAGCGAAGCTCTAGCTCACCGCCTGAAATCCAGCCGCCCGTTCGGAAAACATCCGTCGATCCTGGTGGCATCGACCACCAGCCCAACCCATGGCCGTGTGATCGCCGGATTGGTCAGGTTGATATATTTCCCGACCAGGCGACCCGCGCAATCGCGCGCCGCATCGATCAGCCCGTGCCGGCGGCCATGGTCCCAGTCGAAGCGCAAGAAGATGCGCTCGCCTGTGACCCGCACTTCCGCGCGTCCCTCTTTCCAGGCTTGCGCCGTATCGCCGGCAATGGTCGGATCTGCGCCGCCATTCCAGCGGCTGGCCCAGATGCCGTCGAGCGGGTCTGACTGTGCCGCGATTTTTGCCCAAGCCGCCGCGTTGAGGTCGGCGACATCGCCGGCAAGCGTGGCGATTGCGGCGTAATCCATGACGTCGCGATCATCCGGCGCGGGCACGTCCATGGTGCCGAACGGATTGCGGATGACGATGTTCGTATTGGCTTGCTGCATCACGATCTCCCGGCGTGGGTTGGCTTGATCAGCCAGCTCTATCGCCGTGCGGCAGGATGCAGCCACCCGATTCCTGCTCGTCATTCCGGGTGCGCGAAGCACGAGCCCGAAATGACAGCGAAGACAGCCGCGCGCGCTTCTATTTCAAATGCCTCGCGAAAAATTCCATGCTGCGCGGCCAGGCGATGTCGGCGCTGGCCTTGTCGTAGCTCGCCCGCTCGTCGCAGTGAAAGCCGTGCTGCGCCCCCGGATAGACGAAGACCTCCACGTCCGGCCGCTTGGTCTTGATGGTCTCGACGTCGGTCAGGGGAATGCCGGCATCCTTCTCGCCAAAATGCAGCTGCGTCGGCGCTTTGGGTGTCTCGTCGGCAAAGCGCACGACGGCGCCGCCGTAATAGCCGATCGCGGCCTTCAGGCCCGACAGCCGGGTCGCAGCGACGAAGGCGACGCTGCCGCCCAGGCAAAAGCCGATGATGCCGACGGGGCCGACGCTTTTCACCGCATCGATCGCCGCCTGCGTGTCGCGCAGCATCGCGTCCCAATCCGGACTGGCGACGAATTTGCGCGCTTCGGCGATCTCGTCAGGCGTGTAGCCGGACTGGAAGCCCGGCGAGGTCCGGTCGAAGATCGACGGCGCGATCGCGACATAGCCTTCCCCGGCGAGGCGATCGCAGACCGAGCGGATGTGATGGTTGACCCCGAAAATTTCCTGGATCACCACCACCGCGCCCTTCGCCGTGCCCGCGGGGTCGGCGCGATAGGCACTGAGCTGGAAATTGTCGGAGGCCGTCAGCTTGATGTCTTGTCCCACGCGGGTTGTCCTTTTTAGTTAGTCTTCGATTGCGCGTTCCGCTCGTTCCACAAACTCGTCATGCCCGGGCTCGTCCCGGGCATCCACGTTCTTGGTGAGGCAGGAAAGACCGTGGATGGCCGGGACAAGCCCGGCCATGACGATGTGGCAGCTTCAACGCATGATGGCGCAGACAGGATTGCTCTGCGTCACGAAAAGCCACTCTCACTCCCACATCCAGTTCTCGCCGTAATCCTCCTTCCATCCCGCCAACCGGCCATGACGGAATTGCAGGAACAGGCGGTGACGGTTGGAGATCAGTCCGCCGCCGCCGATGTTGCGAAGCGCGAGATAGATCTCGTTGCCGGGGCGTCCGCGCACATATTGCAGCGGCTGGCCGAGGGCGCGCGCGGTTTGCCCGGCATCCATGCCGAAGGCGAGCGGCGTGTTGTTCGACAAGGTCGCGACGAAGGGCAGGCGGGGCGGTGTCCCGCCGAATTGCTCGGCCTGCGCGGATACCGACAGCAACACCGCGCCCGCAGCCAACATCGTTCGCTTCATCGCCACTGTTCCCGTCCGACCTATTCCGGCAAGTTCTTCAGGAAAGGCAGCACCGCGTCAACAAAAGCCTGCGGCTGGTCGATGTTGACGGCGTGTCCGGCGGCGGGAATCACGATTTTTTGTGCGCCGGGAATTTTCGCGGCCATGTAGTCCGACGCTGCGAGGAACGGTGTGTCGTCGGCACCGACCACGATCAGGCTGGGCACCTTGATCTCCGGCAGCAGCTCGATCACCTGCGCGTCGCGCTGGGTCAGCATGCCGCGTGCGGCGAGCGCCAATCCCCTGGCATTGCGATGGTTCGCGGTGGCGCGCTCGCGCGTCGCCGCCTTCAGCACGTCGAGCCCTTCGCGATCGAGCTTGTCGGCAGTGGCGAGCGCCCGCGCGTTCCAGACCTCGCGTGCATCGTCCTTCTTGAAGCCCGGGCCGGTGTCGATGATCAGCAGCGCGCGAACGCGCTTTGGATGCGCGCGAGCAAAGGCAAGCGACATGTAGCCGCCGAGCGACAGTCCGCCGATGATGGCGCGCTCCGTGCCGACCGCATCGAGGATCGCCGCCATGTCGCCGACCGTGAGCCCTTCGCTGTAGGCGGCGGGATCGTCGGGATAGTCGGACTGGCCGTGACCGCGCATGTCCCACAAGATGAGCTTGTGATCCCTGGCAAGCGCCTCGACCTGCCCATGCCACATCGCCGACGTCGATGAGTAGCCGTGGGTCAGCAGCAGCGGCGGACCTTCGCCATGAACCTCGTAGTAGATTTTGACGCCGTCCCGATCGATCCGAGGCATTGCATCCACCCTGTTAACTCGTTTCTTCGCTCATCCTAACGCGGTCGGTTACTCGGAGGAAACTGCCGTGCCGCGATGGCCTGCATGCTTGGCGTGCACTCTATTGCGTTCAGTCGCTGCATCACCGCCGCTCTCGCGACGCACAACGAGCAGACGTCGCGTTTGTTCGACCGATTCCAAATTGCATTTGCCTCCGCGCTCGAACGCGATCATTCTTGCGATCAAGGCTGGCGCCGGCCCGGTGGGCGTCCGCCAATACAAGTTGCCGTCGTAAGCGGCTTCATGCACCGGCAGGGGAAGACGCCTATGCCAACTCTCACCATCAACGGGCGGAGTCTGTCCGTGGATGCGGCGAACGATACGCCGCTCCTTTGGGCGATCCGCGAGCAATTGCAGATGACCGGCACCAAGTTCGGCTGCGGTGCCGGGCTGTGCGGGGCCTGCACCGTGCACGTCAACGGCGAAGCCGTGCGCTCGTGCCAGACCATGGTCGGCGATGTCGCCGGCAAGAAGATCACCACCATCGAAGGCCTCGCCGCCAAGGGCGACCATCCCTTGCAGAAGGCGTGGATCGCCGAGCAGGTGCCGCAATGCGGCTACTGCCAGTCCGGGCAGATCATGCAGGCGGCCTCGCTGCTGGCGAAGAATCCCAACCCGACCAAGGAAGAAGTCGTGGCGCATATGGACGGCAATCTCTGCCGTTGCATGACCTATTCACGGATCCAGAAGGCAATCATGCGCGCCGCAACCGAGATGCGCACTGCGTCCGCCACCGGCAACGAGCGGAGGCCCACATGAATAAGCACATCAAGAGCGTCTCACCTGAGACATCAGATCTCAGCCGCCGCTCCTTCCTGGTCGGCACTGCAGCAGCCGGCCTCGTGCTCGGTTATGCCGGCGTGCCCGGCATCGGTGAGGCGCTCGCTGCGCCCCAGAACTTCGAGCCGAGCGTCTGGTACGCGATCGCGCCCGATGGTCTCGTCACCGTCACCTGCGGCAAGGCCGACATGGGCCAGCACATCGCCTCCACCATGGCGCAGATCGTGGCCGAAGAGCTGGGCGCCAAATGGAGCGACATGCGGGTTCAGCTTGCCTCCAATGATCCGAAGTTCAACGATCCCGTGCTCGGCGCGCAGATCACCGGCGGCAGCTGGTCGACCATGATGAACTTCGAGGCCATGAGCCGCGCCGGCGCCGCCGGACGGATGGCCCTGACCGAAGGCGCAGCCGCCGCGATGGGCGTGCCGGCATCCGAGCTCGTGGTGCGCGATTCCATGATCTCGCACCCGAAGTCGAAGAAAACGATGTCGTTCGCCGATGTCGTCAAGAGCGGCAAGGCGACAAAAACCTTCACGCCGGACGAGCTCAAGGCGATCGTGCTGAAGACGCCGGATCAATACACCATGATCGGCGTGTCGGTGCCGCAGCTCGACATCCCCTCCAAGACCAACGGCACGGCCAAATACGGCATCGACGTGATGCTGCCGGGCATGGCCTATGGCGCGGTGGTGACGCCTCCGGTACGCTTCGGGGCCACGGTGAAATCAATCGACGACAGCGCCGCCAAGAAAGTGCCGGGCTTCATCAAGGCCGTCACCCTCGACGACAAGACCGGAACGACCTCGGGCTGGGTCGTCGCAGTCGCCAGCACCTACGCCAACGCCAAGAAGGCGGCGCAGGCGCTCAAGATCGACTATGACGGCGGTCCGAACGCGAAAGTGTCGAGCCAGTCGCTGCTCGAAGAGGCCAAGCGGCTTCAGAAGCAGGAGGATTCCGGGCAGTTCTTCGTCAAGGACGGCGATCCTGCGGCGGCGTTCGGCACGGCGGCCAAGGTGCTGGAGGCAGAGTACACCACCAGCATCAACATCCACGCGCCGATGGAGCCGATGAACGCCACGGCGGAGTTCAAGGGCGAGATCCTGCACATCTATTCCGGCAACCAGTTCGCAACGCGCTCCGGCGCGATCGCGGCGGGTGCGGCCGGGATCGATCCGAAGTTCGTGGTCATGCATCAGATGTGGCTTGGCGGCGGCTTTGGCCGCAGGCTCGATGCCGACATGATGATTCCGGCGGTGCAGGCGGCGAAGGCGATCGGCAGGCCGGTAAAGGTGATCTACACGCGCGAGAACGACATGACGATGGATTTCTCGCGTCCGCTCACCTATCAAAAAGTAAAGGCGGGCGTGGACGGCGACGGCAAGCTCGTCGCGCTCAGCCACGACGTGGTTTCGGCCTGGCCGACTCAGCGCTGGGGCATTCCCGATTTCCTGACGCCCTCGGTCGACAAGAAGGGTCCGCTGGACTCCTTCACGGTGAACGGGGCCGACTTCTTCTACACCGTGCCCAACCATCATGTGCGCGCGATCAAGAACGAGATGGCGCACAACGCGACGCCGTCCGGCCAGCTCCGCTCGGTCGCGCCGGGTTGGACCTTCTGGGCGGTCGAGAGCATGATCGACGAGATCGCGGCGGCGGCGGGCAAGGACCCCGCGCAGTTCCGCATCTCGCTGCTCGACGGCGCCGGCAAGAACGACGGCGGCGCGCAGCGGCTGCGCAACACGTTGCTCGCCGCGATGGGCCTTGCCGGCTACGGCACCAGGAAGCTGCCGAAGGGTGAGGGCATGGGCGTAGCCTGCGTCTCGTCGCAGGAACGCGCGACCGCAAGCTGGACGGCCTGCGTCGCCCACGTCGCCGTCGCGCCCTCGGGCGAGGTCACCGTGAAGAAGCTCACGGTCGCCACCGACGTCGGCACGCAGGTGCATCCCGACAACATCCGCGCCCAGGTCGAGGGTGCGGCGCTGTGGGGCCTGTCGCTGGCGATGTACGAAAAGGCGACGCTCAAGGATGGTGGCATCGAACAGACCAATTTCGACAGCTACACGCCCTTGCGCATGAGCCAGGTGCCGGAGGTCGCGATCGCCGTGATCGCCAATGGCGAGAAGGCCACCGGCGTCGGCGAACCCGCGGTGACGGTGATCGCACCCGCGATCGGCAACGCCATCTTCAACGCCTCCGGCGCCCGCGTCCGTGCCCTGCCGATCACGGCCGAAGCCGTGAAGGGCGCGATGAAGGCGTAAGGCTGGTTGCGATTGTTGACCTGACATGATCCGCCGGGGGGCAGTCCCCCGGCGGATTTGTCGTTAAAAAAGCTTTGTGTTTGCAAGCACATCTCTACTGTGCATGGGGTTGTTTTCGACGTTTTTCTGATTGGAACCGGGAGGAGCCGAACTCCGTAAAATTGTCCCTGATTCCGCAGGGTTCCTTTGAGCACGCCTCTTAAGGGCCGGAGAACCTGATCCGGCATAGGCTTTGGCCCGAAACACGCCCGTGCTCTTGGGGAAGCCATGAACGCCTCAGCCAAACCCGCCGCCAAACGCCGGCTTCTGCTCGCCTCCGACCGGAGCGACGAGAGCAGCGAGCTCGCCAGCATCCTCAAGGCGGTCGGCGACGTCGCGACGGTGACGACGCAGGAGCTCCCCGAGCAGCCCTCGCGCGATCTCTCCGGCCTCGTGGTCGACATCAATCTGCGTTCGCCCGAGAGCGTGCAACGGGTGCGCAACAAGCTACGCGGCGATGCCTATCGTTCGATGCCTCGGCTGTTCGTGCTTGCGGACGCCCTGCATCACGGCACCATGCAGGCTTGGGCGCTGGGCGCCACCGACACCATCTCGCGGCCGCTTCAGCCCGAGGACATCCTGCAGCGCATCCGCGCGGCCTTCCCCGACACCGCCGTCTATGATGCGACCGATCGCGGCAAGACGCTCAATCGCGGCGTCGAGGCCGCGCATGCGGTGCTGAAGAAGATGTTCGAGAAGCTGCCGCTCGGCGTGCCCCTGACCTTCGACGACGTCATCGCCGCCGAGAGCAAGATCCTGAAGGCGATCAAGCACTCCTCGCTGCGCGAGTGGCTCACCACGGTGGGCTGCCACCATGTCGGCAGCTATCGGCACTGCTTGTTCGTGACCGGATTTGCGGTCTCCTTCGCCCAGCATCTCGGCATGCGCGAGGACGACCAGCGCCGGCTGACCCGTGCCGCGCTGCTGCACGACGTCGGCAAGGCCTTCGTTCCCTCCGCGCTGCTCGACAAGCCCGGCAAGCTCACCGACGAAGAGATGGCCGAAATCCGCCAGCATCCGCGCCGCGGCTATGACGCGCTCGCAGCTCAAGGCGGCTTCCCGCCGGAGATGCTGGACGTCGTGCTGCATCACCACGAATTCCTCGACGGCTCCGGCTATCCCAACAATCTCTCGTCGAACCAGATCAGCGATATCGTGCGGGTCACGACCATCGTCGACATCTACGCGGCCCTCGTGGAGAAGCGCGCCTATCGCATGCCCTTCACCCACGCGCGCGCGTTTGCGATGATGGAAGGCATGGGCGGCAAGCTGGACCAGCAGCTGCTGCAAGCGTTCCGACCGGTGGCGCTGGGGTCGTTCTGATCCCTCGATGTCGTCCTGGCGAAAGCCAGGACCCATTACCCCGAGCGCTCGTTTGGCGAAGACTGTAGCAACGACCATCCGGGCCATTGCATAGATCACGCGGTATGGGTCCTGGCTTTCGCCAGGACGACGTCGTGGTAATCGCCCGTGCTACCTATCCCACCATCTTCCTCAGCTCCGCCTTCGCGACCTTCTCCAGCGTCGAGCGCGGCATGTCGTCGACGAAACGGATCTCGCGCGGCACCTTGAAGTCGGCGAGGCCGGCGCGGCAGGCGGCCATCACCGCCTCGTGCAGATCGGGCCGCGCGGCGGCGACGCCGCCCTGCGGGATGACGAAGACGACTGGCACCTCGTCCAGCATCGGATGCGTCTTCGCCACCACGGCGGCCTCGCGCACGCCGGGGACGAGTGCGACCACCTGCTCGATCTCGGACGCGGCGACGTTCTCGCCGCCGACCTTGAGCATGTCCTTGCTGCGGTCTGCGAAGCGGATATAGCCGTTCTCCAGCCGCACCACGCGATCACCGGTGAGAAAGAAGCCGTGCTCGTCGAAGCTCTCGCGTGTCGCTTTCTCGTTGTGCAGATATTCGGCGAACAGCGACAGGCCGACAATGCCCTTGATCGAGAGATTTCCGGTGCCGCCGACCTCAGTCGGCCGCCCGTCGTCGTCGGTGATGCGGATTTGATATTCCGGCGCGGCGCGGCCGATCGACATCGGGATGTTGGGCTGGTCGATTTCGCCGAGGATGCCGTGGGTGATGGTCTCGGTCATGCCCCACCAGCCGATGATCTTGACGCCGAAGGCGGCGAAGGCCGGCGGCTCGTTGATCGCGGTGCCCCACAGACGGAATTTGTGATCGCGCGGGATGTCCTGCTCGAGCAGCGCCTTCATGCAGAACGGGATCGTCGAGGTCCAGGTCGAGCCGTGCTCGCGCGCGGCGCGCCAGAAGCGGCTGGCGGAAAAGCGTGGCTGGATCACGCAGGTGGCACCGACCCATAGCGTCGCCAGCATCGAATAGGCCAGCGCGTTGGTGTGGAACAGCGGCAGATAGGCCTGGTGCACGTCGCTTGCGTGCAGGTCCTCATGCGCGGCGTTGATCTTGGCACCCCACAGCGCGTTGGCGTGGGTCCACAGCACCGCCTTGGGGCGCGATGTCGTGCCCGAGGTGTATTGCACGCTGCACGGCGCGCGCGGATCGGTCGCGCGCCTGGGACGGTCGGCACTGTCGGCGAACAGCGATTCGAAACTATCGCCGCGCGAGCTCGCTTGCTCTGGAGCCGCACCCGCATCATGCGAGGTCACCGCTATCCAGCGGATGTTGCGGCAGTTCTGCGCGACGATCTCGGCATAGGCGGGCTGCGTGATCGCGCCGACCGCGCCGCAATGATCGGCATAATAGTCGAGCTCGGCCGGCGCCGATCGGGTGTTGGTGGTCACCGCGATGGCGCCGAGTTCGACACAGGCGAACCAGGCCAGCAGCGCCTCGATGCAATTGTCGAGGTGAATGAGCACGTATTCGCCCGGCTTCACGCCGCGCTTCGTCAGTCCCGCCGCGAGCGCGCCGACCCGCTCGTAAAACTCGCCATAGCTCCAGCCCCGCGCGGGCGCGTCGAATGGCGCCCAGATCAGGAACGGATGCGAGCTGCGCACCTCGGCCCGCATCTTCAGCAGCCAGGGCACGCCGAGCCCGTCGAACGGGCCTACGATTCCGGCGGCGGTTTGTTGAACTGGCATGGCTCCTCCCGTGCAGCCTGCATCTTGCCGGCGGCTGCGTTTTCTTTATTGCGTCTTCCTGCCATCGGACGGCGCGGGGCGCAAATGCCGTGCTCTCTCTGCCGTCATGGCCGGGCTTGTCCCGGCCATCCACGCGTTGACGCATGGTACGAAGAACGTGGATGTCCGGGACAAGCCCGGGGCATGACGACGGAGTGCGTGGCTCGAAGCGCCTTACCGGCCGCCGTCCTCATACGACGAAATCTCGATCAGGCTGCCATCCGGATCTCTGCAATACACCGAGCGCAGGGTGCCGCTGGCGCCCTGCTTGAGAACCGGGCCTTGTTCGATCGCGACGCCATGTGCCTTCAAATGCGCCACCACCTCGTCGGGGCTGGCGGAGGTGAGGAAGCACAGATCCTCGCTGCCCGCCGTCTGGTGGTCCGCGGTGAACCACTCCACCTTGTCGGCATCGCGCGGCCGGACGTTGATCTTCTGGTTACCGAATTGAAGCGAAGTCCGCGGCGCTTTGCCGCCGCCGGGGTCGAACACCTTGACTTCCATGCCGAGAATCTTGCCGTACCACTCGGCGGTCACTGCCACGTCCGCGACGTTGATCACGAGATGATCGAGGGCTTCGACCTTGACCGCCATGCCTTATCCTTTCGTCGTGATGCGCCCCGTGCACTTTCCGCCTGCGGCAAGCTTTGTTACAACCGCGCCGACGCCACTTTCAAGCTATCTGGCTTCAAGAACAACACGTTGGGAGAACCCTTGAGATGATCACTCGCCGTACCGCGCTGAGCCTGCTCGCCGCCAGTCCGCTTGCAGCCAGCCCGCTGTCGAAGGCGCTTGCCGCCGATTACCCGACCCACCCGGTGAAATGGGTGGTCGGCTATCCGCCGGGCGGGGCCACCGACATCCTGGCGCGGCTGATCGGTCAGCGGCTGTCGGAGAAGTTCGGCCAGCAATTCGTGATCGAAAACAAGCCGGGTGCCGGCAACAATATCGCCACCGAATCGGTCGTCAACGCCGAACCCGACGGCTACACGCTGCAGCTGGTCAATCCGGCCAACTACATCAACGCCTCGCTCTACAGCAACCTGAAGTTCAACTTCGTGCGCGACATCGCGCCGGTCGCCTCGTTCCAGCGCGTGCCGAACGTGATGACCGTCAACAAGGACGTGCCGGCCAAGACCGTCGCCGAATTCATCGACTACGTGAAGGCCAATCCCGGCAAGGTCAACATGGCCTCCTCCGGCAACGGCACCTCGGTGCATCTGTCCGGCGAAATGTTCATGGCGCTCACGGGCTGCAAGATGCAGCACGTGCCCTATCGCGGCGCCGCGCCCGCGATCACCGACATGCTCGGCGGCCAGGTGCAGGTGATCTTCGACAACATGCCCTCGATCATCCAGCACATCCGGTCCGGCTCGCTCCGCGCCATCGGCGTCACCACGGCGGAGCGCTCGCCGCAGCTGCCCGACGTGCCGGCGATCGGCGAGACCGTGAAGGGCTACGAGGCGAGCGCGCTGTTCGGCATGGGTGCGCCGAAGAATACGCCCAAGGAGATCATCGCCAAGCTCAACAGCGAGATCAACACGCTGATAAAGGAGCCGGACATGGCCAAGCGCCTGGTCGAGCTCGGCGGCGAGCCGCGGGCGCAGACGCCCGAGGCGTTCGGCGAGGAGATCAAGGCGGAGACCGAGAAATGGAAGAAGGTCGTCGAGTTCGCCGGCCTGAAGGTCGAGTAGCGATCTTGTGACGTCCGTGACTGGAGCCCTGCCCGTTCGGCAGGGCTTTTTTCTTGCGTATCAAGGTTTCTTGCGTGTCAGCGTCCGTCGATCTGGAATAAAACGGCGTGGCGAAACCTGATGTTGTATGGCGCGTATCTCGCGCTGTGAGGATAGGAGTTGGGATCATGCGCAAGACGCAATTGGCACTGCTGGGCCTCGGCGCGACGGTCCTTGCCGGCTTCGCCGCCGTCACGCCCGCAGCGGCGCACGACTATCCCTGGTGTGCCCAGGGTGGCGGCTACGATTATCCAGGCGATTGCACCTACAGCACCTATGGACAATGTCAGGCCAGTGTGTCGGGCCGGCTCATGGCCTGCGGGGCCAACCCGCTCGTCGCCTACGGTCAATCATCCCTGCCGCAACCGCGGCAGCCGCGGCGCACGCGGCCCGTCGCGCCGTATTGAGGAACTCGCGGTTTGACTGGTAGCCCGGATCGCATTCGCGCCATCCGCGGCCGCGCAGACGCGGCCTGCGTTGCCGCTACCGCTTCGCCTCGGCCTGCTCCGTGCCGTTGCACGAGATCAGCATCGTATAGGGCCGCGCGTTGCCGGCGATGTCGGTGGTCTTGATCTCGCCCTTCGGTTCGGCAGTCTGGTAGGGCACCACGGAGTTGTCGAGGAAGTCGCGCAGCGCGCCGGTCTTGATCGCAAAGTTGATGTTTTCGGGGATGTTACCGGTCGCAGCGGCGATGCGCAGTGCAGGGATCTTTGCGGTGACCACGCCCACGATCTGCCCGGTGGTGTCGAACAGCGGGCCGCCGCTGTTGCCGGGCTGCACCGGCGCGCTGATTTGCAGGAAACGCGAATCGTTGCGCAAGCCGCTGAGCGAGCTCACGATCCCGGTCGTTACGGTGAAGTCCGAGGTCAGCAATCCGTGAAAGGGAAAGCCGATCACGACGACGGAATCGCCGGACCGGATTGAGCGGTCGCGTATCCGCGCATAGTCCTTGAATGTCGCCGTCGACGGCGCCTGCAACAGAGCGAGATCGTTGTTGGCGTCGCTCGACACGACGCGCAGCACCATCGAGGCGTCGCCGGTGAGGTTGCCCTTGATGTCGCCGACGCAGCCATCGATGACATGGTTGTTGGTGACGATGTGTCCGCCGGCGCTCACGACAAAGCCAGTGCCGCTCTTGGCTCTGGCAGGTTTGCTGCCGTTGGCTGGCGGTGCCTGCTTGTCCGGCGTGGCCTGCGGCTTGGCGGCAACCTTTGTGAAATCGCCGGCCTTGCTCAGCCCGTCGGCTTTGACCCTGGTGACGCAATTGGCCAATGCCGCAATCACGGGCCCGGCCGAGGTCAGGTCGAAATTCAGCACGGTGCGGCCGCTCGTCGCGACAATCAGGCTCGCCTTCTGAAACGTTCGTACCACGTTGGCAGGCATGACGGAGCTGAGCATGTTCGTCTGGTTGGCCGTGGCGAACAGTCTGGCCTGCTCCTGTCCGTCAAAGATGACGTCGATCGCGGTGTTCTCGCCCTTGGTGAAGCGGTAGCTGGGACTCGCAAAGCTCAATATCCACGAGCCCCCAGAATTCTGGCCGACGACGAGAATGACGCCGTTGGCATAAGGCGCCGTCGCGGCACAATGCGAGAAGGCTCCCGTTTCGTCATTGCTGAACGCACCGCCGACCCAGTTGCCGATTTTGACGCTGCCGAACGGCCCGGCCGCATGCGCTCCGATGACGACGCTCAGCTGCAATAAAGACGCAACGATGAATGACTTAAGCCACATACTTTTCCCCCAGAGCGCATTCCCGCGCATCTTATCTGGGGGAGGAGGTGTCGCGCAACCGGCAGTTGTCTGGTGGGGGATTAGTGTCAAGAGGCGACGTTCGGGCTTGCCTTTGCTTTGCGATCCGATATACTTTGCAGTACAAAGTGTACCGGACCGATAGTCCTGGCAAGCATGGGCGGAGCGAGGTTTGGCGTTGCCAATGCGCGATCTCGACAAGGCACTGGCTGACATCGTGGCGATCCGCAGCCAGATTGCGGCCGGCACGGCGTTCCGCGGCTACGGCCCGGCCACCATGGCGGCGACCGGCGCGGTCGCGCTTCTCACCGCAATCCTGCAGTTCTGGCTGCTTGGTGATGCCACCAGCGAACCGCTCGGCTTCTTCTTCGGCTGGTTCATCGCCGCCGGGCTCTCCGCCCTGATCATCGGCATCGAGATGCGCGCGCGTTCGCGCCGCCATCATTCGGGCCTCGCCGATGCCATGATCCACCAGGCCGTCGAGCAGTTCCTGCCGGCAGGCGTTGCCGGTGTACTGCTTGCGGTGGTGATGTGGAAGTTCGCGGGCGAAACGCTGTGGCTGCTGCCAGGCTTGTGGCAGATCCTGGTGTCGCTCGGCATTTTCGCCTCCGTCCGCTCGCTGCCGCGCACCGTGGCGCTCGCCGGCGCCTGGTATTTCATCTCCGGCTTCGCAGTCGTCGTGCTCGCGAGCCAGACCCACACGCTGTCGCCATGGACCATGGGCCTGCCCTTTGTGATCGGGCAGTCGGTGATGGCGGGCATTCTGCATTTCGCATCCGGAGACCATGATGTCGAAGATTGACAGCGCACCCTTCTCTTATGAAGGACTGGACCGCGTGATCCACGAGAAGGCGAGGCTCGGACTTCTGACCTCGCTGATGGCGCATCCGAAGGGTCTGGCGTTCGCCGATCTCAAGCAGCTCTGCGGCCTCACCGACGGCAATCTCAGCCGGCATCTCGCCGTGCTCCAGGAAGCCGGCCTCGTCGAGGTGACCAAGGGCTATGAGGGCAATCGCCCGCACACCACCTGCCGCCTGACCAAGGCCGGCCGCCGCCGCTTCCTCGACTATCTCGCCGTGCTCGAGCGCCTGGTGCGCGACGCCGCCAAGGCCGCCGGCCGCGAGGCGGCGCCGCTCGGCCGTCTCGGTATCGTCTCGACCTGATCCTCCCCCTTTTTTGACCGGAGACTTTGCAATGCAAAGTGACCTTGCGTCCCTCAACGAGAAGCTTCACGTCGGCATCATCATGGACGGCAACGGCAGATGGGCGACGCGGCGCGGCCTGTCGCGCGTTCGCGGCCATGAGGCCGGCGTCGAGGCGATCCGCCGCATCGTCGAAGCCGCGCCCAAGCAGGGCATCGGGACGCTGACGCTCTACGCCTTCTCCACCGACAATTGGCGAAGGCCGAAGGCCGAGGTCGCCGCGCTGATGACGCTTCTGCGATTCTACCTCGCCAACGAGGTGCAAAGCCTGGTCAAGAACGGCGTGCGCCTCACCGTGATCGGCCGCCGCGACCGTCTGCCCGACGGCATTGCCAATGCGATTTCGCGTGCGGAAGACGCCACCGCGCAAGGCAGCACGCTTCATGTGCGTATCGCGGTCGACTATTCCGCCCGCGACGCCATCCTCAACGCGGCGGCGAAGGCGGCGGCGCTGACGAGTCTCACCCGCGAGGCGTTCTCGCAGCTCGTCACCGGCGAGGCCGGTTTGCGCGACGTCGACCTCATCATCCGCACCTCGGGTGAGAAACGGCTGTCGGACTTCCTGCTCTGGGAAGGTGCCTATGCCGAGCTGCACTTCACCGAACGGATGTGGCCCGAATTCGACGCGGGCGATCTCGCTGCGGCCCTGGTCTCCTTCCACGGCCGCGAGCGCCGCTTCGGCGGGCTCCAGGCGATCGTGCCGGAGGAGGTGCCTTCACTCTCTCGCGTGTGATGCCCGGCACTGAGGCGCGAAACAGTTCGCTTTCGGCCGCAAGATTGGCAGCCCCGTCCAAGCGCTAAGCGGGCGGTCCCGGCTAGGTCTGCATTCAATGCAACCTGCCGAGAGCCTCGCGCATGTCACAGTCATTGCTGGATGCCGTTGTCGAGTCAGCCGAAGCCAGCGCCACGGTCCGTATCAGGCCGGCCAGCGCGTCCGATGTCGAGGGCCTCTCGATTTATTTCACGAGCCTCTCCACGACATCACGCAACAAGCGCTTCATGGGCGCGCGGGCGGACCTTGGCGTGGTCGCGGCCGAGTGCGTCGCCAAGACCAGCCATCCCGGTCATTTCACCCTGCTCGCCGAGATCAGGCAGGAAGGGCAAGGCACGATCATCGGCGAAACCAGATACGCCTACGATGCGGCTGCCCGGCATGGTGATTTCGCCATCTCCGTTGCCGATGTCTTTCAGCGCAAGGGCGTCGGCCTCCGCATGATGACAGCCATGGAGAAGCACGCGAGCGATCTCGGTCACGAGATGATTGCAGCCGAGACCGCGCGCGTGAACGCCGAGATGCGCGGCCTTGCGAAGAAGGCAGGATTCGAGGACACCGGTCTCGGAAACTGGCAGTCGGTCCATCTCGCGAAGCGTCTGTCGCGGGTGCGGGTCTTGCCACAAATTTGAGCAAGCGCGCGACGCCGATCGTGCCCTAGTATCTCCCTACGACGGGAGCTTGGTCGGATGCGCGCAGTTCTGGATTATTGCACCGGTGGGACGGAGCGGCAGGTTGCGGCCGGCACGCTTATCGTCGCCGAGGGTGGCACCACCGGTCATCTCTATGTGCTGATGCAGGGCAAGCTCGAAGTGCTCAAGGGCGAGATGGTGGTCGCCACGGTGGCCGAGCCCGGCGCGGTGCTGGGGGAAATGTCGGTGCTGCTGGGGCAGCCGCACACGGCGACCGTACGGGCCTGCTCTGATTCCGTCGTCTACGAATTCGAGGACGCCGCCTCGTTCCTCAAGCAGGAGGCGGGCGTGGCGCTTCTGATCGCCAAGATGCTGGCGCAGCGGCTCAATGTGGCCAACACCTATCTCGCCGATCTCAAGCAGCAATATGCCGGCCACGGCACGCATCTGGCCATGGTCGGCGAGGTGCTCCAGAGCATGATCAACCTGCCGCCGCTCGAGGTCTCGCCAGGCTCGGATCGGCAATCCGATCCAAGAATGTGAGCCAGTCGGGCGCCGCCTCGATCGGAGCGGCGGGCCGCTGCAGCGGCGCGCCAAGATCGATCCATTGCGCCTCACCGGCCGCAAGCCAGAACGCCCTGTCCGCATCGAGGTCCAGTACGATATATGTCGGCGGGCGGCCGGGTTGCAGGCCGGTGTTGAAGACCCAGGTCTGGCCGAGCCGGTCGAACCACGAGCCATCGGTAGTGAACGGCGACTGATGCACATGGCCCGAGATCACCATCGAGGGCTGGTACTGCATGATCCATTGCACCAGATCGACGTCACCGAAGAAGCGCTGGCCGCCCCAGCTCGTCGGTGAATCCGCCGGCGGCGCATGATGGATCCAGATCCAGCGCTGCGGCCGGTTGGCCGCGGCGGCGCCGAGCTGCGCGACGAGACGTTGCTTGACCAGCGGCCCATCCCACCATGGGCACACCGTGAACAGCGTGTCGCCGACGGTGAGGCTGTCACCGTCGCAGGCAATGCCCAACTCGCGCACCTCCGAGATCCAGCGCGAGATCTTTTCGCCTTCCGCATTGCGCTCGTCGAGATCGTGATTCCCGGAGCACAGGATCACCCGGGTCTTCGTGGCGAGCAGCGCAAGGTACTTCTTCACCACCACGATCTGCGCGCGAAAATCCACCATCGAGCCGATGTCGAGTGCATCGCCGGCGAAGATCACGAGGTCGAATTGCGGAGCGGCGCTGACGAGCCAGTCGAGCTGAGGCAGCGAATAGTGCAGGTCGGCCACGACCAGGCATCGCATTGGAAATCCAGGGGTGAGACGTCAAAAATGCTCAGGGATTGCAAAATATCTGAACGCAAGAAGCAGACCAGCCGCATCTCTCGCCAATTCAATGCGGGCAGTATGCTGCGGCCCATCCGCGGGTGCAAGCATCGAAGCGTCGCCGGGCTGGACCGGATCATCGAATTCTGATGTCGTGGCGTACCCTCAACAGCTCGTATCCCCAACAGCTCGTGTCCGCATGACCTCCTTCAAGACCATTCGTGCTCGCGCCGAAAAACGCAAGGGCGGGCCCAAGGCGCTCGAAAAGCTGATGCCCGAAAAGCCCGACCTGAAGGGCCTCGTCAAACGCAGCGACGACCGCATCCTCGCAGAGATGACGAAGCGTGTGTTTTGCGCGGGCTTTGCCTGGAGCGTGATCGAGACGAAATGGGACGGGTTTGAAGACGCCTTCCTGCGTTTCCAGCCGGCCAAGCTCACCTTCCAGCCGGAGGATTATTGGGAGGGCCTGCTGCGCGACGCGCGCATCGTGCGCAACGGTGCCAAGATCATGTCGGTGCGCGACAACGCCGCCTTCATCCAGGAGATCACAAGAGAGCACGGCAGTTTCGGCAAGTTTCTGGCGAAATGGCCGCCGTCCGACCAGATCGGCCTGCTCGATCTCCTGAGCAAGCGCGGCAGCCGGTTGGGTGGCAACACCGGCCAGATGCTGCTGCGGTTCGTCGGCTGGGACGGCTTTGTGACGTCCAGGGACGTCGTGGCGTGCCTGCGCGATGCCGGTCTCGATATTGCCGAAGAGGTCAAGTCGAAGGGGGATCTGGCAAAAGTGCAGGCGCAGTTCAACGCTTGGGCCGAGGAGACCGGGCTGTCCTACACATATCTGTCACGCATCTGCGCACTGTCCGTCGGCGAGAACAGAAGCGAGTAGCGAACTCGGCTCTTGGAATTCAGCTGTTGGAATTTGGCTCTTGGGATGTCGAATCATGTGCGTCCTGTGGCGATCTCGTGCCGCAAGCGCGGCAGACGCGACACGCGATCACGAAATGCATTTCTCCGGAACATTTGTGCGTAGCACCTGTTCGGGAGATTGGGCCGGGCGAACATCGGCGCAGGGAACGCCCGCTTTGGCTCAGCTCAATGAAACCGACGTGACAGAAACGGAGCAGCTCATGAAGCTCACATCCGAACAGGTGAAGCAGACCGTCAACCAGCTCGGCGCTCAGGTGCTGCCCGACGAGCATCCCGCCATGCCGCAGCTCAACAGCATGTTCGGCGAGCATACTTTCTTCGTCGACGAGACAGGGCTGAAGGTCGTCGAGCCCACGGCGCCACCCGGCACCGAGCGCCAGAGCGGCGAAGTCGTCAGCCTCGCCGATTGGGGCGATTCCGAGCTGACCCGCCTGATGGCGCACGAGCCCGAGCCGACGGGCGTGATCGTCGTGTTCGAGCACGTGAGGCATTGATCCAGCCCAGCGGATCGACCTTCGGTGGCGAGGCTGAAAGCCCGCCGCCGTTCATTCACGGAGTGAGCGCGCTCTGCGCAGCTGTCCGCGTTCGCCGAAAGCCCGTTAGATTGGTTCAGATGCCGAGAGTCAGCTGCGGCGGCTCCGCATCGTCCCCGGCCTGGAGGGAAGACAGCGAGACTCCCAGCAGCCTGACGCTCTTGGGCAGCGGAATCTCGCCTTCGAGCAGGCCGCAAGCCAGCCGCTCAAGATCGTCCCGGCCTGCGACCGGCGAAGGGGCCGACCTGCTGCGCGTGATGATCTCGAAGTCGGCAAACTTGATCTTCAAGGTGACGGTGCGGCCACGGCTGCCCGTCGCCTCGCAATGGCGCCACACCTTATCGACAAGCGGCTTGAGCTCGGGGACCAGCGTGTCGAATTCGGTGAGATCGCTTGAAAACGTGGTCTCCGCGCCGATGGACTTGCGGACCCGGTTGGCCCGGACCGGCCGTTCGTCGACACCGCGCGAGATCCAGTAGTAATAGGCGCCCGACTTGCCGAAATTCGCATTCATGAACTCCAGCGTCTGACGACGAATATCGAGACCGGTGAACATGCCGAGCGCGTTCATCTTCGCGCCCGTGGCCGGGCCTATCCCATGGAATTTTCCGACGGGCAGCGTCTCGACGAAGGCGGGTCCCATCTCCGGTGAGATCACGAACTGACCGTTGGGCTTGCGATGATCGGAGGCGAGCTTGGCCAGGAACTTGTTGTAGGAGATGCCGGCCGAAGCGTTGAGGCCCGTCTCGGCCTTGATCCTCTCGCGGATCCTGAGTGCAATGTCGCGCGCCAGCGGGATGCCTTGCAGGTTTTCGGTCACGTCGAGATAGGCCTCGTCGAGCGACAGCGGCTCGATGATCGGGGTATGCTCCGCGAAGATGTCGCGGATCTGCCTGGAGATCGCTTTGTAGACCTCGAAGCGCGGCTTGACGAAGATCAGATCGGGACATTGTCGCTTCGCCGTCACGGATGGCATGGCAGAGCGAACGCCGAATTCGCGGGCCTCATAGCTGGCGGCCGCGACAACGCCACGTTCCGCCGAGCCTCCGACCGCGACCGGCTTTCCGCGCAGCTCCGGGTTATCGCGTTGTTCCACGGACGCGTAGAAGGCATCCATGTCGATATGGATGATCTTGCGGACGGGCGAGGCCTCGCCCGTCGCCGTGTCGGATTCGCTCATGGAAAGATGATACAATTGCGCGAGGTGAAGCGCGAGGTGATGGATGTTTCAGTTGTTGGTCTTCGTCGTCGGAGTGGTCGGACTCGGCTGGCTGATCGGCGCGACCAATCTCCCCGGAGACTGGTATGCGGCTCTCGCCAAGCCGGGTTTCGTGCCGCCGAACTGGGCGTTTCCGGTGGCGTGGACTATCCTTTATATCATGATCGCGGTCGCGGGCTGGCGAACCTTCCGCCGTGAACCCAGCCGTGAACCCATGGGCGAAGCGATGATGGGCAAAGCGATGCAGGCCTGGGCCGCGCAACTGATCCTCAATTTCGCCTGGTCGCCGGTGATGTTCACGATGCACCGGATCGGAGCTGCGCTCGTCATCCTCATCTGCCTGTTCGTCGCGATCGTGACCTACATCCGTCTGGAGGCATCACGAGACAGGCTGGCCGCCGCATTGTTCGTGCCCTACGCAGCCTGGGTCGCGTTTGCCGGCGTGCTCAATGCGGCCATCTGGCGTTTGAATTGAGACGTTCAGTCCAGAGCTCATCAAAGAACAATCTCAGGCTTGTGAGTGGCAAGCATCGGCGGGCGACCTAATATGAGCTGGCGGAGGACAGCACATGCAATACAGCTCCGAGCTCGTTCACACGATGCGTCAGGCACTCGAGACCGTGATGGCAAACGTCCCGGCCCATCAGTCGGTGTTCGGTCTCAAGGCCGCCGTCGCCGAATGCATTTTGAAGGCTGCCGCACACGGCCAGACGTCATATGACGGACTGGTGACGTCGGCTTCCGACCAGATCCAGGCGATTATCTCGATGCTGACCTGAGCGAGTGCTCGGCTGAGCAGGCGATGACTCCAGCGCGAGCGGTAACAAGGCAGCTCGGGTGAGGGGAGCTCCAGCGCGCACTGGAAGAGACTGGCGCACCCGACACGATTCGAACGTGTGACCTTTGCCTTCGGAGGGCAACGCTCTATCCAGCTGAGCTACGGGTGCTAGTCGAGGTTCATTTAGCCGATTGGCGAGGGGCGGGCAACCGCTTCCGCCGTCTCCCGCCAGGCTGATTTGGGCTAGGCTGATTTACGGGCCGTGCGGCCAGGAACCGGCACGCCGTCCCGCCCGAGCTTGGCGAACTCGGCGAGCAGCCGTTCGGCGCAGATGATGCGGTTGCGGCCGAGCCGTTTGGCCGCATAGAGCGCCTGGTCGGCGGCGCCCAGCAGCCGGTCGGGGCTGCCGTCGGTTTCGCCGGGAACGTGGCTGGCGACGCCGACGCTGAGGGTGACGTGGTCGCCGGCCCCGATGGCGCCATGCGCGATCCGCAAGGCCATCACGGCGCAGCGGATCTCGTCGGCGATGACGCAAGCGGTATCGCAATCCATGTCCGGCAGGATCAGCGCGAATTCCTCCCCGCCATAACGGCTGGCGAGATCGAGCGGGCGCACGGCATAGCGGCTGACGACGGACGCGACCGCGCGCAGGCATTCGTCGCCGCTCTGATGGCCGTGGCGGTCGTTGAACAGCTTGAAATGATCGACGTCGACGAACAGCAGCGCCATCGGCTTCTGCGTCCGCTGGGCGCGGGCCCATTCGGTCATCAGCATCTGGTCGAACGCGCGACGATTCGACAGGCCGGTCAGTCCGTCCTTGGTGGCAAGCTCCTTCAGGGCCATCTCGGCGCGCTTCTGGTCGGTAAGGTCGCGCAACGTCTCCACCACCGCGATCAGATGGCCGGCCTCGTCGTGGATGGGGCCGGCGTCGATGGCGAGATAGAGCTGGCTGCCTAGCTTCGGCATCACGCACCAGTTCTCGGCGCTGAAGCCGAGCCCGTTATGGCCGCGCGCGGCATACTCCGAATAGAACTCCGGCAGCTGTTCCGGGCGGTCGAGCGCAACGAGGTCGGCGAGGCAAGGGCGCCTGGTCTCGTAGAAGGCCTGCCAGTGCTTATTGGTGCCAATCACCTCGGAGGCGGCGACGCCGGTCAGCCGCTCGCAGGCTCTGTTCCAGATCACGACGCGGCGCTTGGGGTCGATCACGAAGGTCGGCACCACCAGATGCTGCATCAGCCGCACGGCATAGGAATCCGCAACGTCGACCGTCTTGGCTGGCGCTTTCCCCGGCTTCGCCATCTCAGGCCACCGCCGCCACCGGCAAGGCATGGTTTGGGCCGAACAGCTTTCGCACTTCGCTGGCCGGCTTCGGCTTGCTGAAGAGATAACCCTGCATCTCCGTGCAGCCGAGCGCGCGCAGCATCTCGCGCTGCGCCTCGGTCTCGACGCCCTCCGCGACCGTGGTCATGTTGCTGGCGGCGGCGATGTTCACCACCGCCTGCACGATCACGGGCGCGCCGCTCGCCTCGGCGATATCAGCGACGAAGCAGCGGTCGATCTTGATCTTGTCGAACGGGAAGCGCTTGAGATAGCTCAGCGAGGAGTAGCCGGTGCCGAAATCGTCGAGCGCGATGCGCACGCCGATGGCGCGGAGCTGGTGCAGGATCGAGAGCGCCGCCTCGTCGTCGCGGATCAGCACGGCCTCGGTGATCTCGAGCTCGAGCCGGCACGGGGCAAGTCCGGAATCCGCGAGCGCGCCGGCGATCCGCAGTGCCAGCGTCGAGCATTTGAGCTGTACCGGCGAGACGTTGACCGCGACGCGCACATGCGCCGGCCAGGTCGCGGCCTCGTTGCAGGCCATGCGCAGCACCCAGTCGCCGAGCTCGTTGATCAGGCCGGTGTCTTCGGCAATCGGGATGAACTCTGCCGGCGACACCATGCCGCGCTGGGGATGCCGCCAGCGCAGCAGCGCCTCGCAGCCCGAGACCTCGTTGGTGCGCAGGTCGACCAGCGGCTGATAGTGGATCTCGAAACCGCCGTTCACGAGGGCCTGCCGCAAATCCTGCTCCAGGCTCAGGCGCGCCTTGGCGCTCGCATCCATCTCCGGCTCGAAGAAGCGGTGGGTGCGGCGTCCCTCGGCCTTGGCGCCGTACATCGCGAGATCGGCATTCTTGATGAGCTGGTCGAGATCGGTGCCGTCCTGCGGCGCCATGGCGATGCCGATGCTGGCGTCGGTGGAGAGCTGATGGCCGAAGCAGTGATAGGGCCGGCGGATCGCCTCGAAGATCCGTGTCACGAATGACACCACGTCGGCGGATGATTTGATCCCGGTCTGGATCACCGCGAATTCGTCGCCGCCGAGCCGCGCGATCAGGTCGCCCGGTCCGAGGCAGCTGCGGATGCGGGCCGCGATCCCCTTCAACAGCTCGTCGCCGACGTGATGGCCGAGCGAATCGTTGATGCCCTTGAACTCGTCGACGTCGATATAGAGCAGCGCGAATTGATTGCCGCCGCCGATCTTCTCCAGTTCGCGCTCGATCTGCTCGCGGAACAGCGTCCGATTGGGCAGGTCGGTGAGCGCATCGTAATGCGCCATATGCGCGATCTTCTCGTCGGCGCGCCGCCGTTCGGTGACATCCTCGACGACGTTGATGAGGTAACGCGGCTCGCCGGATTCATCGCGGATTCCGATCCGGGTCGAGGTGATGTAGCGCATCCCCTTGGCCTGGCTCTGCCAGGCATGTTCGTCCTTGAACAATCTCTCGCCCGACTTCAGCGCCTTGCTGTCGTCGTCGGTGACGATCCTGGCGGAGGCATCCGGGTAGATGTCGAAGGGAGTCTTGCCAACGATGTTTTCACTCGATTGGCCGAATTGCTCTTCGGCGGTCCGGTTGACCAGCAGATATTGCCGCGTTTGAGCATCCTTCACCGTAATCTGCGATGGGATGTGGTCGATGATCTCGCGCAGGAACATGTAGTTGCGGTCGCGTTCCTGCTCCAGCTTGCGGCGCTCGGTGATGTCTTCGATCGTGGCCACCCATCCGCCCTGCGCGAGCGGAGTATTGATGACCTGAAAAGCTCGGCCACTTGGCAACTGATGGGTTCTCGTGGAGACCGTGCCCTCCGCGACGATCCTCATGACGTCGGCGCAAAATGCCTCGACATCGCCTTCGAACGCGCCGCGCTCCTTGCGATGATACATCGCCTCGCGGATGTGACAGCCGGGCTTGATGACGTCGTGAGAGAGGCCGAACATGTCGGCGTAGCGGCGGTTGCAGGTGACGATGTATCCGGCGGCATCGTACAGGATCAACCCTTGCGACATGTTGTTCAAGGCGGTGTCGAGCCGCCCCCGTTCAGCCTCCAGCCGTTGCTGCGCCTCGCGGTTCTGCCGGTTGATCTGGCGAACGATCAGGAACAGGATCAGCGCAATCACGGTTGCCGAAAGCGCGGCGGTGGTGACCATGAAACCGGTCTGCTGCCGCCAGTCGGCCAGCGCCGCGCTCGTGGTGTTGGTCGCGACGATGATCAGCGGGAAATGCGAAAGCGAGGCCCCGGAGCCGAGGCGCTCGTCGCCGTCGATCGGGCCCCTGACGCGCAGGGTGTGCCGGCCACCTTCGGTCAGCATCTTGCGCATCAGCGGCGCGTCCTTGAAGTCCCTGCCGATCAGCTCTTCGACATGCGGGTAGCGCGACAGCATCCTGCCATTGCGGTCGAACAGCGAGATCGCCGTGCCCTCCGCCAGCGCAACGGATGCGAAATAGTTCTGGTAGCTGTCCGGATCGATCCGGCGGACCAGCGCGCCATAGAAGCTGCCGTCCGCGCCGTTCAACCGGCGCGCGACGACCGTGGTCCATTTTCCGATGATGAAGCTGCGGACCGACTCCAGAATCACTGGTTCGGCCGTCGGATTGGATTTGAACGTCTGAAAGTATCCGCGCGAGGTGATGTTGATCTTGGGGAGCGGCTGGGCCCGCGACCAGTTGATCAGTTCGCCGTCGGCATCGTAGATCGCGATGTCGCCGAGGTAAGACACGGAGCTGATCTTGCTCCGCAGCATCTGGTTCGTCGCGGGCCCGGACATGCGCTCGCGAAACATCGCGGCCGAACTGATCTCCGGCAGGTTCATCTGCCCGATCACATCGGCGGCGACGACGTCGGAATCCTCGAATTGCTGATCGAAGTGCCGCGCGATCAGCTGCACCGTATTTTCCAGCTCGCGCTCGCGGTTGGCCAAGGTACGTTCGCGAAATTCGCCGACGGCCATCGCGGTCACCGCGAAGATCCCCGCGACCAGCAACACGCCGCACAAAGTGAGCCACAGCACCGGTCCGCGCCGAACGGCTGCCTCCCAGCCGTGCTTCGCGGCTAGGAACATTCCGGCTGCAATTCCTGCAAAGACCTGGCGCATGCCCCCTCCCTGGAGGGACAGGAATACAGCACACAAATGGCGTAAAGCTTAGGAAAGCCAGTTACCTGAGCGTTAATCCCGTTGCGCGATCGCAGTCGTGTCCAGCGAGCTGCCGCGCTGCATCATGAATCGCGTGTTAATGCGAGCTGCCCGCGCTCTTGTCGCCGCCGAGATTGCGCAGCCGCCCGACCACGCCGGTCGGAAAGAAGTAGACGCTGGCGATGAAGAGCAGCCCGAGCCACAGCAGCCAGCGGTCGGGATGTAACAGCCCCGGCAGCAGCGGCAGACCGGCTTCCGACGCCGCCTTGGAGGCGACGCCCATCAGCGCCTGCAGATAGTTCTGGGCGAGGATGAAGATGGTGGCGCCAATGATCGCGCCGTAGATCGTGCCCATGCCGCCGATCACGACCATCAGCAGAATGTCCAGCATGATCGAGAAGCTGAGCGAGGTATCGGGGCCGGCATAGCGCAGCCACAGTGCATTGAGAATGCCGGCGCCGGCGGCGACCAGTGCGGCGATGCAGTTGGCGTAGCTCAGGTGGAAGACGGTGCGGAAGCCGAGCGCCTCGGCGCGGAAGCGGTTTTCGCGGATCGCCTGCAGCACGCGCCCGAACGGCGAATTCACCACCCGCAGCAAAGCGAGGATCATCAGGGCAGAGAC
This sequence comes from Bradyrhizobium sp. WSM4873, assembly GCF_055811355.1. Classification (NCBI taxonomy): domain Bacteria; kingdom Pseudomonadati; phylum Pseudomonadota; class Alphaproteobacteria; order Hyphomicrobiales; family Nitrobacteraceae; genus Bradyrhizobium; species Bradyrhizobium sp. WSM4873. The sequence continues at coordinate 83,142 of NZ_JBVVPS010000008.1, read as the reverse complement.
GGCGAACACCAGATAGTAGGTCAGGATGCGGCCGTTGAGCTCGAATCCGAGCACGTTCCTGGAGATCAGCACCGTGCCGGGCCTGAGCAGCTCGGGCAGCTGAAAGCTGCGCCCGTCTTCGCCGCCGGTCAGCCAGGACAGCTGCGAGGCCAGCACCTGGAAGGCGGATGCGACCGCGAGCGTGATCATGGCAAAGAAGATCGCGGCCACCCGCAGCGAGAACAGTCCGATCGCAAGCGCAAGCAGCGCAGCAAGCGGCAGGCCGACCACGATGCCGGTTGCAACCGCACCCCAATTCGGGCCCATCCCGTACAGCGCGATCGCGATCGCGTAGCTGCCGATCCCGTAGAACATGGTGTGTGCGAACGAAACCGAGCCGGTATAGCCGAGCAGCAAATCGTAGGAAGCTACCAGCGCGGCGAAGACGCAGATCTTGGCTGCGACGTTCAGCGCCTTCGCCCCGGGGAACAGGAACGGCGTCGCCAGCAGCGCCAGGATGATGAGGACGAGAATGAGCGTGAGCACGCGGCTGCGCGGCGGGTCGCCTGACAGGATCATCATCGGCTGGTCACCGCATAGAGGCCGCGCGGCCGCCACATCAGAATGGCGACCATCAGCAGGATATTGGAGACGAGGGCGAGCTTCGGCACCAGGAAGCCGCCGTAATTGGCAATCATCGCCACCAGGATCGCGCCGATGAAGCAGCCGCCGATCGAGCCTAGGCCGCCGATGATGACGACGATGAAGATCAAGACGGTGAGGTCGTCGCTCATGGAGGCGTGAACCTGCTCGCGATACAGCGCCCACATCACGCCGCCGAGGCCGGCCAGCGCCGATCCCGTCATGAACACGCCGAGGAACAGGCGGCGGATGCGATAGCCGAGCGCCTCGACCATCTCGCGATTCTCGACGCCGGCGCGGATCAAAAGCCCGAGCTTGGTCCGGTTGAGCACGAGCTGGATCGCGATGAAGACGGCGAGGCCGATCAGCGTCGCCAGCACGCGGTATTTCGCGATCGCGACATCGCCGAGGATGAAGGAGCCGCGCAGCGACGTCGGCAGCGGCGTCGGAATGATCTGCGGCCCCCACACCGCATAGAGCGTCTGCTCGGCGACGATCAGGCCGCCCGTCGTCATCAGGATTTGCTTCAGATGCTGGCCGTAGACGGGCAGGATCAGTACCCGCTCGACGATGAGGCCGAGCGCGCCGGAGACCGCCATCGACAGCAGTGCCGCCGGCGCCAGCACCGCGAGGTTGATCCACAGCGAATCCGCCTGGAGGGAGGCCGCGAACGGCGCCAGCACCAGGGTCGCGACATAGGCCCCGACCGCGATAAAGGCGCCATGGCCGAAATTGAGCACGTCCATCAGGCCGAACACGAGCGTGAGGCCGGAGGCCATGATGAAGATCATCATGCCCATCGCGAGGCTCGCGGCCGTCAGCGTCAGCCAGGTGCTGGGCGAGCCGATCAGCGGGATCATCACCAGGGCGACCGCGATCGGTAGCAGGATCGGCGCGATGTCACGCTTCGGCTTCGGCAGCGGATCGGTTGCGGCGAGCTCGGTCATTGATGCGTCTCCAGGCTGAGGCCGAGCAGCCGCTCCTGCAGCGGCACGTCGGAGGCCAAGGCCGCCATCTCGCCGCGATGGACGATGGTGCCGTTGTCCATCACCAGCACGTCGTCGCCGAGCTCGCGGGCGGCAAAGAAATTCTGCTCGACCAGAAGGATCGTGGCGCCCTTGCGCTTGATCTCCTTCAGGCACTCGATCAGCGCCATCACGACCGCCGGAGCCAGTCCCTTGGTCGGCTCGTCAATCAGCAGGAGCTTGCGCGGTTCGATAATGGCGCGGGCAATCGACAGCATCTGCTTCTGCCCGCCCGAGAGACTTCCAGCGCGCGACAGCCAGAACCGGCGCAGCGCCGGAAAGAAGCCAAAGATCCAGTCGAGCTGGGCGTCGTCGAGCGGCCCGTCGCGCGCCGCCAGCACCAGGTTTTCCTTCACCGTGAGGTCGGAGAACACCGCCATGCTCTCCGGCACGTAGCCGACACCGAGCCGCGCGATGTCGGGCGTCGTACGGCTCTCGATGCGCTCGCCGGCAAGGCTGATCTCGCCGGAGGAGGCCTGCCAGAGGCCCATGATCGTGCGCAACGTCGTGGTCTTGCCGGCGCCGTTGCGGCCGAGCAGCATCGTGGTCTGCCCCTGCGCGACAGCGAGATCGATGCCCTGGAGGATGTGATAGCGGCCGATATGGGTGTGCACCCCGGAGAGCTTCAACAGATCGGTCATGCTGCGCTCCCTCCAACTTTATTCGGCGCGACGCCGAGATAGGCTTCCTGCACGATCGGCGACGCGATCACTTCGGCCGGCGGGCCGTCCGCAACAAGTTGGCCGTTATGCAGCACGATGATGCGGTCGGCGAGCGATCGCACCACGTCCATCTTGTGCTCGACGAGCAGAATGATCCTGCTCTTGTCCTGCTTGAGCTGCGCGATCAGGTTCAGCACGAGCGGCACCTCGTCGATGCTCATGCCTGCGGTCGGCTCGTCGAACATGAAGACCTTTGGCTCGAGCGCCATCATCAGCGCGACCTCGAGCTTGCGCTGATCGCCATGCGACAGTGCGGTCGCGGCGACGCCACGGCGGCCGCCGAGCGCGACCTGATCCAGGATAGCATCGGCGCGGGCGATCAGATCGCGGCGGACCATCCAGGGCCGCAGCATATCGTAGTGAGTGCCGTCGGCGGCCTGCACGGCGAGCCGGACGTTTTCCTCCACCGACAGATTCGGAAAGAGGTTGGTGAGCTGGAAGGCGCGCCCCAGGCCTGCGCGCGTCCGCATCGGCGCGGAATGCTGGGTGATGTCGGTGCCGTCGAACAGGATGCTGCCGCTCGATGCGTGGAGCTGACCGGAGATCAGGTTGAAATAAGTGGTCTTGCCGGCGCCGTTCGGACCGACGATCGCGGTAAGTTCGCCCGGGCGGAAGCTGCAGGTGACACTGTTGACCGCGACATGGCCGCCGAAGCGGATGGTGAGGTCGCGGGTTTCGAGGGTCAGCGTCATGGACGATCTGGCAAATGATGAAATGAGATGTATCAGCGGCCGCGCTGCGCCCCCTCCCCCGCTTGCGGGGGAGGCACAGGCGGCCCTCGGCCGCCGTTCTTGAAAGAACGCCGATGCGGAGCATCGGCTATGGGAGAGGGTGTCTCGGCAATCGAGAACCCCAAGAGGATAGAGCCCTCTCCCGGCCTCTCCCGCAAGCGGGAGAGGTGAAGTCAAAAAACTCAGCGCTTGTTCTTGATCGGAACGTCCATGTCCTCGATCTTCAGCTCGCGCACCGGCTCGAGCACGGCCCAGGCGACATTCGGATCGACCTTGACCTTGAAGTGATACATGCTCTGGAGCGCCTGATGGTCTTCCTTGCGGAACATCATCTTGCCCTTCGGCGTGTCGAACTCCAGGCCTTCCATCGCGCTGATCAGCTTCTCGGTGTCGGTCGACTTCGCCTTGGTGACGGCGGCGACGACGGACATCGCGGCGGCGAAGCCGCCCGCGGTGAAGAAGTCCGGCGGCGCGTTGAAGCGCTTCTGGTGCTCGGCGACGAGCCAGTCATTTACCGGGTTCTTCGGGATCGCGTAGAAATAATAGGTCGCGCCTTCCATGCCGGGCAGGCCCTTATAGGCGGCGAGCGCCGGCAGGATGTTGCCGCCGGTGGACAGCTCGATGCCGTAGCGCTTCGGATCCATGTCCTGGAGTTTCGCCAGCGGATTGCCGGCGCCGGCCCAGATTACCCAGATCACCTTGCGGCCCGGCTTGTCCTTCAGCGCGTCGAACAGGCGCTGGCCGACCGCGGTGAAGTCGGTGGTCGAAGTCGGGGCATATTCTTCGGCGGCGAGGGTCGCGCCGGTCTTGCCGAGCGCCTCCTTGAAGGCTGCGACGCCGTCGCGCCCGAAGGCGTAGTCCTGCGCCAGCGTCGCGACGGTGACGCCCTGCTTGCCGATCGCGACCGCGTTCGAGATCGCGTCCTGCGACGAGTTGCGCGCCGTGCGGAAGATGTAGCGATTCCACTTCTCGCCGGTAATCTGATCCGCGACCGCGGGCTCCACGATTAGGATCTTCTTGTTCTCCTCGGCGACCGGCAGGATCGCGAGTGCGGCGGCCGACGAGGTCGTACCGATCGCGATGTCGACCTTGTCGTCCTGATAGGCTTCCGCGAGCGCGGCCTTGGAGAGATCCGGCTTGCCCTGGTCGTCCTTGGTGATGACGACGATCTTGCGCCCGTCGAGCGTCATGGTGCCCTTGGTGGCGTATTCAAAACCCATCTGCAGGCCGGTCTCGGTCTGCTTGGCATAGGCTTCGAGCGGACCGGTCTTGCCATAGATCAGCGCGATCTTGAGATCGTCGGCCTGTGCGGAGGTGCCCGCGGCGAGGGCGAGGATGGTGGTTGCCATGACGAGTGATCGACGCACGGTGGTCCCTCCTGATGAAATGCTTTGGCCATAGCGATTTGCACAACCACGCAGACATTGCAATTCCACCTTCCGGCGAACCACGGGAACGGCGTGTGTGATACTGTCTCGGTCCGGCCGCGCCGGATCGCTTCCGCCGAGGAAATCGGCAGAAGCGATTGTCGACATCACCCGTGGAACGGGTTGCTCAAGCTCTGAAAAGTAACGATCAGGCCCGGGTTACCGCCGGTATCCGTTCGCGCGGGAATAGCCCTGCCGGTTCTGTTGCGTCGCGCGGTTTGTGACGCTGGCGCGTGCTTCGCTGGAGATGGGCGTTGCGAGCTTCAGCTCCTCCAGGAAGATCGGCCGGGAGAAATAATAGCCCTGGGCGTAGCGGATCTTGGTCGCAGCCTGGAGGTAGGCGAGCTCCTCGTAGGATTCGATGCCTTCGGCAATCACGGTCATGCCGAGCGCCTCGCTCAGGGATTCGATTGCGCGCAGAATCCCCTGGTTGCGTGGACGCTTATGGATATCGGTGATGAAGGAGCGGTCGATCTTGATCTCGTCCGCGGTGATGTCGGCGAGCGCCGAGAGCGAGGAATAGCCGGTACCGAAATCGTCGATCGAGATGGCGACGCCGAGCTTGCGGAACATCGGCAGGATCTCGGCCTGGAAATGATTCTTGGCGACGAAGGCGTCTTCCGTCACCTCGATCATGAAGCGCTGCGGAAAACCGGTGTGGTCGAGCGCCTGGGCAAAGCTGCGCATGAATTCGGGGTTGCCGGCCTGCTTGGCCGCGACGTTGATGCTGATGGTCGCTTCCGCACCGAATGTCTCGTTGATCAGGTCGATCGACTTGACGATCTCGGCGAGCACGAGATGGGTCAGCTCGTCGATCAGCCCGAGTTCGGTGGCGAGATTGATGAACGAGCCCGGCGCCTGGATCACGCCCTCGTCGTCGCGCAGCCGCACCAGGGCCTCGATGCCCTTCACCTCCTGCGTGCGAATGTCGACCTTGGACTGGAAGGCGCAGCAGAAGCGTTTCTCGAGGATGGCCTGCCGCAGCGACTGCTCGATCTTCATCCGGGCCAGCGCCTCGCGCTCCATGCTGGAATCGAAGAAGGCCGCCGATCCCTTGCCGTCATTCTTGATGCGGTACATCGCGATGTCGGCATTCTGGCGCAGTGTCTCGAAGCTGCTTCCGTGCTCGGGGTAGAGGCTGATGCCGACCGAGGTTGAGGCGAACACTTCCGAATTGTCGATGAAGAACGGCGCCGTCAGCCGTTCCAGGGTCGACTGCATGAATTCGGCGACTTCCTCCTGGTTCTGGATCGGCGACAGCAGCAGCAGGAATTCGTCGCCGGAGATGCGCGACAGCATGTCCGAATCGCGCAAGCCGCGTCCAAGCCGCTTCGACAGCTCGACCAGCAGGGCATCGCCCACGGTGTGACCGTAATAGTCGTTGATGTGCTTGAAATTGTCGACGTCGAGAAAGGCGAGCGCAAAGCGCTCGCCGGCGAGCCCCTGCGCGAGCAGGCTGGCGGCGCGATGCTCGATCACGCGCCGCGAGGGCAGGCCGGTCAGCTCGTCGAAATAGGCCGAGCGGAACAGCTGGTCCTCGAAATTCTTCTGCTCCGTGATGTCGGAGGAGGCCGAGATCAGCAGCTCGCGTCCGTCGAGACGGATCGGACGATGGGTGGTCAGCAGCACCTGGCGTGCGGCTCCGTCGTGGAGCGCTTCCTCGGCGACGACCGCCTGGCCGGAGCTCAGGGCCTGCCGGCAGGCTTCGAGGCGCGACGCGAGATCGCGCGAGGGGCGGCTGCCGTCAATGCCCAGCTGGGCGGCCGCGACATCGTTGACCAGGAGAAGTTCGCCTTGCGCGTCCTGCACAGTCAGGCCGGCAGGCAGCATTCTAACGATTTCCTTGAGGAATCCGAGTTCGGCTTCGCTCGCGCCGGAATATTTGTTGTCGTTCATAGAAGTCATGAATCTTGTTGTTTCAGCGCGCTTTTGCAATGGCCGCGATCTTGCGCGGTTCCCTCTTAAGTTTGGTTAAGGGGTCCGGAGAATTACGGTGGTGTTTTGCGGCGATGCGACGCGCGCAGCCCATCGTCATTAACAGGGCGTCAACGCGTCCGGCGAAACCGCGAACGACGCGCGTGAGCGGGTTTCGTTTGCGCCGCGTCTAACCGTCCTTGGGGATACGGCATTGCATGGTGCAATGAAGTCCGGTCCTGAGATAGGAGACCTCCGTCTTGCCGTCGAAGGCCGACAGCGCCGACTTCAACAGCTTGGTGCCGAACCCGGGCTCGGAGATCTTGTCGACACTCGGGCCCTCGGTTTCATCCCAGGTCACAGTCAGGCGGTCGTCGCTGACGGTCCATGACACCTGCAACAATCCTCGCGGCGCGGAAAACGCGCCATATTTGCCCGCGTTAGTGGCGAGCTCGTGAAACATCAGGGACAGCGTGACCGCAAGCTTTGGCGGCAGGAACAGCCGGTCGCCGTTGAGCGTGAAGCGGACATGGCCATAAGGGCCGAGTTCGGAGATCAGGAGGTCGCGAATGTCGCAGCCGCCCTTGTCGATCCGCGAGATCAAATCGTCGGTCGCTGCAAGCGATCGCAGCCGCGGATCGATCCGGGCCCAGATTTGCGGCTGATCGTGCAGCACCTGATGCAGCACGGCATGCACCGTCGACAGCTTGTTCTTCAGCCGGTGCTGGAGCTCGTCGACCAGCAGCTTGCGGTAGTCTTCTTCCTCGATCAGGCGTCTGGAAATCCGGCGCTGCTCGACGAGGAGCGAGCGATAGTGCTCGACGCCCCAGATCGTGAGCGCGCAGACCGCCCAATAGAGTGCCAGCAGCGCGAATCGCGCGTTATCGGCAAGCGCATCGCCAAAATTCACGACGACGCCGAGCACACCGCCGACCAGCGCCGTGATGATGCCGATGCGGAAGCCGCCGAACGCGGCCGCAAAGAACACGGCCGGGAAATACGGCGTGAAATAGACGTCGGGCCGCACATGGGCGAGAGCCCAGCGCGCCAGCGTCGCAACCAGCAGGCAGGCAACCGCAAACGCAAGGCTCAGGCCGAGCGATGGCGGTGCCACGCCCTGCCAGCCCTTGCGGAATTCGTCGATCAGCTTCCCCATGCGCAGTCCGGTCGCGATACGCATTCGACAATCGAGCGGTCGCCAGGAATGTTACGCATGTCGCCGGCCCCAAGCAAAGCTTGCCTTGTCGGAAGCCGGCAGGAATAGTGCCTGCTGCGGCGCCGACCGTCGTGGCGCCGTCGTCGATCGGTGTCCGCCATTTGGCGTCAAGGGGTTCGAAAACAGGGACATTCCATGGGCAGGCTGGATGGCAAGGTCGCGGTGATCACGGGCGCGACGAGCGGGATCGGGTTGCGGACTGCTGAAGTCTTCGTTGCCGAAGGTGCCAAAATTGTGATCGCGGGGCGGCGTATACCGGAAGGCGAGGCGCTGGCGAAGCAGCTCGGGGCGAATTGCGTCTACCGCCAGACGGATGTGACGGACGAAGCGCAGATGCAGGCGCTGATCGCGCTCGCCATCGAAAAATTCGGCCGCATCGACTGCCTGTTCAACAATGCCGGCGGCCCGGCGCAGACCGGCGGCATCGAAGGCCTCGAGGTCGAGCGCTTCGACGCGGCGATGGCGACCCTGCTGCGCAGCGTCATGCTCGGCATGAAGCACGCCGCGCCCCACATGAAGAAGCAGGGATTTGGCAGCATCATCAACAATGGCAGCATCGCCGGCCGTCTTGCCGGCTTCTCGTCGTCGATGGTCTATGGTGCGGCCAAGGCGGCGGTGATCCACCTCACCAGATGCGTGGCGATGGAGCTCGGCGAGTCCAACGTCCGCGTCAACTCGATCTCGCCCGGCGCCATCGCGACCGGCATTTTCGGCAAGGCGCTCGGCCTTTCGACCGACGCGGCGGAGAAGACGCCGGCGGTGATGCGCGAGGTCTACAAGACCGCGCAGCCAATCCCGCGCGCCGGCCTTCCCGATGACATCGCCCATGCAGCGGTGTTCCTGGCCAGCGACGAATCCAGCTTCATCAACGGCCATGACCTCGTCATCGACGGCGCGATGACCGGCGGCCGCAACTGGAGCCAGCAGCAGCAGGGCTATGTCGCGTTGCGCAAGGCGTTCGATCAGGGGGCGTAGGAGGTTGGTCTCGTGCCCCGGACGCGGCGCGGCGCGAAGTGCCGCTCCGCAGAGCCGGGGGCCATCTCTCGCACGGAACGTGGCTCACTATTCTGGATCCCGGATCGCGCTTCGCGCGTCCGGGACACGCAAGTGGAGCGCTAAACCGCCTTTACCCGCACCCGCAATCCGTCGCGCGGTTTCGGGATCGGCCACATCTGCCAGTCCGGCTTGTAGCCGTGCTCCAGCGACACCTCGATGTTCTGCAAGAAGTGCCGCGCGAAGCATTTGGCCTGCATGTAGGCGAAGTGCAGGCCGAGGCACATATGCGCGCCGCCGCCGAACGGCACCCAGGCGAAGCGGTGTCGGTTGCGCTGGGCCTCCTCGGTGAAGCGAGAGGGATCGAAGCGGTCCGGCTCCGGCCAGATGTCCTTCATGTGGTGGGTGTAGAGCGGATTGACGCCGATCGCGGTGCCGGCCGGAATCGAAAAACCCTTGAAGGTGAAATCGCGCATGGCGCGGCGCGGCATCGAGGGCACCGGCGGCTTGATCCGCAGCGCTTCCTTGAACGCCATCTCCGACAGCGGCATCTTTTCGAGATCGTCGAAGCTGCTCGGCGCACCAGGGGCGAGTCCCAGCGCCATGACTTCCGCGCGAAGCTTGTCCTGCCAGTCGGGATTTGCCGCGAGCTCGCCGATGAACGACGTCAGCGACGAGGTCAGCGACGAGGTCAGCGTGTCGTGCGCCGCCATCATCAGGAAGCTCATGTGGTCGATGATGTCCTGTTCCGACAGTAGCGCGCCGTCCTCGTGGGTTGCGCGGCAGAGCTGCGAGAACAGGTCATCGCCGCCGTGATTGCCGCGTCGCAGCGGAATCTGCTCGCGGAAATAAGCGACGATGCGCTTGCGCCCCCTGACGCCCGCCGCCATTTGCGTGCCGGGCAGGGGCCGGCGGATCGGGGCGACGGCGGCGGCGACCATGTCGACGAAGGCGCGGTTGATCTCGTCGACCTCCGGCCCGATATCGGCGCCGAGAAAGGATGCGGCGGCGAGATCGAGCGTGAGCTGCTTCATCGCCGGATAAAGCTGCATCTCGCCGGGTTTCGCCCTCCACTGCGCGACGCGGGCGGCGATGCCGCGGTCGAGATCGCTCAGATACGACTTCATCGGGCCGGACTTGAATGCGACCGACAGCGCCTTGCGGTGCAGCCGGTGCTCCTCGAAATCCAGCAGCATCAATCCGCGCGGAAACAACAGGCCGAGCACCTTGTTCCAGCCATGGGTGGAGGAGAACAGCTTTTGCTGGTCGAACAGCACGAGCTCGTTGGCTTCGGGGCCGAGCAGCACGACATTGGTCTCGCCGAAGAAATGCGTGCGATAGACCAGGCCGTACTTGGCGCCGTTCGACTCGATGTGTCCCTTGGGGTCGGCGAGCACCTGAAAGGTCTTGCCGATGATCGGCCAGCCTTCGTCGCCGGGGATATGTGTCAGCTCGTTGCGCTTGGGCGGAGTGAAGCCGAGCGCAGGCGCGGCTACATTCTGCATCGACATGACGGTCGCTCCGGTTGGCTGGACCCAACATAACACAATCCCGGTCCGCTGATGCGCCGGTGCTTCGCTGTGGCCATCCTTCGAGACGCCCGCCTCTGGCGGGCCCAGGACAGCGTTGTGCGGCAGCAGTTTCAACGGACTCCGATGCCGCTTAGCCTCATCCTGAGGAGACCGCGGAGCGGTCGTCTCGAAGGACGAGGCGTTCGCCGGGGCCGGCGGGCCCTGAACTTATCGCTTCGCCGCTTCCTTCTGCAAATCCGGCGCGTTGACGGCCGGAATCGCAACGCGGCCGGCGCCGGTCACCTTCAACGCCTCGGCGGCCTTCTCGTTTTCCATGATCTTGGCCATCACGGCCTGTCCCGCACGCTCGAAGATCGCGCGGTTCTCGATCACGAACTTTTGCGACTTGCGCAAGCCGTCGATGTAGCCGTTGATCTCGGGCACCACGTAGCGCGCGACCATGTCCCAGCTCCGGCGCGTGTTCTCCGGATTGGCCCAGTCGTGCACGAAGCCGATGACGGCGCCGACGCCACCGGAGACCTGCATCACGTTCTTGATCATCTTGACGAGATCGTCGGGCGTGCCGATGACGGAGGCCGCGCCCTCGACGAAGGCGGTCTTGTCGACGGCCTCGTCGGGTGAGGCGAACGCGGTGAGCCCGGGCCGTTGCAGCGTGCCGACATTATATTCGTTGTGCCAGCGCATCAGCCCGGCGCCGGCCTCGCGGCGCGCCTGCTCGCGGGTTTCGGCGATGTGCCAGGTCAGCAGCACGCGCCAGTTCGCGCGATCGACCTTGGTGCCGTGCTTTTTCGCCGCATCCTCGGCGAACTGCCATTGCTGTTGCAGCGACATCAGACCCTGCGTCGTCATCGAACCCAGCGAGATGATGCCGATGCCGTATTTGCCGGCGAGCGTCATGCCGGAGGGCGAGATCTGCGAGGCCACGACGAACGGCATTTCCTCCTGCAGCGGCAGGAGCTGCAGCGCGGCGTCGTTCATGGTGAACCAGTCGCTCTTCGCAGTGACGCGCTCGCCGTCGAAGAGACGGCGGATCACGCCGATCGCCTCGTCCTGGCGGTCGCGCTGCGTCATCGGATCGATGCCGAGCGTATGCGCGTCGGAGGCGAGCGCGCCGGGGCCGGAGCCGAAGATGGCGCGGCCGCCGGTCATGTGGTCGAGCTGCACCATGCGCTGCGCGACATTGTAGGGATGATGATAGGGCAGCGACACCACGCCGGTGCCGAGCTTGATCCGCTTGGTGCGCTCGCCGGCCGCCGCCAGGAACATCTCCGGCGAGGCGATCATCTCCCAGCCGGAGGAATGATGCTCGCCGCACCAAAACTCGTCATAGCCGAGGCTATCTAACTGCTCGACCAGGTCGAGATCGCGCCGGAACTGGAGCATCGGATGCTCCCCGATCGGATGATGCGGGGCAAGAAAGGCTCCGAACTTCAGGCGCGCCATGGCGTTCTCTCCGGCTTACATTTTTTGTTTGTTTGTGGCGCGAAGCTACGTGCTGAAGACAGCGAACGCAATCGCGGGATGTCCCGCGCGGTGGAATGCAGCCATGCGATGGAGCGATCAAACCGTCACAAAGCAGATCGATTCATGGCGCGAGTTGGCGAGCGACGTCCGGGGCACCAAAAACGTCTTCTGGCCGGCCTGCTCGGCTCCACCCTGACTTTGCCGTTCAAGCCCTGCAATCAGCGCGCGCAGGTTTCCTCGTCTCGCTTGCGCTGTTCGCGACATTAATCATGATCTGCGCCGCATTCCTGGCGTGGATGCGCCTGGCATCTGCACGAAGTTGAGGCATTGCGGTTAATACGTGCGGATTTCTGCAGGTTTCCCGTGATTTAGCGCGCATCGACAGCACACGGTCTTTTTATTTTGCGCTGCAGCAACTATTTGGTTTGGGTGGACGTTGAACGTCGCCTGCCAGGAGCTGCCGTGTCGTTAACCAGAAATGTCGACCTCTTGAGACGTCTGCCAAAGCTGGACGGATTGCGCTTCGCCGAGTTTGGCCGGAGCGCCGATGCGTCCAGTCCGTTGCAGGAGGTTACGGGCTTCGGCGACAACCCCGGCAATCTGCGCCTGTTCGCGTTCGTGCCGCCGCAACTGCAGAAGCCGCGCGCACTCGTCGTCGTCTTGCACGGCTGCGGCCAGACGGCGGCAAGCTACGACCTCGGCGCCGGATGGTCGACGCTCGCCGAGCACTACGGCTTCGCGCTGTTGATGCCCGAGCAGCAGCGCGTCAACAACAGCAACACCTGCTTCAACTGGTTCAATCCGGAAGACACGGCGCGAGACAGCGGCGAGGCGTGTTCGATTCGCGAGATGATCGCGCACATGATCGAAACGCATCGCGTCGATCCCAGGCGCATCTTCATCACGGGCCTGTCGGCCGGCGGCGGCATGACGTCGGTGATGCTCGCGACCTACCCTGAAGTGTTCGCGGCCGGTGCGGTCATCGCGGGACTTCCGTACGGCATCGCGACGAATCTGCGCGAGGCGCTCGACGGCATGTTTCATTCCCCGGAGCGGCCGGCGCGCGAACTTGGCGATCTGGTGCGGCGGGCCTCGGATCATCGCGGGCCCTGGCCGAGGATCTCGGTGTGGCACGGCAGCGCCGATCGCACCGTCAATCCCGGAAATGCCAACGAGATCGTCAAGCAATGGCTCGACTTGCACGATCTGCCCGAGGCGCCGATGGCGGAAACTGACATCGACGGCTATCCGCGCCAGGCCTGGTGGAACAAGGACGGCGAGACGCTCGTCGAGTCCTACGCCATCACCGACATGGCCCACGGCACGCCGCTCGGCCTTGCCGATAACGACCAGCGCTATGGCGTGGAAGGCGCGTTCCTGATCGAGGCCGGCATCTCCTCGTCTTATCACATCGCCAAATTCTTCGGCCTCACCGGCTGGATTCCCGACGCGGCGAAGAAGGCCGAGCCAAAGCCGACGCCGGCCCGCTCGCCCGCGCCGCATCTGGCACGCTCGATCCGCGCCGCGGTCGCCGAAGAGACGGCCGAGCCGAAGCGCGAGGAGGCTCGCGGCTTCGATCTCGGCCAGATCATCACGCGCGCGCTCACGGCCGCGGGATTGATGAAATAATTCAGGCCGTCGCGCCGATCCATTCGATCGGCGTCGCCGTCACCTCGCCGCCGGCGACCTTGCGCGTCATCTCCTGATAGGCCTTGAAGAAGTCGCGCGATTGCAGCGCCTTTTGCGCGGCATCGTCACTGACGCTGGCGAGATGGAAATAGCTGCCATTGTCGCGGTTCTTCAGGACGCGATACCCGATCCGTCCTTTCAACTCCGGATCGCCGTCGATCGCCTTGATGAAGCGGCCGACCTCCTGGTGCCAGGCCTCCGTCGTGCCGTTCTTGAATTCGTACCGGATCATGAAGTGCTTCATGTGACGCTCCCTGTTCTCGTTGTGCGTCATCATCTGCGTGCTGGGCGCGAACCTGCAAGTATGGACAAAATTGATAGTATGGACTTTTTCGGCGTCGCTCCTATGCTCACCTCCCACATGGAGGAAACGACATGGCCAGGGAAAGGACAAAGCCAGTCCCCGCGCGCAACTGTCCGGTCGCGGCCTTTCAGAAGATGATCAGCGGCAAGTACAAGCTGCGCATCGTCTGGGACCTCAAGGACGGCCCGCGCCGCTACGGCGAGATCAGGAGCGGCCTGTTGCGCGGCACGGAAGGCAGCGCCGAGATCACCCCGCGCGTGCTGAGCCGGGAGTTAAAGGCGCTGACTGAAAGCGGCCTGATCGATCGCAAGGATTTTGGCGAGGTGCCGCCGAAGGTGGAATATCGCCTCACCCGCAAAGGCAAGAGCTTCGTGCCGGTGGTCGCCGCGATCCGCGACTGGGGCGACCGCAATCTGAGTGCGCCCCAAGTGCTGGCGGACGCCGCCGAGTAGGGCCTACATCTCGCCGGTGATGAACGGATTGGTCATCCGCTCCTGGCCGATGCTCGAGCCGGCGCCGTGGCCGCAGATGAAGCCGACATCGTCGCCGAGCGGCAGCAGCTTGGTCTTGATCGAGTCGATCAGGGTCGCGTGACTGCCGCCGGGCAGATCGGTGCGACCGACCGAGCCGGCGAACAGGACGTCGCCGACATGGGCGAAGCGCAGATCCTTGTTGAAGAACACCACGCTGCCGGGCGAGTGGCCGGGGCAATGATAGATCTCGAACTGGAGATCGCCGATCGCCACGCCGTCGCCTTCGTCGAGCCAGCGGTCCGGCTCGAAATTGCGCACCCCCGTCATGCCGAACCGGGCGCCGCTCTCGACCACGTTGTCGAGCAGGAATTTGTCCGCGACATGCGGGCCCTCGATCGGCACCTTCAGCGCGTCGCGCAGTTCGGCCGCGCCGCCGACGTGGTCGATATGGCCGTGAGTCAGCCAGATCTTCTCCACGGTGACGCCGGTCTGCTTGATGGCGTCCAGGATCTTCGGCACGTCGCCGCCGGGATCGATCACCACGGCCTTCTTGGAAGGCTCGTCCCAGATGATGGTGCAATTCTGCTCGAACAGCGTCACGGGAACGATGATCGCGCCCGCCTTCGCGGCTGCCTCGGCTTGTGTCTCGTTTTGCTCGGTCATGGCGCCACAATGCCGATTTTTGCCATGACGCCAAGCAAAAGAGTTGCTCCCGGGCTCGGGAACAGCCGCGGACATCGTCACACGGACGTCCCAATTCGCCTGCTGTTTTGAACCGGGGCGCGCCTTCCGCGTTCTCCCGCGCGACGAGCAGTTTTTGGATGGATTTCCCGTATGGCTCAGGGCGGCGAAAATTGGTGGCGCGACGGCATCTTCTATCAGATCTACCCGCGCTCCTTTCAGGATTCAAACGGCGACGGTGTCGGCGATCTCGCCGGAATTTTGCAGCGGCTGCCTTATGTGAAATCGCTCGGCGTCGACGCGATCTGGCTGTCGCCGATCTTCCCCTCGCCGATGGCCGATTTCGGCTACGACATCTCCGACTACACTGGCATCGAGCCGCTGTTCGGCACGATGGCGGATTTCGATGCGCTTCTTGCCGCCGCGCACGACAACGGCCTCAAGCTGATCCTCGACCTCGTGCCGAACCACACCTCGGACCAACATCCCTGGTTCGTCGAGAGCCGTTCCTCGCGCGACAATCCCAAGCGCGACTGGTACATCTGGCGCGACCCGGGCGAGGGTGGCGGCGTGCCGAATAATTGGCTGTCCGAGTTCGGCGGCAGTGCGTGGCAGTTCGACGAGGCGACCGGTCAGTACTACTATCACGCCTTCCTCGCCCAGCAGCCGGACCTCAACTGGCGCAATCCCGATGTCCGCGCGGCGATCTACCACGTGATGCGGTTCTGGCTGGAGAAGGGCGTCGACGGCTTTCGCGTCGACGTGATCTGGCATCTGATCAAGGACGCCGAGTTCCGCGACAACCCGCCCAATCCGCATTATGCCGAGGGCCGGCCGCCGAACGAAAAGATCCTGACGCAATATTCCACCGACCAGCCGGAGGTGCACGACGTCATCGCCGAGATGCGGCGCGTCACGGATGCCTATGATGCCCGCGTCCTGATCGGCGAGATCTATCTGCCGCTGCATCGCCTCATGGCCTATTACGGCAACGATCTCACCGGCGCGCAGATGCCGTTCAATTTCGCGCTGCTCTCGACCCTCTGGAGCGCGCGGTCGATCGAGAAGATCGTCGAGGATTACGAGAAGGCGCTGCCGAAGGGCGCCTGGCCGAATTGGGTGCTCGGCAACCACGATCGTCCGCGCGTCGCAAGCCGCGTCGGGCCGGAGCAGGCCCGAATCGCCGCCATGCTGCTGTTGACGCTGCGCGGCACGCCGACGCTCTATTACGGCGACGAGATCGGCATGCATCAGCTCGCGATCGCTCCCGAGTTCGTGCGCGACCCATTCGAGAAGAACGTACCCGGCATCGGTGTCGGCCGCGACGGCTGTCGCACGCCGATGCAGTGGGATTCGTCTAACTTCGCCGGGTTCTCGGACGTCAGGCCATGGCTGCCGCTGCCGGAGGATCACATCCGCAACAACGTCGTCGATCTCGAGGCCGATTCGCGCTCGATCCTGACGCTCTACAAGCGCCTGATCGCGTTGCGGCAAGGGTGTCCGCCGCTGGTCGCGGGCGATTATCATCCGATCGCGGCACAAGGCGATCTCCTGGTCTATCGCCGTGCGACCGAGGGCAGGGCGGTGATCGTGGTGCTCAATCTCGGCCCCGAGCCGATCGCGGTCACCACCAGCGCGATCAAGTTTGGCAGCGAGATTCTGCTGTCGACATTCCTGGATCGCGAGGGAGAGCGGCTCGAAGGCGTGCTGGATTTGCGCGGCAATGAGGGGGTGGTGGTGATGCCGCCGCAGCCTTAGTCGTCGTCCTGGACAAGCGAAGCGCAGATCCAGGACCCATTACCCCAGCGAGTGGTTTGGCGAAGATCGTGGTGAACACTTCCTACGACAACGCGCGATTGGGGTAATGGGTCCTGGCTTTCGCCTTGACGACAACGGAGTGTGTGCTCGCACCGCCTACCCCGGATGCTTGTTGCCCCGCAATGTCTCGTCGATATCGCTGCGCTTCAACAGATAATCCAATCCACCGACGCGGTACCAGCGATAGCCGTAGGGCTCCAAGACGACGCGGTGCTGGCCGCGCTTGTCGGCGTGGCTGTGGTCTTCCGCGAGCAGATTGATCAGGTGCGCGCCGGCCTCATCAGGCAGCCCCGTCGAGAACGCGATCTCGCGCGGCTTCTCGTCGAGATTGTGCACGAACAGCACGGAATTGTTGCGCCAGTCGTAGCGCATGATGAACACGGCGGGATCGCGCGTCGCGATGATCGAAAAATCGCCCCAGCCGATCTCCGGCACCTCCTTGCGCATGCGGACGATGCGCTCGGTCCAGTTCAGCATCGAGTTGGGATCGCGCCGCTGCTTGGCGACGTTGACGTGCGGATAACCGTAGGGTCCCTCGTCGATGACGGGCAAGGCCGGCTTGTCGCTGGTGGTGAAGCCGCCATGCGGCTCCGTCGACCATTGCATCGGCGTGCGCGCGCAATTGCGTTCCGGCAGCGAAAGATCGTCACCCATTGCGATCTCGTCGCCATAGCGGATCACCGGCGTTCCCGGCAGCGTGCACATCAGGCTGTAGGCGAGCTCGAGCCGCCGGCGGTCGCCACCCAGCATCGGTGCCAGGCGACGGCGAATGCCGCGGTCGTAGAGCTGCATGTCCTTGTCAGGACCGAAGCTCTTGAACACGGTGTCGCGCTGCGCCTTGGTCAATCGCCCGAGATCGAGCTCGTCATGATTGCGCAGGAACAGGCCCCATTGCGCCGAGGCGGGCCGCGGCTTGGTCGCCTTCAGCGCTTTCCCCAGCGGGCGGGAATCGGACGAGGCCAGCGCATAGAACAGATGCTGGTTGACCTGGAAATTGAACATCATATGCATGCGGTCGGCATCGCGGCCGAAATATTCCATGTCCGTCTTTGGCAGCACGTTGGCCTCGGCGAGGATGATGGCATCGCCCTGCCGCCATTGCAGGAATTCACGAAACGTCCGCAGCATGTCGTACTGCTCGGTCGGCTTTTTCACCTTGGCGCCTTTGGTCGCGATGACGAAAGGCGCCGCATCCATGCGAAAGCCCGAGACGCCGAGCTGGATCCAGAAGCCCATGATTTTCAAAATCTCGGCCTGCACATGCGGGTTCGAGGTGTTGAGATCGGGCTGGAAATCGTAGAAGCGGTGGAAGTACCAGGCGCCGGCTTCCTTGTCGCGCGTCCAGGTTGATTTCTGAACGCCGGGAAACACCATGCCCTGATTGGCGTTGGCCGGCTTCTTGTCGGACCAGACATACCAGTCGCGGTAGGGCGAATTCCTGTCGCTCCGCGCCGCCTTGAACCAGGGATGCTGGTCGGAGGTGTGGTTGACGACCAGATCGATGATGACGCGAATGCCGCGCTGCTTGCAGCCATGGGTGAACTCGACGAAATCGCCGAGCGTGCCGTAGCGGGCATCGACGCTATAATAATCGGCGACATCGTAGCCATCGTCGCGGCCGGGCGAGGTCTGGAACGGCATCAGCCAGATCGTGGTGATGCCGAGGCCGTGCAGATAATCGAGCCGGCGCAACAGGCCCTTGAAATCGCCGATGCCGTCGCCGTTGGCGTCCATATAGGTGCCGACCGACAGGCAATAGATGATGGCGTTTTTGTACCAGAGATCGTCGATCATGCGCGCGCAGCCTCGGTGGTTCCGCCGAGGTGCGGCGGCTGCGTGATAAGTGTTAAGAGCGAGAGCGGTTCCGTACCCCGCCGTCGTCCTGGACAAGCGAAGCGCAGATCCAGGACCCATTACCACCGGGTGTAGTTTGACGAGCACTGGTGGTTATCAGCTCGCGCACCAACGATCCCTTGGGGTAATGGGTCCTGGCATTCGCCAGGACGACGAGGGAGGAATCGGCTATTCTCCTCGCCATGGACAACACCGCCCGCATCGCCATCGTGCCGCCGCCGGACCGCCGTCAATCCGAGACGGCGCTGGCGATCGCGCGCGGCACGGCGCGGTTGCTGCGCTCGCTCGGCTTCACCTGCATCAGCGAATTGCCGCTGCCCTCGGGGCGGCGCGCCGATCTCGTCGCGCTGAACGAGCGCGGCGAGATCTGGATCGTCGAGATCAAATCGTCGGTGGAGGATTTGCGCGCCGATCAGAAATGGCACGAATACCGGGCGCATTGCGACCGGCTGTTCTTCGCCTTCACGCAGGACCTGCCTTGCGAGATCTTTCCGCAAGATACCGGTCTGATCATCGCGGATGCCTATGGCGCGCACCTGCAATGCGAGGCGCCCGAGCACAAGCTCGCCGCGGCCACGCGCAAGCAGATGACGGTGCGGTTCGCGATGGCGGCGGCGTTGCGGATCAACCGGCTGGTCGATCCGCAGGGGCATGCGGAGCTTTGGGAGTGAGTCCGGTCTCGTGTCCCGGACGCGCTGCAACGCTTCCGCGTTGCTGCGCAGAGCCGGGACCCAGCAGGCGACGTTCGAGCTGAGGCATGGGCCCCGGCTCGGCAGCGCATCACTCCGTGCTGCGCAGCGTCCGGGGCACGGTAGCCGTGACTATCAGCGCGGCGCGCGCTTGGCCAAAATCCGCTGCAGCGTGCGCCGGTGCATGTTGAGGCGCCGCGCCGTCTCCGAGACGTTCCGGTTGCACATCTCGTAAATGCGCTGGATGTGTTCCCAGCGCACACGGTCAGCTGACATCGGGTTCGCCGGCAATTCGGACTTGTCCGAGCCGGTCGACAGCAGCGCCGCGACCACGTCGTCGGCGTCCGCGGGCTTCGAGAGATAATCGACCGCGCCCATCTTCACCGCGGTGACGGCGGTGGCGATGTTGCCATAGCCGGTCAGCACGATCGCGCGGGCGTCGGGGCGCTTCTTCTTCAGCGCCGAGACCACGTCGAGACCGTTGCCATCACCCAGCCGCAGATCGACCACGGCGAATGCGGGAGCGGCCTTGCCGATCTGCGCCAGACCGTCCGAGACGGTGTCGCATGACGTCACCGCAAAACCGCGCGTTTCCATGGCGCGCGACAGCCGCTCCAGGAATGGCTTGTCGTCCTCCACGATCAGCAGCGAGCGGTCGGTCTGTTCATTCAGTTCGGCGATGGCGTTCAAGGTTTGTCCTCTCTCCAACGCGTCTACATATGGCCTCGCAATCGGGCGGTGCCAAGGCCGCCAATGGTCGATCGGCCCCGTTGTGCGACGCAAGGTCGCGGCCTATCCTATTGTTTGTTCGAAGGTCTCGATAGCCTCAAAACGCTCTCTCGGCCACGTGATCTGGACCACTGCGCCATGGTCCGGAAAGGTCCGGTTGGTAAACGAGACCTTGGCGCCGGTGCGCTCCAGCAAGGTGCGCGCGATGAACACGCCGAGCCCGAGACCGCCGCCTTCGTCCTGGCTGCGCCGCCGCGACAGATAGGGCTCGCCGATCCGGTTCAGAATGTCAGGCGGAATGCCGGGACCATCATCGGAAATCACGAGCTCGATCGTGTCCTTGTTCCACCACGCATTCACCTCGACGGTGGTGCGGGCGAAATCGACCGCGTTCTCGACGATGTTGCCGACGCCGTAGAGGATCGCCGGATTGCGCGAGCCGACCGGCTCGGCCACGATGGCGACGGCGATACGCACCTTGATATCGACGCCGAAATCGCGGTGCGGCGCCACCACCTCCTCGATCAGCTCCGACAGCTTCATTCGGTCGAACGGCGCCCCGGTGGAGGAGAGCTGGGTGATCTTGCTCAATATGTCGCGGCAACGCTGCGTCTGCTCGCGCAGGGTCTTCAGGTCGGC
The DNA here is from genome assembly GCF_055811355.1 of Bradyrhizobium sp. WSM4873. NCBI lineage: Bacteria > Pseudomonadati > Pseudomonadota > Alphaproteobacteria > Hyphomicrobiales > Nitrobacteraceae > Bradyrhizobium > Bradyrhizobium sp. WSM4873. The sequence goes on along the minus strand of NZ_JBVVPS010000008.1, from coordinate 62,621 downwards.
GGCAAAGTTCGGCTCCTTCACCGTCTTCTCCAGCTCGCGCGAGATCAGGAAGATCGTCGCGAGCGGCGTGCCGAGCTCGTGCGCCGCGGCCGCGGCCAGGCCGTCGAGCTGGGTCAGATGCTGCTCGCGCGTCAGCACCAGCTCGGTCGCGGCCAGTGCGTCGGCGAGCTTGCGTGCCTCTTCGGTGACCTGGAACGAGTAGAGGCTGGTGACGCCGATCGCGAGCGCGATCGAGAGCCAGACGCCGACGAGATAGACCGGCGGCAGCACCAGCGGATCGTCGGAATCCCAGGGCAGCGGCAGATGGAAAAAGAACAGCACCGAGGCGCAGGCGACAGCCAGCACGCCGAGACCGAAGGTGAAGCGGGCCGGCAGCGCGGTCGCCGAGATCAGCACGGGCGCGAGGAACAGGAACGAGAACGGGTTCTGGAGTCCGCCGGTGAAGAACAGGAGACCCGCCAGCTCCACGATGTTGAGCGCGAGCAGTCCGGCCGCCTGCATCGGCTCCAGCCGCTGCAGCGGATTGGACACGGTCTGGAGCGCCAGATTGAGCGCCGCCGACAGGGCGATGATGCTGACGCAGGGAACGATCTCGACATTGAATTCCAGTCCCTGCGCCACGATGAAGATCGCGGCGAGCTGGCCCAGCACCGCGAGCCAGCGCAGCCGCAGGATCGTATCCAGGCGGATATGCCGCTGCGCGGGGCGAAAGTCGGAAGCGGCAAGTTCGGTCATTTCGGCCAAGGGGGCGGTGCCTTCTCGATCACAAGCGCGCGGCTCACGGAACCACCGGATTACAAGCCTTGCGCTCTCCGCTGCAATAGCAGAAGAACGCCCAGCATGACCGAGAATGACCAGGCTTCAAGCTGGCCGACTGTCGCGGATCGCAGCCTCTCCGCGGCCATCGCGGTCGATCACCTCGTCAAGGTCTACAAGCAGACCCGTGCCGTCGACGACATCTCCTTTTCGCTACCGGGCGGCAGCATCACCGGGCTGCTGGGCGGCAACGGCGCCGGCAAGACCACAACCATCGCGACGATCATGGGCCTGGTGCTGCCGACCTCCGGCCGCGTCCAGGTGCTCGGGCATCGGATGCCGGAGGACAGCGCATCCGTGCTGGGTCGGATGAACTTCGAGAGCCCCTATGTCGACATGCCGATGCGGCTCACGGTGCGTCAGAACCTCGCCGTGTTCGGCAAGCTCTATGCGGTGAAGAACCTTTCCGATCGCATCGCTGAGCTGGCCTGCGACCTCGATCTCACCGAGTTCATCGACCGCGCCAACGGCAAGCTCTCCGCGGGACAAAAGACGCGCGTTGCGCTTGCCAAGGCGCTGATCAACCAGCCCGAGCTGCTGTTGCTGGACGAGCCGACCGCCTCGCTCGATCCTGACACCGCCGACTGGGTCCGGGGTCATCTGGAGCGTTATCGCAAGGCGAATAATGCCACCATCCTGCTGGCCTCGCACAACATGCTCGAGGTCGAGCGGCTCTGCGACCGCGTCATCATCATGAAGCGCGGCCGTATCGAGGACGACGATACGCCCGAAGCCATCATGGCACGCTACAACCGCACCACGCTGGAAGAGGTGTTCCTGGACGTCGCGCGCGGCCGGGTGAACGGCGCGCAGGAGGCGGCACGATGAACGGGCCGGGGGCGCTTCTTTCGTCATTGCGAGCGAAGCGAAGCAATCCAGAATCTCTCCGCGGAAGAATTCTGGATTGCTTCGTCGCAAGGGCTCCTCGCAATGACGGTGCGTGCAGATCCCGGAGCGGCCATGATTGATTCCTCCCTCCATCGCGGCATCTCCCTCCACCGCATCGGCGCGATGATCCTGCGCTATTGGTATCTCCTGCTGTCGTCCTGGCCGCGGCTGCTCGAGCTGCTCTACTGGCCGGCGCTGCAGGTCATCACCTGGGGCTTTCTCCAGCTTTACATCGCGCAGAATGCAAACTTCTTCGCGCGTGCCGGCGGCACCCTGATCGGCGCCGTCATCCTCTGGGACATCCTGTTTCGCGGGCAGCTCGGCTTTTCGATCTCGTTTCTGGAAGAGATGTGGGCGCGCAACCTCGGCAATCTCATGATGAGCCCGTTGAAGCCGATCGAGTTTCTGCTGTCGCTGATGATCATGAGCCTGATCCGGCTCGCGATCGGCGTCATCCCGATGACGCTGCTCGCGCTGGTCCTGTTTCACTTCAACGTCTATGCGCTCGGGGTGCCGCTGATCGCGTTCTTCTGCAATCTGATCTTCACGAGCTGGTCGGTCGGCATTTTCGTCTCCGGCCTGGTGCTGCGAAACGGCCTCGGCGCCGAGAGCATCGTCTGGACCTTGATGTTCGGAATCATGCCGCTCGCTTGCGTCTACTATCCCGTCAGCGTGTTGCCGGTCTGGTTGCAATATATCGCCTGGACGCTGTCGCCGACCTATGTGTTCGAAGGGATGCGCGCGCTGTTGATCGAAAACACCTTCAGGACCGATCTGATGCTGAGCGCGTTGGCCATCAACGCGGTGCTGTTAGTTGCATCTTTTGGGGCATTCCTTGCCCTTTTGCGCAGCGCCCGGATGCAGGGCTCGCTGCTGTCAGGCGGCGAATAACGTCACTTTCTCGTGGATTCAGCCCGGTTTTGGCACCTGGGCCACGTAGATGTACGGAACCATGCATTGACGCAATATTACGCATTCGGCAGTATGCTGCGATGCGAAGAGGAATATAGCGATGCCGATTGGTGAGTTTGGCGGCGCGCCGCCCCTGGTGGCCGAAGGCAGTCCGGTCCTGACGACGCCGATGTACTGGATGTACGAGATGGGGCAAGCCTCTCTCAATCCGGCGCGTGCGATCACGGACGCGACCAAGCTGCTGTTTCAAAATCCCCTCAATCCATGGGCACGCACCGAGGTCGGCAAGTCGGTTGCCGCGGCCTGCGAACTGTTCGAACGCACCACGCGCCGTTACGGCAAGCCGGAATGGGGCCTCAACGACACCGAGGTCAACGGCATCCGTGTCCCCGTCGAGGTCCGCTCGGTCTGGGAAAAGCCGTTCTGCCGCCTGCTCTACTTCGATCGCAAGTTCACCCGTCCGCTGCGCAGCCCGCAACCGCGCGTGCTGATCGTCGCGCCGATGTCCGGCCATTACGCGACGCTGCTCCGCGGCACCGTCGAGGCTTTCTTGCCGGCGCATGAGGTCTACATCACCGATTGGGCCGATGCCCGCATGGTGCCGCTCAGCGGCGGCCGCTTCGATCTCGACGACTACATCGACTACGTCATCGAGATGCTGCATGTCCTCGGCGGCAACACGCATGTGCTGGCGGTGTGCCAGCCCTCGGTTCCCGTCGTCGCTGCCGTTTCGATCATGGAAGCGCGGCGTGATCCCTTCGTGCCGACTTCGATGACTCTGATGGGCGGCCCGATCGACACCCGCCGCAATCCGACCGCAGTGAACAACCTTGCGCAGGAGCGCGGTATCGACTGGTTCCGCAACCACGTCATCACCAAGGTGCCGTTCCCGCATCCGGGCATGATGCGCGACGTCTATCCGGGATTTTTGCAGCTCAACGGCTTCATCAGCATGAATCTCGACCGGCATATGGATGCCCACAAGCAGCTGTTCGCCAATCTGGTGAAGGGCGACGGCGACCTCGTCGACAAGCATCGCGACTTTTACGACGAATATCTCGCGGTGATGGATCTCTCCGCCGAGTATTACCTGCAGACCGTCGACACCGTGTTCGTGAAGCATTCGCTGCCGAAGGGCGAGATGACCCATCGTGGAACACGCGTCGATCCCTCCAAGGTCACGCGCGTTGCGTTGATGACGGTCGAAGGCGAGAACGACGACATCTCCGGCATCGGTCAGACCGAAGCAACGCACACATTGTGCAGCTCGATTCCCGATCATCGCCGCGTTCATTACGTCCAGAAGGGCGTCGGACATTACGGCGTGTTCAACGGCTCGCGCTTCAAATCGGAAATCGTGCCGCGCATCCATGACTTCATGGTCTCGGCGGCGAATCCGAGCTCATTGCAGGCGCTCGCGGCTGAATAATCGCATATTTCGGCTTTCCCGCTGCAAATCGACGCCCTGTCGGAGGCTCCGACAGGGGCAAGTTCCCGCCAGATTCGCGGTATTCAGGTAGCTTTGTAGGAGTGAGTCCAACCTCACCCCTTGGGGGTGCCGCATGCGCCGAACGGGGGCGAAAAAAGCCGGTTCCAACCCCAGTCTGTAGGGTCTCCCGGACGCCAGACCCCTGTATATTGGGCAAATGATTTGTTTTTGCGCCGAGCGCTTTCCCTGGCGGCGGTTATGGCAGAATCCGGGCGCTCTCCTGCCCCCCGGACTGACAGACATGGCCACTCGCGCACTCCTCTATCGCCGGCCCCACGAGCCGAAGACCCTCCTGATCACCCATGGATCGCAATATTTTGCGATTCGGCTGCGCCGGCATCGCCGCGCGCGTCGTTACACGCTCAGAATTCATCCGAGCGATCGCGAAGCCATCCTCACCATGCCGCCGCGCGGGACGCTCGCCGAAGCAAAAGACTTTGCGCAGCGCCACGGCGCGTGGATCGCGGCACGTCTCGGCCGTTTGCCGAAGGCCGCACCGTTCCAGCCTGGCACAGTGATACCGCTTCGCGGCGTTTCTCATCGCATCGTTCATCGCGCCGGCACCCGCGGTACGGTGTGGACGGAAGTGCGCGATAGCGGTGAGCGCATTCTCTGCGTCGCCGGCGGCGTCGAACATGCGGACCGTCGCGTCAGCGACTTCCTCAAGCGCGAGGCCCGCCGCGATCTTCAGCGTGCCGCGGAAGCCTATGCCGGCGAGCTCGGCGTCAAGGTCAAGCGGCTCTCGATCCGCGATCAATCGAGCCGCTGGGGCTCCTGCACCTCGGCCGGTTCGCTGTCGTTCTCCTGGCGCCTGATCCTCGCGCCACCCTACGTGCTCGACTACCTCGCCGCGCACGAGGTCGCCCATCTCGTCGAGATGAACCACTCGGCGCGGTTCTGGCGCGTCTGCGGCAAGGTCTGCCCGTCGATGGAGCGCGCCAAGAAGTGGCTCGATACGTACGGCAACGATTTGCACCGGTACGGGGTCGAGGATTAGGTCCTCGCTGCCAGCCTCCATCTGACGCTGTCATCGCCCGGCTCGACCGGGCGATCCAGTGTTCCGAGGCGGTTGTTATTGAACCGAGAGGCCGCGGCGTACTGGATTCCCGCGTTCGCGGGAATGACAGTTGAGAATGCGGCGACGTCCGCGCGAACTCAATTCATCCCTCTGCTCAGGCGCTGACATCCGCGCTTGTCCCCGGCTGCCTGCGCGAGGCGAGATAGGATGACTGCAATTGCGCGGCCGCCTTCTGGCCCTCGGCCAGCATCGCCTGGAAGGCCGCGTCGAGTTGATCGCGGCTATAGGTTGCGGAGCTGCTTTCACGCGGGGTCCATTGCGATTGCGTGATCGCGGTGGAAGCTTTTTCAACGGTGCCACCGAGCCGCTCGGCATAGCTATCGGCCCGCCACTGCGCCAGATCCGGTCCACTCAGACCGGGTGGATCCTCCAGCTTGCCGATCTTTGCAGCCGCCTCGTTGGTCATCGTCGAGGACCCGCCATTGTACAGGGTGGCGACCACCTTGCCGTCGACCTTCACCTGAGCATAGGTATTCTCCGGTGCACCGTCCGAGACGGCCGATTGAGTCGCGCTCGTGTCATGGGTCATCAGCCAGTTCGTTGCCATGAGGTCGCGCAGGTGAGGATTGTCCGCCGCGGATATCGACTTGGCGCCTGTCAGGGGCTTGACCTGCGAGACGTCGATCCGAAAGCCGTCGGTCGCAGCATCAGTCGCATCCGGTCCCGCCGGCTGAAGACTCGATGTCCTGTTCGAAGCGGACGTTGATGCGGGCCGCAGATGAGGCAACGCCGCGCTGGATACACCTGACATCATGGAACGCTCTCCGATACTTGCTCAACCTATGAGAGCAAATCCCGGGCCGCCGCCCCGAGCTTGAAGAGACTGGTTTTTTTTGCGTTCCGGGAGCTGCGGGGATCGGTCGATTTTGCCATGGTAGGCAGGACTTGCCGAAGACGACACTGGTGGCGAACAGGGATAGCCGAGATAGCGGCCGCGTTCGGGATGATGGCGGGACGGTTCTGTTTTGCCCGACGTGTCAAATGGCCTTGCTGCCGGAATCAGCCGTCTTGCGACTCGCGTAAGCCGTTGATTCCGCTATCACTGGCTACTGTGCATGGGGTTGTTTTCGCGATTTTTGTTTTGAGGCCACAACGACCCCACGCAGAACCTATCGATTCCCGCCGAACAGCCGGTCCATCAGCCAGCCGTCGAGTCCTGCGGCTGCTTCCGGACGGGCATTGGCGCGCGTCGGCGGCGGCCGATAGCCGCCGTTGTTGGCAGGTGCCGGTGCGGGCGCTGCCGCTGTTGGCGGCGACACTTGCGACGTTGCCTGCGCCAGGTTCGACAGGCCCCAGCCACCTGGAGAGCTCGGCAAGGCTGCCACCGGCACGCCCTCGTGCGCCGTCTTCATGAAGCGCGACCAGACTTCGACCGGCAAGCCGCCGCCGGTTGCCTTCTTGGTCGGCGAGTTGTCGTCATTGCCGAGCCACACGCCGGTGACGAGGTTGGCGGTGTAGCCGATGAACCAGGCGTCGCGGTAGTCTTGGCTGGTGCCGGTCTTGCCGGCCGCCGGCCAGCCCGGGATCTCCGCCTTCTTGGCGGTGCCGCTGATCAGCGTTTCCCGCATCATCGCGTTCATCATGCCGACATAGCGCGGGTCGACCACCTGGATGTGCTCGTCCGCCTGGCGCATGTAGAGCAGCTTGCCACTGAGTGTCCTGATCCGCGTGACGACATGCGGCGTCGCCGCGAAGCCGCCATTGGCGAAGGGCGCATAGGCGCCGACCAGCTCGACCATCGAGACTTCGGAGGTGCCGAGCGCGATCGAGGCGTTGGGCTCGAGTTTCGAGGAGATGCCGAGCCGGTGCGCGGTGCGCACCACGTTCTTCGGCCCGACCTCGAGGCCGAGGCGGATGGCGACCGTGTTGAGCGACATCGCGAGCGCCTGGGTCAGCGTCACCGCGCCGAAATATTCGTGGGTGTAGTTCTCAGGTTTCCAGCCCTTGACCTCGATCGGCGCGTCCTGGCGGAGCGTGTCGGGCGTCAGCCCCTGCTCGAGCGCGGTCAGGTATACGAACGGCTTGAACGAGGAGCCCGGCTGGCGCCTGGCGGTGACCGCGCGGTTGTACTGGCTCTCGGAGTAGTTCCGCCCGCCGACCATGGCGCGAACCGCGCCGTCCGGCGTCATCGCCACCAGTGCGCCCTGGCTGACATTGAACTTGACGCTCTTGGCCGCGAGCTCGTCGATGATGGCGGCTTCCGCCACGCTCTGGAGCTTCGGATCGATCGTGGTCTCGACCTTGATGCTCTCGTCGATCTGGCCGACCAGATCGTCCAGCACCTCGCCGATCCAGTCGGCGACGTAATTGACCGTGCCGGCGCCGACCGGCTTCACATTGTAGGAGGGTTGGCCGATCGAGGCCTGCGCCTGCGCCTCGGTGATGAATTTGGCATCCGCCATCGCCGTGAGCACGATTTTCGCGCGCGCTTCCGCGCCCTCGGGGTTGCGGTTCGGCGCGAGCCGCGAAGGCGATTTGACAAGGCCGGCCAGCATCGCGGCCTCCGCGACGGTGACGTTCTTGGCCGACTTACCGAAATAGCGCTGCGCGGCGGCCTCGACGCCATAGGCGCCGGAGCCGAAATAGACGCGGTTGAGATAGAGCTCCAGGATCTCGTTCTTGGAATGCTTGCGCTCCAGCCAGATCGCGAGCTCCGCTTCCTGCAGCTTGCGCGCCATGGTGCGCTCCTGAGTCAGGAACAGGTTTTTCGCCAATTGCTGCGTCAGCGTCGAGCCGCCCTGCGACACGCCGCGATGGAGCACGTTGGTGACGAGCGCGCGCAGGATGCCTACGGGATCAATGCCGAAATGCGAATAGAAGCGGCGATCCTCGATGGCGATGAACGCCTTGGGCAGATATTGCGGCAGATCCTTCAGCGAGACGTTGGCGCCGGCCATCTCGCCGCGTTGCGCCAGCATGCTGCCGTCGATGCCGACGATCTGGATCGTCGGCGGCCGTTTGGGGATTTCCAGCGACTGGATCGGCGGCAGATGAGCGCCGACCCAGATCACGACGCCGATCACGGCGATCGCGCCCCACAGGCCCAGCACCGCGCCCCAATAGACCAGGCGACCGAGACCAGCGCCGATGCGCGACTTCGATCGCCGCTTGGCACTGCCGCGGCCGGCTGGCGCCTTCCGCTCGCGCGGGGGCTCGTCGCCGGCATCCTCGCGCTTACGCTTGGCGGATGATTTCGTTGGTTTCTTCGGCTTGTCGTCGCCGCCGGGAATGCGGTCGGCTGCGGTCAGGCGCAGATCGGCGAGTGCTGCAGGCAAGCCGAACAGCGGCTCCTTGCGCCCACTCTTTTTCTTTCCCAACCCCATACGCAAACGCCCGGTCAGCCCGCCCCGCCGCACGCTAGCGGTCGCTGTTTAAGGCCCGGTTACCCAGAGCTTAACGCGCGATTAGGAGGTGCGGCATTCGCTGGCCGCAGTTCCGCTGCGCAGTCGGCAGAGCTAGGATCGCCGGCATAAAACAAGAGGGAACTCAGATGGGCCACATCGATCCGACCAAGGAGATTTTCGCGCAGTTCCGGGACAACGACCGCCCCGGTCCGATCCACATGCTCAACCTGGTACGCTTGCGCAAGGAGGCGGCCTATCCGGACGGCCGCAAGACGAGCGGTGCGGAAGCCTATGCGGCCTATGGCCGCGAGAGTGGTCCGGTGTTCGAACGCCTCGGCGGCCGCATCGTCTGGCAGGGCAAATTCGAGCTGATGCTGATCGGCCCCGAGACTGAGCGCTGGGACCATTGCTTCATCGCCGAATACCCAAGCGTCGCCGCCTTCGTCGAGATGATCCGCGATCCCGTCTATCGCGAAGCGGTGAAGCACAGGCAGGCCGCGGTGGAGGATTCACGGCTTATTCGGCATGCGGTGCTGCCTGCGGGGAAGAACTTTGGCGAGATACCGGAGTAGAGCCACGTCGTTCCGGGGCGATGCGAAAGCATCGAACCCAGGTGCGCAATTGCGCACCTGAGAATCTCGAGATTCCGGTCTGGCGCTCGCGCGCCAGCCCGGAATGACCGTGCAGAACTAACCCGCCGGACTCGCATCCTCGATGATCGGGCCGAACAGCTCCCAGCGTTCGCCGTTGAACTTCATCATCTGAAGCTGCTTGTTGACCCGGTAGTCGGTCGGTGAGGTGTTGGCCTTGATGCCCGGCAGCGCGGTGTCGCTGGTCACGTCCTTCAGCGACGCGGCCTGCTTCATCACGTTCTCGCGCGTCAGGTCGTCGCCGCACTGCTTCAGCACATGGACCAGCAGCTGCGCCGTGCTGTAGCCGTAGGTATTGAAGTTCGAGTCCTTGTCGCCGTCCGGATAATATTTGGCCATGAAGTCGAAATACCTCTTGAGGCCGGCATCGTCCTTCCAGGTCGGATCGAGCGGTTCCTTGCCGTAATTGACGCTGATCAGGCCCTTGGCGGCGTCGAGGCCGGCCGGCTTCAGCACCGCGCCGACCGAGGTGGCGTTGATGTCGACGATCTGCACCGGATGCCAGCCCATCTCGGCGATCTTCTTGATCGCCTGGGCCGCCTGCTTCGGCGTGGTGGCGCTGAAGAACAGATCGGCGCCGGCGTCCTTGATCTTGAGGATCTGCGAGTCGACCGTCGGATCGGAGACTTCGTAGGAAGCTTCAGTCACGATCATCTTGGCAGCCTTGTCGCCGAGGCCGGCCTTGATGCCGTTCAGATAGTCCTTGCCGAGGTCGTCGTTCTGATAGAGCACGCCGATCTTGGCGTTCGGATGCTCTTTCAGGATGTACTGTCCGTAGATGCGGCCTTCGACGAAGTAGTTGGGGTTGAAGCCCATCGTCCACGGAAAGTTCTTCGGATCCGTGAACCTCGAGGCTCCGGTCGCCGCGAACAGTTGCGGCACCTTCTTCGAATTGAGATATTTCTGTACGGCTGCGTTCACCGGCGTGCCGATGATCTGGAAGGTCAGCAGGACCTCGTCGCTCTCGACGAGCTTGCGAATCTGCTCCACGGCTTTCGGCGGCGAGTAGGCGTCGTCATACTGGATCAGATTGATCTTGCGGCCGTTGACGCCGCCCTGGTCGTTGATCATCTTGAAATAGGCGGCTTGGGTCTTGCCGATCGACGAATAGGCCGACGCCGGTCCAGAAAACGGCATCGTCTGGCCGACCTTGATCTCGGTATCGCTGGCGCCCGGATCATATTTCTTCTGGGCATTGGCCGCCGAGACCGACAGCGCCAGGGTCAGCGCCGTTGCCGTGGCCAGATGCAGCATTCCATTCCTCATTCGCGTTTTCCTCAGTGTTTATTGCCGGTGATCAATCGGGTGCGCTTGTGCGCACCTGATGTCACCGCTGAGGGCGATTGTGGATGAGGCATTGCTGCAACGCAAGCTGGGCGTGCGCCCGCAGTTCGTAGCATGGGCGGCTTCGTAGCAGCTTCATAAGGTGGGCCAGCCCAGGCGGATGCGCGATGCGCATCCGGGGCGTGACCCACCACTTCTGTTTCCGCGGAATCAAAGAGGTGGGTTACCCTGCGCTAACCCACCCTACCCAGTAACTAACCCGCTGGACCTGCATCCTCCATGATCGGGCCGAACAGCTCCCAGCGTTCGCCGTTGAACTTCATCATCTGCATCTGCTTGTTGACGCGGTAGTCGTTCGGCCCGGTGTTGATCTTGATGCCGGGCAGCGCGAAGCTCGGGGTGAAGTCCTTGATGTTGGCGACCTGCTTCATCACGTTCTCACGCGACAGGTCGTCGCCGCACTGTTTCAGCACCTGCGTCAGCAATTCGGCGACGGAATAAGCATAGGTGTTGACGGTATTGAGCTTGTCGCCTTCGGGGAAATACTTGTCCATGAAGGCGAAGAACGCTTTCACGCCCGGATCGTCCTTCCACTGGGGATCTCCGGGCTCCTTGCCGTATTGGGTCGAGATGATGCCCTTGGAGATCTCGAGGCCGGCCGGCTTCAGTGTCGCCGAGATCGGGCTCGCGTTGATGTCGAGAATGTGCACCGGCGTCCAGCCGAGCTCGGCGACCTTCTTGATCGCCTGCGCCGCGAATTTGGGTGTCGAGGCATCATAGAAAAGATCGGCGCCCAACGACTTCAGTTTGACCACCTGCGAGTCCACGGTCGGATCGGTGACCTCGTAGGAGACTTCGCCGACGATCATGCTGGCGGCCTTGTCGCCGAGACCGCTCTTGAGGCCGGCGAGATAGTCGCGGCCCATGTCGTCGTTCTGATAGAGCACGCCGATCTTGGCGTTCGGATGCTCCTTGAGAATGTACTTGGCGTAGATGCGTCCCTCGGACACGTAATTGGGATTATAGGCGATGGTCCAGGGATAGTTCTGCGGATCGTTGAAGCGCGCGGCGCCGGTCGAGGCCAGCAGCTGCGGGATCTTCTTGCCGTTGAGATATTTTTGCACGGCGGCGTTCGCGGCCGTGCCGATGATCTGGAAGGTGAACAGCACCTCGTCGCCTTCGACGAGCTTGCGCACCTGCTCGACCGTCTTCGGCGGCGAATAGGCGTCGTCATACTGGATCAGATTGATCTTGCGGCCGTTGATGCCGCCTTGATCGTTGATCATCTTGAAGTAGGCGGCCTGGGTCTTGCCGATATTGGCGTAGACGGAATAGGCCCCGGAGAACGGCACGGTCTGGCCGATCTTGATCTCGGTGTCGCTCGCGCCGGTGTCGTATTTCTTCTGGGCGAGAGCTTGGTTGGCGGAGAACGCGAAGGCGAGCGCCGCCGTGGCAGTGATGAAGGCTCTGCGATTGCTCATGTGGGGTTGTTCCTCCTGACGGAATTTCCGACCGACGGTCTTGTCCCGTTGATTGCCAACGGTCGCCATCGCTGTCGGAGATTGTGGAGGAACGGCAGGCGACGCGCAAGGATCGCGGCGCCGCGCCTTAGCGTCTCACGTCAGGAACAGCGCTAACAGCGCGAGCGCCGCCGGCAGCGCCTGCACCATCAGGATGCGCGTGCTGACGGTCGCTGCACCATAAGCGCCGGCCACGATCACGCAGAGCAGGAAGAATGCCTTGATCTGGAACGCGAAGGCCGGATTGCCGTGCACCAGCCCCCAGACCAGGCCTGCGGCCAGGAAGCCGTTATAGAGCCCCTGGTTGGCGGCCAGCACCTTTGTGATCGCTGCCTTCTCGGGCGTGTTGCGGAAGACCTTCAAGCCTTGCGGCTTGTCCCAGAGAAACATCTCCAGGATCAGGAAGTAAGCGTGCAGTGCGGCGACCAGCGCCACCAAAATATTCGCGATCCAAATCAAGTTGAGCTCCCCCAGCGCCAGCTTTCGGGTGGACGTTAGCACGGCGGGCGTGGCAAGTGCGATGGCGTGTTTCGATGCCATGGTGCCGCAATGCCCGCGCGACCAACCAAATCACCTGTAAGCTTCGGCCTCGATCGGCTGGCGACGCCGATCGGGATTGCGCTGCTCGTCACCGACGCTGCGGGCGCATTGCGCGCGCTCGACTGGGAGGATTACGAGCACCGCATGCGCGAGCTCTTGCGCCTGCATTACGGTGTGGTGGAGCTGAGTGACCAATCCGCGCCCGCGGCCATGCGGACTGCGCTGTCGGACTATTTCGACGGCGATCTCGGTCAGCTCTCGGGCATCGCCTGGCGCATCGCCGGCACGCCATTCCAGCAGAAGGTCTGGAATGCGTTGGCGCAAATCCCTGCCGGCACCACGATGAGTTACGGCGCGCTCGCAGCAAGGATCGACATGCCCAAAGCCATTCGTGCCGTCGGCCATGCCAACGGCTCCAACCCGATCAGCGTGGTGCTGCCGTGCCACCGCCTGATCGGCGCCGATGGTTCCCTGGTGAAGTATGGCGGCGGCCTCGCGCGCAAGCGCTGGCTGCTGCGGCATGAAGGCGTGGCGGTTTAGGTCTCCCCGCTCACGCCGCGGGCTGAACCGCCTTGTCGCCGGCCATCACGTGGGTCAGCGCGCTCTTGATCGCGGATTGCCGCGTCGGCGCGCTGATCTGTGCGCCCAGGAGGTCGGTGACGTAGAACACGTCGCGGGCGCGCTCGCCGAAGGTCGCGACATGGGCCGAGGCGATGTTGAGGTTGAGCTTCGAGATCGCGGTGGTCAGCTCGTAGAGCAGCCCGGGCCGGTCGAGGCCGGACATCTCGATCACTGTGTAGCGGTCTGACCATTGGTTGTTGATGGTCACTTCCGGCTCGATCACGAACGGCCGCGCCTTGCCGCGTACGGTGCGCCGGGCCACCACCTCGGGCAGACGCAGCTTGCCTTCCAGCACGTCCTCGATCATCTCGCCGATGCGCGTGGCGCGCCGTCCCTCGTCCTCGTCGCGGTCGTATTCCCTGGAGATCGAGATCGTGTCGAGCGCGCGGCCGTCGGTCGTGGTGTAGATCTGGGCATCGACGATGTTGGCGCCGGCCGAGGCACAGGCGCCCGCAATGATCGACAGCAGCCAGGGATGGTCGGCGGCGAAGATGGTCAGCTCGGTGACGCCACGCACCTCGTCGAAGCCGACATTGATCGCAAGCTTGTGGCCGGCCTGCTCGCTGGCGCGGACGAAGCGCGCATGGCGGATCTTGCGCGGCAGCTCGACCTTGAGCCAGTAGGCCGGATAGTGCCGGGCGATATAGGCGTCGAGCTCTTCCGCCGGCCATTCCGCGAAGGCGTTACGGAATTCGGCGTATGCGGCCGTGAGGCGCTTGCCGCGGTCAACCTCCGAGAAGCCGCCCGTCAGCACCGGTTCGGTCTCGTAGTACAGCGACCGCAAGAGCTGCGCCTTCCAGCCGTTCCACACGCCCGGGCCGACGCCGCGGATGTCCGCGGTGGTCAGGATCGTCAAGAGCTTCATCTGCTCGACCGACTGCACCACGGCGGCGAAATTCTCGATGGTCTTGCGGTCGGAGAGATCGCGCGACTGCGCGACCGTGGACATCGTCAGATGCTCCTCGATCAGCCAGGCCACGAGCTCGGTGTCGGCCGGACTGAAGCCGAGCCGCGGGCAAAGCCGTCGCGCCACCTTGGCGCCGGCGATCGAGTGATCCTCGGGCCGGCCCTTGGCGACGTCGTGCAGCAGCGTCGCAATGTAGATCACGGAGCGATGCTCCGGCCGGATCTTGCGCATCAGGTCGCTCGCCACCGCGAATTCCTCGATGCCGCCGCGCTCGATGTCCTGGAGGAAGCCGACGCAGCGGATCAAATGCTCGTCGACGGTGTAGTGATGATACATGTTGAACTGCATCATCGAGACGATCTTGCCGAAGGCGCGGATGAAATGGCCGAGCACGCCGGTCTCGTTCATCCGCCGCAGCACGATTTCCGCGTTGTCGGACGTCAGGATCTCCATGAACAGCCGGTTAGCCTCGGGATTCTCGCGCATCTGCGCGTTGATCAGGCCAAGCGAACGCGTCACGTCGCGCATCGCGTCCGGGTGGAAGGCGAGATTGTTCTTCTGCGCCAGGCGGAAGATGCGGATCAAATTGACCGGATCGTGCTTGAACACGTCTGGCGCGGCGACGTTGATGCGGTTGTTATCGACGATGAAGTCGTCGCTGTCGGGCACCCGCCGCTTCACCGCGGTGGGGCGCAGCCGCGCCATCATCCGGCTGAGCACCGGCGCGGGCTTGGCCTGCTGGTCCTCGAGCTTGGCGCAGAGGATGGCGGTGAGGTTGCCGACTTCCTTGGCGACCAGGAAATAGTGCTTCATGAAGCGCTCGACGTCCTGCATGCCGGGATGCGAGGTGTAGCCGAGCCGGACCGCGATCTCGCGCTGGAGATCGAAGGAGAGGCGCTCTTCAGGGCGGCCAGAGTAGAAGTGAAGATTGCAGCGCACCGACCAGAGGAAGTCGGCGCAGCGGCGGAAGGTGCGGTATTCCTGCGCGTCGAACACGCCGCGGTCGACCAGCTCGTCGGTGTCGCTCACGCGGTAGACGTATTTCGCGATCCAGAACAGCGTGTGCAGGTCGCGCAGGGCACCCTTTCCGTCCTTGACGTTGGGTTCGACCAGATATCGCGATTGGCCGCCGCGGCGATGCCGCTCCTCACGCTCGGCGAGTTTCGCGGTGACGAACTCGGACGCGGTGCCTTGCACGACCTCCTTGTCGAAGCGGGCGACCAGCTCGTCATAGAGCGGCCGGTCGCCGGTGAGGAATCGCGTCTCCAGGATCGCGGTGCGGATGGTCATGTCGCCGCGCGCCTGCCGGATCGACTCGTCGACGGAGCGCGTGGCGTGACCGACCTTCAGCCCCATGTCCCAAAGACAATAGAGGATGGCCTCGGCCACCTGCTCGCCCCAGGCGGTCTGCTTGTAGGGCAGGATGAAGAGCAGATCGATGTCGGACTCGGGAGCCATCAGGCCGCGGCCATAGCCGCCGGTCGCCACCACCGCCATGCGCTCGGCACCGCTCGGGATCGGCGAGCGGTAGAGATGGCGGGTCGCGGCCGAATACAGGATGCGAATGATCTCGTCCTGCACGTGGCACAGTCGCTCGGCGCAGCGCCGGCCGTGACGGTCCTTCAGCAGGATCGTCTGTGCCGCGGCGCGCGACGCAATCAGCTCGGCCTTGAGCAGTTGCGCCATGGCGGTGCGGAACGCGTCCTCGCGTCCCTGGTGCTTCTCGGCAAGCGCATCGACCGCGGCGGTGATCCGCGCGGTGTCGAAGCGATCGTCCACCTCGGCCTTGTGCTCAGTTGCGACGCTGTCCATGTCTCACCGGATATAAGAGGCGGCAGGCGCTGTCACCCGCCATTCTCTCGCAATAGTCGTTCCATGCTGGAAACGTGCGGCTTTGGGCAAAGCTGTTCTCAGCCGGCGCGCTTTCGAGGGGCGGATTTTCTCGTTGACCTCTAGATATAACTCATTGAAAAACAATGAAGTTTTGGAGGAGGCCGGGCATGACCAGAATTACTCGACGGATACTTTTGGCGGGAGCGGTCGCTCTTGCCGTGTCCCCCGCGGCGCGAGCGGCGGATCCGCTCAAGGAAATCCGTATCGACTGGGCGACCTATAATCCGGTGTCGATGGTCCTGAAGCAGAAAGGGCTCCTGGAAAAGGAGTTCGCCAAGGACGGCATCACCGTCACCTGGGTGCAGTCGGCCGGCTCCAACAAGGCGCTCGAATTCCTCAATGCGGGCTCGATCGATTTCGGCTCGACCGCAGGCTCGGCGGCGCTGGTCGCCCGCATCAACGGCAACCCGATCAAGTCGATCTATGTCTATTCGCGCCCCGAATGGACGGCGTTGGTGACATCAAAGGATTCCAAGATCGCCGATGTGGCCGACCTCAAGGGAAAGCGCGTCGCGGTGACGCGCGGCACCGATCCGCACATCTTCCTGGTGCGCGCGCTGCTTGGCGCAGGTCTCACCGAAAAGGACATCACGCCGGTGCTGCTCCAGCACGCCGACGGCAAGACCGCCCTGATCCGCGGCGACGTCGATGCGTGGGCCGGGCTCGATCCGATGATGGCGCAGGCCGAGATCGAGGACGGCGCGAAACTGTTCTACCGCAAGGCCGACGCCAACACTTGGGGCATCCTCAATGTGCGCGAGCAGTTCTTGAAGGACTATCCGGACGCCGCCCGCCGCGTGCTTGCCGTTTACGAGGAAGCGCGCAAATATTCGCTCGCGAACTACGACGAGCTGAAGAAGACCTTCATCGCCGTGACCAAGCTGCCGGAACCTGTCGTCGACAAGCAGCTCAAGGAGCGCACCGAGCTTACCCACAGCCGCGTAGGCGCACCCCAGCGCGAATCGATCCTCGCCGCGGGCCTCGCACTGCAACAGGCCGGCGTCGTGGACGCCAAGGTCGATGTGAAGGCAACGCTGGATGCGTTGATCGACGATCGGGTGCCGCTGCCGACGAACTAAAGGCAGGCGCGCGGCAAACTCGGTCGTCGTCCCGGGGCGCGAAGCGAGCCCTGGACCCATAACCAGAGGAGCAGTCTGGGCCAACGGGCAAATCCGAGTCCCCGTAACCAGTTCGCCCCGTGGTTATGGGTCCCGGATCTGCGCTCCGCTCCGCTGCGCTTGTCCGGGACGACGGCTGAGAATGCCGCGCGCTCTTGCAATCTCGCACAAGACGCGCTTCCTACCGGCCATGATCTCCGACGCGCCAGTCCTGCAACAGACTACGGAACCGGCCGAAGGCGCCGCCGCGCCTTCGTGGTTGTCGCGCTATGCGCGTCCATTGCTGGGCGTGTTGCTGCCGCTCACCCTCGCGCTCGGTTGGGAGTTCCTGGTCTGGCTCGGCTGGTCCAACGGCCGGCTGGTGCCGCCGCCCTCGCGCGTGTTCGCCACCATCGTTGATCTTGCCCGCTCCGGCGAATTGGTCCGTCACATTGCCGCAACGCTGTGGCGTGTCGGCCTCGGCTTTGCGTTCGGCGTGGTCGCGGGCACCTTGCTCGGCGCCATATCCGGCTATTGGTCGCTGGCGCGGCGGCTGCTCGATCCGACCGTGCAGGCGCTGCGCGCGATCCCGTCGCTGGCCTGGGTGCCGCTGTTCATCCTCTGGCTCGGCATCTTCGAGACCTCGAAGATCGCGCTGATCGCGGTCGGCGTGTTCTTCCCGGTCTATCTCGGCGTGATGGGCGCGATCCTCATCGTCGATCGCAAGATCGTCGAGGTCGGTCGCACCTTCCGTCTCTCTGGACCCGCCATGATCCGGCGGATCCTGCTGCCCGCGGTGCTGCCGGCCTATGTCGTGTCCTTGCGCGTCGGACTTGGTCTGGGCTGGATGTTCGTCGTGGCGGCCGAGCTGATCGGCGCGTCCGAAGGCCTCGGCTATCTCCTGCTCGACGGCCAGCAGCTCGGCAAGCCCGCGCAGATCCTCGCCGCCATCGTGATCTTCGCGATCCTCGGCAAGCTCACGGATTGGGTGATCGAGATCGCGGCTGCGCCCTTCCTGCGCTGGCAGGACGCCTTCGGGCGTACGACGGGAGCATAAGGCGATGCTGGCGCTCGACCGGGTCAGCAAGACCTATCCCAACGGCGTGCAGGCGCTGGCGCGCTTTTCCGCCGAGATCAGGCAAGGCGAGATCGTCGCCATCATCGGCGGCTCGGGCTGCGGCAAGTCCACGCTGCTGCGCGCCATCGCCGGCCTCGACCGCGCAAGCTCGGGCACGGTGACGCTCGACAACGAGGCGATCGCCGCGCCGCATGCCAAGATCGGCATCATCTTCCAGGAGCCGCGGCTGCTGCCCTGGCTCAGCGTCGCCGACAATATCGGCTTTGGGCTTGCCGATTGGCCCGTGACCGAGCGGCGTGAAAAGGTGGCGCGTGCGCTCGAGCGTGTCGGGCTCGCCGAGAAGGCGCAGGCCTGGCCTCGCGAGCTCTCGGGCGGGCAGGCACAGCGCGTCGCGATCGCCCGCGCACTGGTGCCGCAGCCCGAGGTGCTCTTGCTCGACGAACCGTTTTCGGCGCTCGATGCCTTCACCCGCAGGGACCTCCAGGATCATCTGCTCGACCTCTGGGCCGACACGCGGCCGACGCTCATCCTCGTCACCCATGATGTCGACGAGGCCGTGGTGCTGGCTGACCGCGTGCTGGTCATGCGGCCGCGGCCGGGCCGGCTGTTCGACCAGATCGAGATCAATCTCGGCCGCCCACGCGACCGCAATTCGCCGCTGTTCGAGAATTTCAAGCGGAGTGTGCTGACGTCACTCGACCGTTCGCTCGACCGCAGCGTGCCCGACCGTGACGCAACCCAGGGTCCCGGTCAGGCCATGTGGTGGTGACAATTTCTCTCCAAGCCGGTACATCGCAAGCCGGTACTTCGTAGAGACGATTTTCCCGGGAGAGACAAAATGGACGCTGCAGCACTGCGCCAGATGCAGGCCCCGATCAAGGAGCGCTACAAGGCCGACCCCAAGACCGCGATGATCACGTTGAAGGCCAAGGGCTCGACCGACAGCGAGGGTATCGCGTGCAAGGTCGAGACCGGCCGCGCCATCGCAATGGCCGGCCTGCATCCCGCAACCGGCGGCTCCGGCCTCGAGCTCTGCTCCGGCGACATGCTGCTCGAGGCGCTGGTCGCCTGCGCCGGGGTCACGTTGAAATCGGTCGCGACCGCGATCGAGGTGCCGCTGAAGACCGGCAACGTCTACGCCGAGGGCGATCTCGATTTCCGCGGCACGCTCGGCGTCGACAAGGAGACGCCGGTCGGTTTCGCCGAGATCCGTCTGCGCTTCGAGGTCGACACTGATGCGCCGCAAGACAAGCTCGACCTGCTGCTCAAGCTCACCGAGCGCTATTGCGTGGTCTATCAGACCATCAAGAACGGTCCGAAGGTCTCGGTCTCGATGCAGCGGATGTAGCGAGCGAAGGCCGCTCGCCCAACAATCGTGTCGTCTCGGCGAAGCCCGGGACGACAAAAGAAAAAAATGTCCCCCGATCTCCACTTCATCCTCATCCTCGTTCTGCGCATGATGGTCGCGGCGGCGTTCGTCGTGACGGCCTCGATCATCACCGAGCGCTCAGGGCCGGTGATCGGCGCGCTGGTCGCGACTTTGCCGGTTTCAGCCGGACCATCCTACGTCTTCCTCGCGCTCGACCACGATGCTGGCTTCATCGCGGAGGGTGCGCTCGCAAGCCTGCCGGTCAACGCCGCGACGATCTTCATGTGCCTCACCTATGTGGTGCTGGCACAGCGGCGCAGCCTTCTGGTGAGTTGCGGAAGCGCGGTCGCGGTCTGGATCGTGTTCGCATCGATCATCAAGCAGTTCGATTGGCCGCTCACCGCCGGGCTCGCCGCCAATCTGATCGCATTCGGCATCTGCATTCCGCTGCTCGCGGGCTATCGCCACGTCAAGATGCCGCTGGTGACGCGGCGCTGGTACGACGTGCCGATGCGGGCTGCGCTGGTCGCGACGCTCGTCGCCATCGTCGTCTCGACCTCGGGCTGGGTCGGTCCCCGGATCAGCGGCATCATTGCGCTGTATCCCGTGGTGTTCTCCAGCATCATGGTGATCCTGCATCCGCGCATCGGCGGTCCGCCGACTGCTGCCGTACTGGCCAATTCGGCCTGGGGCCTGCTCGGATTCGGAATGGCGATCGCGGTGTTGCACGTGGCGGTGGTGTCGTTCGGCTCCGCTATCGGACTCTCTGTCGCGCTTGGCACTTGCGTGACCTGGAATCTGACGCTGTGGTGGATGGGCCGGCGGAAGCTTCGAGGCAACGAGGCCTGACAACATCGTCGCGCAGACTTTTCAAGGCGAGCCGCAGGTCACCCGGAGTACTACGGTGGTGGGCTGACGCGTGGCGGCAGTTGCAGCCTGCAGTGCACTTTTCATCCTTCAGGCATCGTTGCCCCGCTAAGTCATTGAATGATCATTCATCTGCCGATGCGTCGGCGCCCAGGTGCAGGTTTTTTTTCGAGCGTTCTTCAATCACTCGCGCGTGCCATTTATCGATAGCTTAGTTAGCGGTTTGTTTCAGCTTGCGTCCTATACCTGGACTCGTTGGCGTCCAGTTTAGCATTCAACGCCATTTTTTTTCGGCCATCGGTCCATGGCACCGAGCACAACCAGATCAATTTGGAGAGACCATGTTCAAGCGCAAGTCGAATAGCGGTGCATTGGTTATGATGGCTGCCAAGGCCGTGAGCGCCAACCTGATGGTGGCCGACAACGACCTGAACATCGTCTACATGAATGATGCGGTGACAGACCTGCTGCGCGCGGCTGAGCCCGACCTCAAGAAAGAGCTGCCCCACTTCAACGTGGCGACGCTCGTTGGAACTAACATCGATGTGTTTCATAAGAATCCCCAGCATCAGCGCAAGATGCTAGCGAGCCTCAGCGCGGTGCATCGTGCGATGATCCAGGTTGGTGGCCACAAATTCGACCTCGTCGCGACACCGCTGAAGAACGAAGACGGCAGCCGGGCCGGAACTGTCGTGGAATGGTCCGATGCTTCGATCCGCCTTCAGAACCTCGACTTCGGGGGACAGGTTGCGGCCGCGAACCGCTCACAGGCGGTCATCGAGTTCGCGATGGATGGCACGGTCCTCACCGCCAACGAGAATTTCCTGCGTACGCTCGGATACACGATGAACGAGATCCAGGGCAAACATCACAGCATGTTCGTTCCGTCTGTCGAACGCGAAAGCCCGGCCTATCGCGAGTTCTGGGCTGCGCTCAACCGCGGCGAATATCAGGCCGCCGAATACAAGCGGATCGGCAAGGGCGCCAAGGAAGTCTGGATCCAAGCCTCATACAATCCCGTTTTCGACGAGAAGGGCAGGCCCACCAAGGTGGTGAAGTTCGCGACCGGTGTCACTGAACAGAAGCTCAAGAGTGCCGACCTTGCGGGCCAGATCGCGGCGATCGACAAGGCGCAAGCCGTGATCGAGTTCAACATGGACGGCACGATCACAACCGCTAACTCCAATTTCCTCGGCGCCCTCGGCTATTCGCTGGCGGAGATCAAGGGCAAGCACCACAGCATGTTCGTCGAGCCCTCGGAGCGCGATGGCAATGACTATCGCGAGTTCTGGGCGGCGCTCAACCGCGGCCAGTACCAGGCGGCCGAATACAAGCGCATCGGAAAGGGTGGCAAGGAGGTCTACATCCAGGCCTCCTACAACCCGATCATGGATCTCAACGGCAAGCCGTTCAAGGTCGTGAAATATGCGACCGACGTCACGAAGCAGGTGCTGGTCCGCATGGGCAACGAGCGCGTCCGCAGCATGATGGAATCGGTCGCCGCGGGTTCGGAGGAGCTGAACGCCTCGGTGCGGGAGATTTCCGAGGCCATGACCAAATCGCGCGAGACCGCGATGAGCGCGGTGGAGCAGGTCGCGTCCGCTGATGCCCAGGCCCAGCGCCTCACTGAAGCGGCGCTGGCGATGAGCGGGATCGTCGAGCTCATCAACAACATCACCGGGCAGATCAACCTCCTGGCACTTAACGCCACCATCGAATCCGCCCGCGCCGGCGAAGCCGGTCGGGGCTTTGCGGTGGTGGCCTCGGAGGTCAAGAGCCTCGCCAACCAAGCCAAGCAGGCCACTGACAAGATCGGCGCGGAGATCGGCAGCCTCAACGGCATCTCCGGAGACGTCGTCACCGCCCTGGCTTCGATCAAGACGGCCATCAGCAACGTCAGCGAATATGTGACGTCGACGGCCGCGGCAATCGAAGAGCAGAGCACCGTAACCAACGAGATGTCGACCAGCATGCAGCGCGCCGCAGCGGAAGCCGCGGCGATCTCGGCGAGGGCATAGCCAGCGCTCGGAACGGTAGGGTGGGTTAGCGGAGCGTAACCCACCTCTTTAGTTTCTGCGGTGACAGAAGTGGTGGGTTACGCCTTCGGCTGACCCACCTACGGCACCGTCACTGCTTCGGCAGCTTGGCCTTCAACGCATACAGCGCGTCGAGCGCTTCGCGTGGCGACATCTCGTCCGGATGCAGCGCCTTCACCGCGTCCACCAGCAGTTCGGCCTCGCTGAGTGGGGCGGCTTCTGCGGCAGCGCGCGAGGGCACTGCGAACAACGGCAGATCGTCGGCGAGCGCCCGCGCCGTCTGACCGCGGTCCTGGGCTTCCAGCTTCGCCAGTACCGATTTCGCGCGCGTGATCACGGCCGGCGGCAGGCCCGCGAGCTTGGCGACCTGGATGCCGTAAGAGCGATCGGCCGAACCCGGCAACACCTCGTGCAGGAACACGACATTGCCCTGCCATTCCTTCACCCGCACGGTGGCGTTGAACATCCGCGGCAGCTTTGCGGAGAGCGCCGTCAGCTCGTGATAATGCGTCGCGAACAGCGTGCGGCAACGATTGCTCTCGTGCAGATGCTCGATCGCGGCCCAGGCGATCGAGAGACCGTCGAAGGTCGCGGTGCCGCGGCCGATTTCATCAAGGATCACAAGCGCGCGCTCGCCGGCCTGGTTGAGGATCGCAGCCGTCTCGACCATCTCGACCATGAAGGTGGAACGGCCGCGGGCGAGATCGTCGGCGGCGCCGACACGCGAGAACAGGCGGTCGATGATGCCGATCCGCGCGCGTGTCGCCGGCACGAAACTTCCGATTTGAGCAAGAAGAGCAATCAGCGCGTTCTGGCGCAGGAAAGTCGATTTACCGGCCATGTTCGGACCGGTCAGCAGCCAGAGCTGGCCGGATTTTTGCGCAGGGCCCGGCGAGAGGTCGCAGGCATTGGCGATGAACGGCTCGCCATTGCGCTTCAAGGCCTGCTCGACCACCGGATGACGGCCGGCCTCGATGGCAAAGCCGAGAGACGAGTCCACCTCGGGCCGCACATAGTTCTCGTCGATCGCCAGCTTGGCAAGCGACGTCGCGACGTCGAGCAGCGCAAAGGCGTGGGCGGCGGCGCGCAGCTCCTCGCTGATTGCTAACGCCTTGGCGCAGAGCCGCTCGAAAATCTCGAGCTCGAGCCCGAGTGCGCGGTCGCCGGCATTGGCGATCTTGGCTTCGATCTCCCCCAGTTCCGAGGTGGTGAAGCGGACCTGGCCGGCCAACGTCTGGCGGTGAATGAAGGTTGCGTTCAGCGGCGCCGACATCAGCTTGTCGCCGTGCTGGGCGGTAACTTCGACGAAATAGCCGAGCACGTTGTTGTGCCGGATCTTGAGACCCTTCACACCTGTTTTGTCGGCGTAGCGCGCCTGCATCGAGGCCACCACCAGGCGCGAGGCGTCGCGCAGGTTTCGCGTTTCGTCCAGCGCAGGCTCATAGCCCTGTCGAACGAACCCGCCGTCCCGCTTGATCAGCGGCAGTTGATCGTCGAGCGCCCGGGCGAATTCCGCCGCGAGCTCGCGCGATGGCCTTTGGAGCGCCGCCGTCACCGCGGCGATCTCCTGCGGCGGCTGGTCGAGTTCGTCAAGCCGCGTCAGCACCTGGTCGGCGGCGATGATGCCGTCGCGCAGGCCGGCGAGGTCGCGCGGCCCGCCGCGGCCGACGGATATACGGGCCAGCGCCCGCGACATGTCCGGAGCGCCGCGCAGGATGCTGCGGATGTCCTCGCGCGCGGCCGAGTCGGCAACGAAGCTGCCGACGGCATCGAGCCGCCGCGCAATCGCCACCGCATCGGTCAGCGGCGCCGCAAGCCGCTGCGCCAGCAGGCGCGAACCGGCCGAGGTCACCGTGCAGTCGATCGCATCAAGCAGCGAGCCGCGGCGTTCTCCGGCCAGCGTCCGCGTCAGTTCGAGATTGGCGCGGGTGGCGGGATCGATCGCTATGGTCGCGCCTGAGGCTTCGCGCGCGGGCGGCGACAGCGGCGGATGTTTGCCGACCTGGGTGCGGTCAACATAGGTGACGGCAGCGGCGGCAGCAGTGGCTTCCAGCCGCGTGAGCTGCGACAGTCCGTCCATGGTCGCGACGGCAAAATAGTCGCACAGCCGCTTCTCGGCGGTGGCGCCGTCGAAGACGTCGCGGGTCAGCGGCGTCACTGCCGGCAGCTCGCGCAGGGTCTGTCCGAGCTCGCTATCGTTATAGAGCGCGTCGGTGACGATCACCTCGTTCGGATTGATGCGCGCGAGCGTGGCGGCGAGTTCGCCGCCCGAACATTCCGTCACCATGAATTCGGCGGTCGAGATGTCGATCCAGGCGAGGCCAAAGCGGTCACCGCCCGCCGATGAGCGCGCGCGCGCGAGCGCGAGCAGGTAATTGTTGGCGCGCGCGTCGAGCAGCGTGTCCTCGGTCAGCGTGCCCGGCGTGACCAGGCGCACCACGCCGCGGCGCACGACGCTCTTGTTGCCGCGCGCTCTGGCGGCGGCGGGATCCTCGGTCTGCTCGCACACGGCGACCCGGTGCCCGCCGGCGATCAGCCGGTGCAGATAATCCTCGGAGCGCTCGACCGGCACGCCGCACATCGGGATATCGGCGCCCTGATGTTTGCCGCGCTTGGTCAGGACGATGCCGAGCGTCCTGGAGGCGATCTCGGCGTCCTCGAAGAACAGCTCGTAAAAGTCACCCATCCGGTAGAACAGCAAGAGGCCCTGATGCGCCGCCTTGATCTCAAGGTACTGTTCCATCATCGGCGTGACGCGCGCGGCGGCTTCCCCCTGCGGGGCGGGCGCTTCGTCGGGGGGCGGCACTGGGATCGGCTGTTGCATCGTCATGGGTGGCGCAACCTACAAAATTTCACCTCGCGCTCCTATCGCTTTGGCCGCGGAGGGGAGGTTTTCCACGTTGTCCGCACCGCGGCATGCGCAACTCGCGTGCGCACCCCTCGGAACACGGGCGTATCGGTCAATTGACCTGCCGCGGGCGCCCTCCTAAAACTCCGTCGACATTGAAGAATTCAGGCCGGATCGCGGCATTCAGGGAGAACAACGATGCGTGACGTTTTTATCTGCGATGCCGTGCGGACCCCGATCGGCCGTTTTGGCGGCTCGCTCGCCAAGGTGCGTGCCGACGACCTGGCTGCGGCCCCGATCAAGGCTCTGATGGCCAAGCACCCCAATCTCGATTGGGCACAGGTTGACGAGGTCTTCTTCGGCTGTGCCAACCAGGCCGGCGAGGACAACCGCAACGTTGCACGCATGGCGCTCCTGCTTGCGGGTCTGCCGGATTCGGTTCCGGGCCAGACCCTGAACCGGCTCTGTGCCTCCGGCCTCGATGCGGTCGGTGCCGCCGGCCGCGCCATCCGTTCCGGCGAGATCGAGCTTGCGATTGCCGGCGGCGTCGAATCCATGACGCGCGCGCCCTTCGTGATGGGCAAGGCGCAGGAAGCGTTCTCGCGCTCCGCTGAGATCTTCGACACCACGATCGGCTGGCGCTTCATCAATCCGTTGCTGAAGGCGCAGTATGGCGTCGACGCGATGCCCGAGACCGGCGAGAACGTCGCCGAGGAATTCCAGGTCTCGCGCGCCGATCAGGACGCCTTCGCGATCCGCTCGCAGCAGCGCGCGGGCGCCGCGATCGCGGCCGGCTATTTCGCCGAAGAAATCACCCCCATCACCATTCCCGGCGGCAAGGCCGGCCCTGTTACCATCGACAAGGACGAGCATCCGCGTCCCGAGACCACGCTGGAAGCCCTGACGAAGCTCAGGCCGATCGTGCGCAATCCAGGCACGGTGACCGCCGGCAACGCCTCCGGCGTCAATGACGGCGCCGCCGCGATGATCCTGGCGTCCGAGGCTGCCGTGAAGAAGCACGGCCTGACGCCGCGTGCGCGCATCCTCGGCCTCGCTTCGGCCGGCGTGCCGCCGCGCATCATGGGCATTGGACCTGTGCCGGCCACCCGCAAGCTGATGGAACGTCTCGGTAAGAAAATCAGCGATTTCGACCTGATCGAGCTCAACGAAGCCTTTGCCTCGCAGGGTATCGCCTGCATGCGCCAGCTCGGCGTTGCCGACGATGCCGATTTCGTCAATCCGCATGGCGGCGCCATCGCACTCGGTCATCCCCTTGGCATGAGCGGCGCGCGCCTCGCGCTCACCGCGGTGCACGGCATGGAAAAGCGCGGCGGCAAGCTGGCGCTCGCCACCATGTGTGTCGGCGTCGGCCAGGGCGTGGCCGTCGCGATCGAGAAGCTGAACTGACGGGACGCGAAGCGTGCCGTCATCCCGGAACCGGGTGCCCAGACTCGTCATGCCCGGGCTTGTCCCGGGCATCCACGTTCTTGTGCCGCGAGAAGAAGGTCGTGGATGGCCGGGACAAGCCCGGCCATGACGCAAGGTGAGGCGAGCATCCCATGATCATCGCGAGCGAGCAGGACGTCACGGCCGCGGCATTGGCGGTGATGGAGCGGACGTCCGATCCCCGGCTGCGCCAGATCATGGTCTCCCTGATCAAGCATCTGCACGGCTTTGTCCGCGACGTGCGCCTGACCGAAAAGGAATTCCGCGACGCCACGGCTGTGATCGCCGAGCTCGGCAAGCTCTCGACCGACACGCATAACGAGGTCGTGCTGATGGCAGGCTCGCTCGGCATCTCGCCGCTGGTGTGCCTGCTGAACAATGGCGATGAGGGCAACACGGAAACCGACCAGTCGCTGCTCGGACCGTTCTGGCGGCTGAACTCGCCGCGGGTGGAAAATGGCGGATCGATCGTCCGCTCCGAGACGCCGGGCGCGCCGCTGTTCGTCAACGGCCGCGTCGTGGACAAGGACGGCCGTCCCGTTGCGGGCGCCGAGGTCGACGTCTGGCACGCGTCGCCGGTTGGTCTCTATGAAAACCAGGACCCCGAGCAGGCCGACATGAACCTGCGCGGCAAGTTCACGACCGACCAGGACGGAGCCTTCTCTTTCCGCTCCGTCATGATGGTCGGCTATCCCATTCCGACCGACGGCGTGGTCGGCCGTCTCCTGAAGGCGCAGAGCCGGCATCCCTATCGTCCCGCGCACCTGCACGCCCTGGTCTTCAAGCTCGGATTCAAGGTGTTGATCTCGCAGGTCTACGACCCCGCCGATCCGCATATCGACAGCGACGTGCAGTTCGGCGTGACCAAGGCGCTGGTCGGCAAGTTCCAGCGCCATGACACGCCACATCCGACCGAGCGCGACGTCGCGACGCCCTGGTATTCGCTCGATCATGTCTACCGGCTCGAAGCCGGCGAGGCCGTCCTGCCGCGTCCGCCAATAGGGCCCAAAGCCGCTTCCCCCAATTAGTTATATCCTATAATGATTGGCGGAAGCGTTGACCGGTCGGAAACAGGCCGGGGAGGAGTTCGCCAATGACATTCATCTATCCCGTCGGCAGCAACGCGGCGCATCCGCTGCCGCTGTCGCCCGAGTACAAGAGCTCGATCAAGCGGGCGCCGAACAAGCCCTTGATCCCGATGCGCCATACGCTCTCGGAGCTGACCGGCCCGGTCTATGGCCACGAGACCGTGCGCGAGGGCGACAATGACCTCACCACTCAGCACACCGGCGAGCCGCTCGGCGAACGCATCATCGTGCACGGCCATGTGCGCGACGAGGACGGCCGCGGCGTGCCGAGTTCGCTGGTCGAGATCTGGCAGGCCAATTCCTGCGGCCGTTACGTTCACGTCCGCGACCAGCATCCGGCGCCGCTGGATCCGAACTTTACGGGCGCCGGCCGCACCGTGAGCGACGCCTCCGGTTACTATCGCTTTGTCACGATCAAGCCTGGCGCCTATCCCTGGGGCAACCATCACAACGCCTGGCGTCCCGCCCACATCCATCTCTCGGTGTTCGGCCATTCCTTTGTCACGCGTCTCGTGACGCAGATGTACTTCCCGGCCGATCCGCTATTCCCGTTCGATCCGATCTTCAATTCGGTACCGGACGAGAAGGCGCGGGCGCGGATGGTGTCGTCGTTCGATCTCGAGAACACCCAGCCCGAATGGGCGCTGTGTTATCGCTTTGACATCGTGCTGCGCGGCAAGAACGCCACCCCTATGGAGAACCATTAAGTGCAGGACAATGGGATCACGCCGTCGCAGACCGTCGGCCCGTTCTTCAAATACGGCCTGACGCCGACCGGCGAGTATGCCTGGAACGATGCGTTCAGCAACTCGACCCTGACGCCCGACGTCACCGGCGATCGTGTCCGGATCGAGGGCCGCGTGTTCGACGGCGATGGCGTCGTTGTGCCCGATGTCATGCTGGAGATCTGGCAGGCCGATGCGCAGGGGCGCTTCGCCGATCCGCAGGACAAGCGCGCGCTGCCGAATGCGAGCTTCAGTGGCTTTGCCCGCTGCGGCACCGACAAGGACGGCAATTATTCCTTTGAAACCATCAAGCCGGGCGCGGTGCCCGATCCCGACGGCAAGCCGCAGGCGCCGCATATCCTGCTTGCGGTGTTTGGCCGCGGCATGCTGCGACATCTCTACACCCGCATCTATTTCAACGACGAGGCCGGCAATGCCGCCGATCCCGTGCTGGCGGTGGTGCCGGCCGACCGCCGCGCTACGCTGACCGCCGTGCGCGAGGCCGGCAAGCCGGTTTACCGGCTCGACCTGCGGCTTCAGGGCGACAACGAAACGGTGTTTTTCGACGTGTGAATCCAGCGTCGTCCCGGGCAGGCCGAGCGCCGATCCGGGACGACAGCGGAGGACGGGCCTGATTTCGCTGCCCAAAACCGTTCACCTGACGCCATTTCCCGTATTTTTTCGGAGTTCGCGCGATGCAATTTCCGCGCGATGCAATCCCGTGTTTACCGTAATCCTCTAGGGTCCGTGGGATTCGGCGCGGCCCATTGGATTGTTCCATGAAAATTCGCCTTTCACTTTCTTCGGCAATCATTGCTTTCGGCATCGTTCTGGCGATCGGTTTCACCGCCGTGGTCTCCACCAGCCTTTACGCCTTGAAAGAGCTCAAGGTCGGCGGTCCGCTCTATTCCGACATCAAGCTGGGCAATGACCTCATCGCCGACATCCTGCCGCCGCCGGAATATGTGATCGAGGCCTATCTCGAGGCCACGCTCGCCATGCGCGAGCCTGACCAGTTGGCGGCCCATGGCGAGCGCCTGGTCCAGCTCCGCAAGGACTACGACGAGCGCAAGGCATTCTGGGTCACCTCCAGCCTCTCGGCCGACCTGAAGACGGCCCTGGTGTCGAAATCGGACGCCGAGGTGCAGAAGTTCTGGAAGCTGTTGTCCGACCAGCTCCTCCCCGCGCTCAAGGCCAAGGACACGGCCGCCTCCGAGCGCGCCTACGCGCAGCTCAAGGACGCCTACACCGCGCACCGCGCCGTCATCGACAGCATCGTCGAGAGCGCCAACAAGCAGAATGCCGACATGGAGAAGCTCGCCGCGGACCGCGACAGCTCCATGCTTTATATCCTCCTCGGCGTCTCCGCCGCCGTCCTCGCCTTCATTGCGGCGGGCCTGCTCGGCGTCGCGCTCGGCGTGATGCGTCCGATCGTGCGCATGACCGGCGCGATGCAAAAGCTCGCGACCGGCGATCTCGCCGCCGACATTCCTTTCGCGCACCGGCGGGACGAGGTCGGCTCGATGGCGGGCGCGCTTCTGGTGTTCAAGCAGGCGGCGGTCGAGAATTCCCGCCTGCGCGAGGAGCAGTTGCAGAAGGAGCAGGAGGCGGCGCTCGCCAAGCGCGGGGCCCTGCACCACATGGCCGAAACCGTCGAGCGCGAGACCGGCCGCTCGGTCGACACCGCGAGCGCGGCGACGCAAGGCGTGGAGCGTGCCGCCTCCAGTCTGTCCGAGATCGCAAAGTCGCTCTCGACACAGTCGCAGGCGGTCGCAGCCGCCTCCACCCAGGCCCTCGGCAGCTCGCAGACCGTCTCGGCCGCAGCTGAAGAACTCAGTGCTTCGATCCGCGAGATCGCAACACAGGTCGCGCGGACCAGCACGGTTACAAAATCGGCGGTCGCCGGTCGGGAACAGGCGCGCTCGACCATCCAGACGCTGGCCGGATCAGTGAAGAAGATCGCCGAGGTCTCCGACCTCATCGGCGGCATCGCCGGCCAGACCAATCTGCTGGCACTCAACGCCACGATCGAGGCGGCGCGCGCCGGGGAGGCCGGCCGTGGCTTCGCGGTGGTCGCCGCCGAAGTGAAATCCCTGTCCGACCAGACCGCCAAATCCACCGAGGAGATCGCGCGGCTGATTGCCGAGATTCAGGCCTCGACGCAGGCCGCGGTCGACGCCGTCGAAACCATGGGAGGCCACATCGTCGAGATCGACGGCGTCGCCACCTCGGTTGCCGCCGCGATGGAAGAGCAGGACGCCGCGACGCGAGAGATCACGCGGTCGATCTCCGAATCGGCTTCCGCGGCCAAGGAGGTCTCGGCCAAGATCGGTGATGTCAGCCGCGACGCCGCCTCCGTGAACGAGCGCGCCGCGGAGGTCAGACAGGCGATCGCCGGCATGGCGGCCAATCTCGAACAGCTCCGGTCGGTCGTGGTCCGGACGGTGCGCGATTCGACAGCGGCGGCGTGAGCCCGGCATCAGGTCGGCCGCTGGGTGCATGGGGCGTTATCGTGCAGTATAGCGCGGGACAGGGGCATCGGGGTTATGACACCTCCACCATTGCCGGCGGTCGTTGAGCCCGCCCGACTGACGGCTGCACTACGCAGGGGTGGCGTACTGGACGCTGGCGCAGTGCGCGAGGTGAAGGTCCTGCACCAGCGCGAGACCGTCGTGTCACAGATCGTTCGCCTCGGCCTGCGCTATGTCGGGGAATCCGCCGGTGCGCCGCAATCGCTGATCCTGAAGACTGCCAATTCCGACTTCGCCAAGACGCTTGCAGATGCTGGTCGACAGGAAGTGGCTTTCTACACGCAGCTTGGGCCAAGCATGCCGCAGGGGCTCGCGCCGCGCTGCTTCGACGGGAGTTTCGACGAGGAGAGCCTCGATTGGCACCTGCTGCTCGAGGATCTCACCGACAGCCACGAGATCGCGACCAAATGGCCGCTGCCGCCGTCGCGTGAGCAGGGGGTGGCGATCGTCACGACGCTGGCACGCTGGCATGCGGCGTGGTGGGACCATCCTGGTCTGGGTGATACCGTCGGCACTTGGGCGAGCCCCGAGGACCGCATGCAGCACATGGAGACCTTCGCCGGCCATTACGATCGTTTTGCCGATCTGCTCGGCGACCGCCTCGGCGAAGAGCGCCGCATCCTCTACCGCCGCCTGATCGAGCACTCGGCCCGGCTATCCCAGCGCTATCATTCGCGACGTCACATCAGCATTGCCCATGGTGATGCCCATATCTGGAATTTCCTGCTGCCGCGCCCCGGCGTCGCGGATACCGCGCGCATCTTCGATTTCGACCAGTGGCGCATCAACGTGCCTACGAGTGACCTCGCCTACATGATGGCGATGCAGTGGTATCCGGACCGCAGGCAGATGCTCGAGCGGCCGCTGCTCAACCTCTATCACGAGACGCTGATCGCCAGCGGTGTCAGCGGCTACACGCGCGGTGCGCTCGACCAGGACTATCGCCTGTCTGTGCTCTGGCACATCACGAGGCCGGTCTGGCAATGGAGCATCAACCTCCCGCCGTTGATCTGGTGGAATAATCTGGAGCGTGTGATGATGGCGGTCGAGGATCTGGGCTGCGAGGAGTTGTTGGGGTAGAGACGGGCAACATCATCGGTGTCGTCCCGGCGAAGGCCGGGACCCATACCGCGAGGTCTATCGGTCTTGAGTGACGTTCGTCCCAAACGAAGGTCACTCCCAGTCTTCGTCAAACTGCATCCGGTGGGTATGGGTCCCGGCCTTCGCCGGGACGACGGCGTTACTCCATCACCGCGTGCTCCGGCCCGGCCGCCTGCTTGCGCAGGGTGGCCTTGGTCGAGCCGATCAGCAGGGCGAGCGGGATGGTGCAGAGGATGAAGAACATCACCAGCTGGTAGTCGTGCGCGAAGGCGATGATCTGCGCCTGCACGCTGACCATGCGATCGGCCATGGCACGGCCGGCGTCGGTGGAGAGATTGATCATGCCGCTCACGCTGGGCATCTGGAGCGCGTGGTTGAACGGGTTGATGTGCTCGGACAGGATCGCGTAGGTCCGCCGCGTGCCCTGCGTCAGCTGGGCGATGACGACGGAAATACCGACCGAGCTCGCGACGTTGCGCATCAAGGTCAGCATCGCGGTGCCGTCGGTGCGCAGCTCGTTCGACAAGGTCAGGAACGCCACCGTCGATAGCGGCACGAAGACGAGGCCGAAGCCGAAGCCCTGGATGACGCTGACGGTCACGATCTCCGGCACCTGGGTCAAATCGGTCCAGCCGGTCATCTGGAACAGCGAGCCCGCGGTCAGCGTCAGGCCCGTGATGATCAGCGTGCGGGCCTCTACATAACGCATCATGCGGCCGACCAGCATCATGGCGAAGAAGGTGCCGAATCCACGGCTCGCCAGCAGCAGGCCCGCGGTGATGATGGGATAGCCGATCACGTTCTGCATGTAGGGCGAGGCCAGCGCCATGGTCGAGAACAGCACGAGCCCCATCACGACCATGAACATGCAGCCGGTGACGAAGTTGCGATCCCTGAAGAGCGCGAAGCGGATGAACGGCGTCGAGGTCGTGAAGGAGTGCGCAATGAAGAAATAGAAGGCGACGGCCGAGACGATGAACTCCGCAAGGATCTCACCCGATTCGAGCCAGCCCAATTGCTCGCCGCGGTCGAGCGCGAGCTGAAGCGAGCCGATTGCGACCGCCAGCGCCGCGAAGCCGAACCAATCGAACTTGAGACTGAGATCCTTCCGGGTCTCGTCCATGAAGATGATCAGCCCGATCACGGTAATGGCGCCGAACGGCAGATTGACGAAGAACACCCAGTGCCAGGAATAAGTCTCGGTCAGCCAGGCGCCGAGCGAGGGACCCATGATCGGTCCCATCATCACGCCCATGCCCCAGATCGACATGGCCTTGGCGCGTTCCTGGAGCGTGTAATAGTCGAGCATCACCGATTGCGACAATGGCACCAGGGCCGCGCCGAACACGCCCTGCAGCAGGCGAAACAGCACCATCTGGTTGATGTCCTGCGCAAGCCCGCACAGCACCGATGCCATGGTGAAGCCGGCCGAGCAGATGATGAAGATGCGCTTGCGGCCGAAGCGGTTGGCGATCCAGCCCACCGGTGCCGTCATGATCGCGGCGGCGACGATGTAGGAGGTCAGCACCCAGTTGATCTGGTCCTGCGAGGCCGACAGAGTGCCCTGCATGTAGGGCAGGGCGACGTTGGCGATGGTGGTGTCCAGCGCCTGCATGATGGTTGCCGTCATGGCGCAGATCGTCACCATGTTCCGGCGCAGGCCGGGAACCATCAAATGGGCATTGGGGCCGGACATCGGATCAGTCCCTGTCTCAGTCTTTGTCCGAATCTTTGTCTTGGCTCGCGGTCGCCGACAGGCCGAGCAGGCCGGCGAGCGAGCGCCGGTGGCCGGTGTCGATGGTGGCGTAAACGCTCATGCCGGCCTTCAGCTTGCGCACGTATTTGTCGGTCTCGTCGAAATAGATCCGGATCGGCACGCGTTGCACCACCTTGACGAAATTGCCGCTGGCGTTCTGCGGCGGCAGGATCGCGAATTGCGCGCCGGTGCCGGGCGAGAGCGAGCCGATCTTGCCCTTGAAGAGATGGTTCGGGAATGCATCGACCTCGAGCGTGACCGGCTGTCCTTCGGTGACGTAGGTGAGGTCGCTCTCCTTCGGATTGGCGTCGACCCAGGGATGGGCGACGTCGATGATGGAAAACACCGGCGTGCCGGCAGCGACGTAGCGGCCGAGCTGGATCTGCTCGACCTGGGTTGCCACGCCATCCATCGGCGCGCGGAGCACGGTGTGGTCGAGGTTGCGCTGGGCATCGTCCAGCTTGGCTTTGGCTTGCGCGTAGGCGGGGAATTGCTCCAGCGGCAACTCGGGATTGCCGAGCAATTGGGTCTTTGCATTGGAGAGCTGCTGCTTGATGTATTGCGCCTGCGCGCCGGCGGTCACCAGTGCATTCGACGCGTTGTCGAGATCGAGCTGCGAGCCGTAATTGTTCTTTACCAGCGCCTGCTTGCGCTCGACGTCGCGCTGCTTCAGATCGACGCCCTGCTGGGCGAGATTGAGCATGTCGCCGTAGATCTTGATGTTGGCAACGAGATTGTCATAGGTGATGCGGGCTTGGGCGAGTTGCGCTTTGGCTTCTTCCAGCGCATGACGGAACGGAGCGGGGTCGATCTCGAACAGCTCGTCACCGTGCTTGACGATCTGGCCCTCCTTGACGACGACCTTCTGGATTTTGCCGGAGATATCGGGCGTCACCAGCACCTTCTGGGCGCCGACATAGGCGTCGTCGGTGCCGACGTAACGGCCGCCATTGAGATAGAAGGTGAAGCCGGCAACCGCGACGACGACCGGCAGCACGACCAGGAGCAGGACGCGGCGATAACGGCGCAGGCCCGCCACCAGGCGGCGGCGCGGATTGGTGCCGGCTTTCTTGGTGGGCTTGCCGCTGTCGCTCTTCTGCTCGGGCTGGAATTTGAGAACCTGATCAGCCATAGCGCTGCTCCTTACGCGCTTGTTCCGCTCCGCTGGTCTGGATCGCGGACCGCACGTTTTCCTTGATTGTTTCGAGTTGGGTGAGGAGGCGATGGGCGTCCGCCGGCGTGATGCCGTCGAGTGCGTTGGCCGTGAGCTCGGACTTCAGCCCGCTCATCCGCCCGAGCAACTGCCGCCCGGCCTTCTTCAGGTACAGCCGCTTGACGCGGCGATCCGAAGGATCGTTGCGTCGCTCGATCCAGTCGCTGTCGCAGAGTTTGTCGATCAGGCGCGTCAGCGTGATCGGCTGCACCTCGAGAAGCTCGGCGAGCTCCGACTGCTTCATGCCTTCGCTGCGCTCGACCTTGGCGAGCACCGCCCATTGCGCGCGGGTGATGCCGAAGCGCGAGGCTTCCTTGTCGGCATAGACCCGGAGCAGGCGATAGAGCTCGGCGAGCGTAAACAGGAAATTCTGGTCCACGGGCCCTGGGCTCATGAGCTTGGTCTCCAATAAGCTTGGAATATAATAAGCAAGCTTATGATTATTTCACGGCGGGTTTGCGGGACGCTGTCCCGCAGGCCGAGCATGGCTGATGGGCGCATCGCCGGTCCTGCTTTGGGTTCCCCTGTCGAAATGCTAGAACGCCGGTCGCATGACCCTCGTAAAGCCGGCATTTCCCGCGCCCGACCACGATCACGGCCGCTGCACCGCGGATGCGCTGGCGCATGCCGAAGCCGTCTGCGGAGAGCGCGCGCAGAAATTCACGCCGATACGCCGCCATGTGTTGGGGGCGCTGCTCTCGAGCCACCGGCCGCTCGGCGCCTATGAGGTGATCGACGAGCTGGCGAAATCGATGCCGCGGCCGGCGCCGATCACGGTCTATCGTGCTCTCGATTTCCTGATGGCCAACGGCCTCGTGCACCGCATCGAAAGCCGCAACGCCTATCTCGCCTGCGCCGCTCACGACCACGACGCGACCTCGGCGGTGACGTTCCTGATCTGCGAGCGCTGCGGCCTGGTCGGTGAGATTCCGTCGGCTTCCTTCGCCAAGGACCTCAACGCCGCCGCGCGCAGCTCAGGCTTCGCTCCCAAATTGTCCGTGGTGGAAATCACGGGCGTCTGCGCGCATTGTCAGAAAGCTGCATAGAACAACAACGGCGCAAGCCGGTTTTTTTTCAGGAAGAAATGTCCCCACCTCAAACCATGCCGTCCGCCGGTCGTCCCCTCAGTGCCGGCGCCATCGCCCTGATGCTCATGCTGTGCCTGACCTGGGGGTTCAACCAGATCGCGGTGAAGCTGGTGCTGCCGGACATCCCGCCGATGCTGCAGGCCACGTTCCGCTCGATGGGCGCGCTGCCGGTGCTGTTCATCATCGGCAGCTTGCGCGGCGTTAACTTCTTCGAGCGCGACGGCACCTGGAAGCCGGGCGTCATCGCCGGACTGATGTTCGGCATCGAGTTCGTGCTGATCTTCCAGGGTCTGCGCTTCACGCCGGCATCGCGGGCGGTCGTGTTCCTCTACACCGCGCCGTTCTTCGTCGCGCTCGGCTCCTACCAGGTGCTCGGCGAGCGGCTTGGCGGGACGCAATGGCTGGGGCTCGCCATCAGCTTTGCCGGTGTCGCACTCGCGATCGGCGTGCCGCAGCCCAATGTCGATTCGCATGTTCTGCTCGGCGACCTCATGATCGTCGGCGGCGCGGCGCTGTGGGCTGCGACCACGCTGGTTGCCAAGGGCACCCGGCTGCGCTTCGCGGCGCCCGAGAAGGCGCTGGGCTACCAGGTCGCGACCTCGGTCCCGATCCTGGGGCTGGCCGCCTGGCTGTTCGGGGAGACGATCCCCCACACCCCGTCGCCGCTGTCGCTGGGCCTGATGGCCTTCCAGGCGATCTGGGTCGTGGGAACCACGTTCACGCTTTGGTTCGCGCTGGTGAAGACCTATTCAGCCAGCAAATTGTCGGCTTTTACCTTCATCACCCCTTTGTTTGGCGTGGTGGGTAGCTATTTCATCATGCACGATACGCTGAACCTGACATTCGGGGCTGCCGCGGTCCTTGTCATTGCTGGGCTTTTTCTGGTTAACCGTCCCAGCCAATCCGCTGCGGCGCCGCGCGATGCATTGCTGAACGTCACCAAAACCTGATATTTGGACGCCATGAACAAGCTCGAAAACACCATCGATTCCGACGTTGCGGGCCCCGCGCCCCGGCACAAGACCACCCAGGTCAAGGTCGGCGACGTCGCCGTCGGCGGCGGCGCGCCGATCGTCGTGCAGTCGATGACCAACACCGACACCGCCGATATCGACGGCACCATCGCCCAGGTCGCGGCACTCGCCCGCGCCGGCTCCGAAATGGTCCGCATCACCGTGGACCGTGAGGAGGCCGCCGCTGCCGTCCCGCACATCCGCGACGGCCTGCTCAAGCGCGGCATCACCACGCCGCTGATCGGCGACTTCCACTATATCGGCCACAAGCTGCTCGCGGCCTATCCGGCCTGCGCCGAGGCGCTCGCCAAATATCGTATCAATCCCGGCAATGTCGGCTTCAAGGACAAGCGCGACACCCAGTTCGCCGACATCATCGAGATCGCCAACAAGAACAACAAGCCGGTTCGCATCGGCGCCAATTGGGGTTCGCTCGACCAGGAGCTCTTGACCAAGCTGATGGACGAGAACGCCGCGTCCGCCGATCCGCGCGACGTGCGCGCGGTGACGCGCGAGGCCATGGTGCAGTCCGCGCTGCTCTCGGCCGCGCGCGCCGAAGAGCTCGGCATGCCGAAGGATCGCATCATCCTCTCGGCCAAGGTGTCGGCCGTGCAGGATCTGATCGCGGTCTATCAGGATCTCGCCAGCCGTTCCGATTACGCGATCCATCTCGGCCTGACCGAGGCCGGCATGGGCACCAAGGGCATCGTGGCGTCCTCGGCCGCGCTCGGCATCCTGTTGCAGCAGGGCATCGGCGACACAATCCGCATCTCGCTGACGCCGGAGCCCGGCGGCGACCGCACCCGCGAGGTGCAGGTCGGCCAGGAGCTCTTGCAAACCATGGGCTTCCGCACCTTCGTGCCGCTGGTTGCGGCATGCCCCGGCTGCGGCCGCACGACTTCGACCACGTTCCAGGAACTGGCCAGCTCGATCCAGGGTTTCATCCGCGACGAGATGCCGACCTGGAAGACGAAATATCCGGGCGTGGAAGAGCTCAACGTCGCGGTGATGGGCTGCATCGTCAACGGCCCCGGCGAATCCAAGCACGCCAATATCGGCATCTCGCTGCCGGGCACGGGCGAGGCGCCGGCTGCCCCGGTGTTCGTCGACGGCAAGAAGTTCCGCACCCTGCGCGGCCCGACCATCTCCGCCGACTTCAAGGCGCTCGTGATCGACTACATCGAGCAGCGCTACGGCCAGGGCGCCAAGGTGCCGGTGACCGCGGCGGAGTAGTATTGCTCCAGATCAGGAATCGTAGGGCGGGTTAGCGAAAGCGTAACCCGCCTTATTTTTGCGGGCGCGAAGTGGCGGGTTACGCTTCGCTAACCCGCCCTACATTGCTACGATGCTCCCAAGCAAGAATGCATCGGGAGACACGCCATGAGCTCACTCGCCGGCAAGCACGGCCCGCGCTATCGCCACGCGACGGACGACGGCGCGCCCTACGAGACCATCGCGGTCGAAAAGCTCACCCCCATCATCGGCGCGGAAATCTCCGGCCTCGACATCGGCAAGCTCGTTTCCGATGATGCGCGCTCTAACCGGCAGATGGACGAGGTCCACCGCGCGCTTGCCGAAAACCTCGTCATCTTCTTCCGCGACCAGGCCATCACGCCCCAACAGCATCTCGCCTTCGGTCGCAAGTTCGGCGAGCTGCATTTTCATCCCGCTGCTCCGCACGAAGATGAAGACCCGGCGCTGATGAAGATCTATGCGGATGCGAATTCGCCGCGCGCCAACGGCGAGGGCTGGCATTCCGACGTGTCCTGCGATCTCGAGCCGCCGATGGGCTCGATCCTCTATATCAAGCAGTGCCCGCCGCGCGGCGGCGACACGTTGTTTGCCAACATGTACGCAGCCTACGAGGCGCTGTCGGACCGGATGAAGGCCTATCTCGACGGCTTGACCGCGCTGCATGACGGCGAGCCGATCTATCGCGGGCTCTACGCCAATTACGGCGTCGCCGACCGCCCGTCCTATCCGAGTGCCGAGCATCCCGTGGTGCGGACGCACCCGGTCACCGGCAAGAAGGCGCTCTACGTCAACCGCGGCTTCACCCGCCACATCAACGGCATCCCGCGCGACGAGAGCGATGCGATGCTTGCCTATCTCTACCAGCACGCCGAGAACCCGCTGTTCCAGTGCCGCTTCCGCTGGACCGAGAACGCCATCGCGTTCTGGGACAACCGCTGCACCCAGCACCGCGCGATGTGGGACTACTGGCCGCACACGCGCTCCGGCACGCGGGTGACGGTGAAAGGGGCGCGGCCGGTTTAACCCGCCTGCGCACCGCTTCCGCGTTGACGTCTTCCCGCATCCGCGCCAATCTTCCCGAAAAACAAATCGGGAGGATCATCCATGCTCCGCGCCGAGGACAACAAATTCCTGACCGAGTCGGGCCCCGGAACGGGGATGGGCGAATTGCTGCGCAGGTTCTGGATCCCCGTGCTTCTCTCCGAAGAACTCCCCGAGCCCGACGGCGAGCCGAAGAAGATCTTCGTGCTCGGCGAGGAGCTGCTCGCCTTCCGCGATACGCGCGGCGTCGTCGGAATCATCGACCAGTACTGCCCGCATCGGGGCGCCAATCTCTGGCTCGGGCGCAATGAGGAATGCGGCATCCGCTGCGTCTATCACGGCTGGAAGTTCGACACCGACGGAAGGTGCGTCGACATGCCGACCTCCTATCCCGACCTCAACGCCAAGGATCTCATCCGCATCAAATCCTATCCGGCGCGCGAATGGGGCGAGATGATCTGGGCCTATATGGGTCCCGCAGATGCGATGCCCGACCTGCCCGATCTCGAAATGGCGCTGCTGCCGGCCTCGCACCGCTATGTCAGCAAGAAATGGCAGGACTGCAACTGGGTGCAGGCGCTGGAAGGCTCGATCGACACCGCGCATTTCACCTTCGCCCATCTCTCCTTCGACAAGGAGGAGAACGAGATTCTGGACATCAAGAAGCATTTCGTGAATCCGATCGCGCGGATGTCGAGCGATCACATGCGCTGGATCGCGGAGGATCCGCGCCCCGTGATCAAGATCGCCTCGCACGAGGCGGGCCTCACCATCGCCGGCGGGCGGCTCACCGGCGGCGACAACATCTACTGGCGCATTGCGCAATTTCTGATGCCGTTCCACGCCTATGCCCCGAGCGCGATGCCCGGCGAGAACATCTTTGGCCAGACCTTCGTGCCCGTCACCGACTCCAATTGCTGGATCTACACCTATGCCTGGAATCCGGAGCGGCCGCTGACGCAGGCCGAGCGGGACGCCTTTGACCGCGGCAATGGCGTGATCGCGGAGGTCGGCGACAATTACGTTCCGCTGCGCCACAAGGGCAACGACTATCTGATCGACCGCAAGCTGCAGAAGACCAGGAGCTACACCGGCATCAAGGGCGTCTCCGAGCAGGACGCGGCCGTGCAGGACAGCCAGGGCCCGATCGCCGACCGCACCCGCGAGCATCTCGGTCCGACCGATCTCGGTATCATGCATTTCCGGAAAGTCGTGATGGAGCTGGCGCGGGCGCTTCAGCAGGGCGAGCCGCCGCCGCACGCCGCGCATCAGGATCGCTACGCCGTGCGCTCGGGCGCCTGCGTCACCAGCAAGGCCAAGGACCTTTCCGCGGTGATGCTGGAGCGTTTCGGCGACGTCACAGGCTTTGTCGGCCGGCCGCGAACAGCGGCAGCGGAGTAGCACTTGGGGCAGCCGCGCAGCATCATCGCAAGTCTCGTCTCGACGCTGGTCGCGTCGATCTTGCTATGGTCGCTGGCGCCTGCAGGTGAGGGCCATGCTGCTATCGCGCGGAAAATCACGAAACCCAAGCCGCCGCACGCGCCGGTCAAATGCGAGATGTCGAAATTCCGGATCGTCGTGGATGTCGGGCACACCCCGGACTCCTACGGCGCACTGAGCGCGCGCAACGACACGGAGTTCGGCTTCAACTTCCGGCTTGCGAGTCTGATCACAGCGAAGCTCAAGGCCGAAGGCTTTGCCGCGACCCGGCTGCTCGTCACCGACGGCAAGGCGCGGCCGAGCCTGCTCAAACGCGTCGGTACCGCGAATGGTGCCCGGGCCGATCTCTTCCTGTCGATCCATCACGATTCGGTGCCGGACAAGCTGATCGAGACCTGGGAGTTCGACGGCGCGAACAGCTATTTCAGCGACCGCTTTTCGGGCCACTCTCTGTTCGTGTCGCAGCGCAATCCGCACTACGCTGCGAGCCTGATGCTGGCCCGGATGATCGGCCGGCAGCTGAAGGATCAGGACCTGCATTATGCCGGCCAATACGCCCTGCCGGTGATGGGCCGCTACCGGCGCCAATTACTCGACAAGGATGTCGGCGTCTACCGCTATGACGGGCTCGTCGTGCTCTCGCAAACCCGCAGCGCCGCTGTGCTGCTCGAAGCGGGCTCCATCATCAACCGCGACGAGGAGATGGCGATGAACTCCCCGGAGCGGCAGGAGATCATTGCGGGCGCCGTGGCGGTGGCGATGAAGGAATTTTGCGAGAGGCGGTAGTCGGCTCGCTTGCAATGACGAGAAGCTACAGTGGCCCTCCGCGATACTCGCGGTTTGCCAAACTCGCCTCCTCTAGATCCAGGTCCCGCTCGATCCGCCGGCGTGTCTCGTCAGTGATCTGGCCGTCACGCAGCAGGTTGTGGATGAATTTGCGCTCGGCGGCGATCAGATCGCGAGTCAAGGCGGTACCGGCGGCGGAGACGTCGTGGCGGGTGGGATCGAGCGAATCGGGCAGCTGGTTGACCCGGATCTCGTGGCGGGCGCGCAGGAGCCGCATCACCTCGTCCGACACGTCCTTCTCCTCGGTCAGCGCGTCGAGCGACTTCAGGGCGGCATCGAGGGCCTGGCGCCGGGCCGCGATCTCGAACTCGTGCTCGGCGGCATGCTCGCTGCGGCCGGCTTCCGCGACTCCGAGCCAGCGCACCACCGGAGGCAGCGTCAGGCCGACGCCGATCAGCGTGATGAAGATGATGCCGAAGGCGACGAACAGGATCAGGTCGCG
Source organism: Bradyrhizobium sp. WSM4873 (assembly GCF_055811355.1). Classification (NCBI taxonomy): domain Bacteria; kingdom Pseudomonadati; phylum Pseudomonadota; class Alphaproteobacteria; order Hyphomicrobiales; family Nitrobacteraceae; genus Bradyrhizobium; species Bradyrhizobium sp. WSM4873. Next base: position 20,400 of record NZ_JBVVPS010000008.1, on the reverse strand, counting down.
AAACGGAAAGGCCTCGCCGCCCGGCAGCGTGAACGGCAGCGCCAGTGCTGCCGCCAGCGACACCGCGCCGCGCACGCCGGTGAACGCAAGCACGAACGGCCATTGCCATGGTGGTGACGGATCGCGCGCACGCAGCGACTTGCTGAGCATTCGTGGCAGATAGGTCGCGGGATAGAGCCAGGCAAAGCGTGCGATCACGACGACCGCCAGCACCACGGCGGTCGCGATCATGATGTCGTCGAGCGGAAACGCCTTCGACTTCTCGTAGAGCGCGCGCATCTGGAATCCCGTGAGCAGGAACAGCAAGCCCTCGATCAGATAGATCACGAGATCCCAGAAGAAGATTCCCTGCAGGCGCGTCGATGCCGAGATCAGCAGCGGGCCGTTCCAGCTCACATAGAGGCCACAGGCGACGGTGGCGATCACGCCGGAGCCGCCGAGATGCTCGGGCAGCCAATAGGAGACGTAGGGTGTGATCAGCGACAGTGTCAGCTCGACCTGCGGGTCCCCCGACCATTTGCGGAAACGCAGGGAGAGCCAACCGACACCGATGCCGAAGGCGATCTCGCCGGCGACGATGAGCAGGAACTCGCCGCCAGCCAGGGGCAGCGAGAAGTGTCCGACCATGATTGCGGCGAGCGCGAACCGATAGAGGATCAGCGCGGTGGCGTCATTCGCCAGCCCTTCGCCTTCGAGGATGACCATGAGCCTGCGCGGCAGATGCAGCCGACGCGCGATCGCGAGCGGCGCCACCACGTCGGGCGGCGCGACGATGGCGCCGAGCAGGAAGCCGATGGTCCAGGGCAGGCCGATGAAATAATGCGTGGCGGTTGCGACCAATGCCGCGGTGAAGATCACCGCGCCGACCGCGAGCAGCACGATCGGGCGAAGATTCTTCTTGAACTCGCGCCAGCTCATCGCGACGCTCGCCGAGTAGATCAGCGGCGGCAGCACCATCAGCAGCACCAGTTCCGGCGGCAGCTCGACCGGCGGCATGCCCGGCACGAAGGCAAGGCCGACACCGGAGAGCATCAGCAGAATAGCGGGCGCGATGTTGAAGCGGCGCGCGACAAGCGCGGTGCCCGCCAGCACGGCGAGCAGGATGAGAAAGGTTTGAAATTTCGCTTCCATGATGATCCCTCTTCACCCGGAAGCGGCCGCAAGGTCAATGCATGCGGCTTACGCGAACCGCTCGGCCACCATGCGGCCGATGCGTGCGAATACGGTTTCGATCTGCGCCGCACTCGGCGTGCCGCCCTGGGTATAGGCCGCGATCAGGATCGGTGCATCGGGCTTCGCATCGGGCTTGGGCCAGGCCACTGCGATATCACCCGAGGCGTCCTTGCCGTTGTTGCCGGTCTTGTCGCCGATCTTCCAGCTAGCGGGGAGCCCGCCACGCAGCCGGTTCGCGCCCGTCTTGCAGCCCACCATCCATTCCGTGAGCTGTGCGCGCGAGGTGGCCGACAGCGCCTCGCCCGTCATCAGCCGGCGCAGATTGCCTGCCATCGCCGCCGGCGTCGTGGTGTCCCGGGGATCGCCGGGCGGTGAGCGGTTGAGCTCGGGCTCGTTGTGGTCGAGCCGCGAGGTGGTGTCGCCGAGCGACCGCCAGAATGCCGTGAGCGCGGCGGGGCCGCCGATCCGTGCCAACAGCAAATTGGCGCAGGTGTTGTCGCTGAGCTCGACGATCGCCTTGCACATCTCGGTGACCGACATTGCGCCGGCAGCAATGTTTTGCTTGGCGACCGGTGCGTATTCGAGCAGGTCGGCCTTGCCGTACGGGATCATGGCCGCAAGCTGCTCCTCGCCACGATCGACCCGCGCCAGTACGCAGGCCGCGAGCGAAGCCTTGAACGTCGAGCACATGACGAACCGTTCGTCGGCGCGCCATGCGAGCTTCGCGCCGGTCGCGAGATTCTCGGCATAGACCCCGATCCGGCCGCCACTCTCGCGCTCATAGGTTTCGAGCTCAGGCAGCGCGTCCGCGGCGAACGCAGGGGACGCAGCAATCCACCACAGCGAGGCGAGCAGCGAACGGCGGTCGAGAACCATGGGGACCTGTTGGACGGAGACGAGGGGAGGGAACGTAGCGGCGAGCGGGAGGGAAGCCCCCTCACTCCCGCAGGTCATACCGATAAGATTTCGACACGATCTGCCAGCCGTCGGCGAGTTTCATCGCCACCAGGTAGTCGGTGAAAAAACGCGGCGGCAACTGGCACCGGACCTTGATAAAGGCGGTCTTGTCGTCGGAACGGTCGATGGTGACGATGAAATCCTCGCGCGCTTTGCCTTCGGCCTTGCCGGAGGGACGTTTGCGCACGCGGTCGAGCCAGTCCGGCACGGTCAGCACCTGCAGCTCGCCCTTCTCGACCCAGCGCAAATCGGCGGAGGGGTGGAAGATGGCGCCGAGTTTTTCGGCATCGCCCTCGTAGAGTCCGTCGAAGTAAGATTGCACGACGGCTTCGACGCTCGAACGGTTCTGGCTCATGGGTCATCCCTTTGAATGATGGCTCGGGGCGAACTTAGTCGTACACATCAAAATGCGCTATGGTGTCCGTACCATTTGCGCAAGGACACGGTGATGACCGGATCAGAGAATTCGAACGCTCGTATCCTGGTCGGCGAATGCTACTGCCGCGCCGTGCGCTACGAGGTGGCGGACGCGTTCTCCTATGCGATGAACTGCCACTGCTCGAATTGCCGCCGCACCACCGGCGCCGCCTTCAAGCCGTTCGCCGGCATCGAGCAGAGCAAGCTCCGCATCGTCAGAGGCGAGGACCAGCGCACCATCTACGGTGACGACACCACCCATGACGCCCACTGCGCCCGCTGCGGCTCGCTGCTTTATTCCCGGGTGCGCGAGGGAAAATGGGTCCATGTCGCCATGGGAACCCTGGTCGACGCCCCCTCGATCCGACCGAGCGCCCACATTTTCGTGGGCTCGAAGGCGCCCTGGCACGAGATTACGGACAATCTGCCTCAATATCGGGGCCACATCGGGGTGTTTGAGGGAACCTGCTGTGGGATTCTCGGCGAACCGCGCACGGACTGGCGCGACAAACAAAAGGGGCCTTTCGGCCTGCCGCTGGCGCCACCTTCGTGACCTCCATCACAAGCGCTCGCGGCGGACCCTGCTAAAGCCATCCCAAAGGGACTTGAAATGCCCTGAACCCGGAAGTCGTGTCATGCGCAAATTGCTCAGATTTTGCCCCCTTCTCCTCGCCGTCGCGCTGCTATTCGTCGCCGGGCCGGCTTTCGCGGGGAAGCGCGTCGCGCTGGTGATCGCCAACTCCGCCTATCAGCATGCGCCGTCGCTTACGAACCCGGTCAATGACGGTTCGGTGATGGCCAAGACGCTGAAGGAGGCCGGGTTCGACATCGTCGATTCCCGGCACGATCTGACGGCGCTGGAGACGCGGCGCGTGCTGCGCGAATTCGCCGACGGGACCCGCGATGCCGATATCGCCGTCGTCTATTATGCCGGCCACGGCATCGAGGTCGAAGGCTCGAACTATCTGATCCCTGTCGACGCCAAGCTGGAGCGTGACACCGACGTCTTTGACGAGGCGCTCTCCCTCGACCGCGTCCTGGTCGCGGTCGAACCGGCCAAGCAGCTTCGCCTGGTGATCCTGGACGCCTGCCGTGACAATCCGTTCGGCAAGACCATGAAGCGCACGGTCGCCTCGCGCGGCCTCGGCCGCGGCCTCGCCCAGGTTGAGCCGACCAGCCCCAACACGCTGATCGCCTATTCGGCCAAGGCCGGCTTCACGGCGCAGGATGGCGACGGTGCGAACAGCCCCTTTACCGTTGCGCTGTCCAAGCATCTGACGACGCCCGGCCTCGACGTCCGACGCGCCTTCGGCTTCGTGCGCGACGACGTGCTCAAATCGACAGGCAACAAGCAGGAGCCGTTCGTCTATGGCTCGCTCGGCGGCGAGGACGTGCCGCTGGTGCCGGTCAAGGTGACCGCTGCGGCTGCTGCTGCGCCCGTGCCGAACCCGCAGGCCGACATCCGCCGCGATTACGAGCTCGCGCTCCAGGTCGGCAACAGGCCGGCATGGGAGGCGTTCCTCGCCCAGCATTCCGACGGCTTCTATGCGAGCCTTGCCAAGCTTCAGCTCGAAAAAATTGGCGCCGAGCAGGCTCATGCGGCGGCCACCGAGAAGGCGAAACAGGCCGAGGCCGAGCGCGATCGTCTTGCCGCACTTGGCGCGCAGAAGGATACGCAGGCCAAGGCAGCTGCCGATGCCAAGGCCGCCGAGCAGGTACAGCTTGCCGCGCAAAAGGCCAAGGAGCAGGCGCAGCAGCAGGCGGCCGCCGCCGAGCAGCAGCGCGTCAATCTCGCCGCCGCGGCGCCGGGTGCAGCGCCGGCCAGCACGGCGAGCCCCGCCGGCACCAACGTCGCGTCGCTGACGCCGGCCACCGCGCCGGCCGATCTCAGCCGCTCGGTGCAGACCGAGCTCGGCCGTGTCGGCTGCTTCTCCGGCGCCGCCGACGGCAACTGGACGACGTCCGCGCAGCGCTCGTTGTCGCAGTTCAACCGTTACGCCGGCACCAAGCTCGACGTGAAGGTGGCGAGCACCGATGCGCTCGACACGGTCAAGTCGAAACAGTCGCGCGTCTGTCCGCTTGTTTGCGAGCACGGCTTCAAGGCCGATGGCGACAAGTGCACCAAGATCGTCTGCCGTGATGGCTATGCGCTCAACGACGACAACGAGTGCGAGAAGCAGCGTGCCGCCAAGCCCGCCAAGCCCGCGACCGCCAAGCCTGCGACCGCAAAGCGTGACGACGGCGATGAGCGTCCCGCACGGCAGCGTCGTCAAGCCGGCGGTGAGGCTGCCGGAGCGGCGGGCGGCTTTGGCGGTGCTGCGGGCATTGCTGCTGCGGCTGGCGCCAGCCGCCGCTCGAGTGGCGGACAGCTATTCTGCAACAATAGCGGCTGTCGTGCGGTCAACCGCGGCTGCCATCTCGAATATCGTGGCGGCGGCGGCCCCGGCAACGATGCCAATGCCGAGGTATGTAATTAGCTCCCAATGTCGTCCTGGCGAAAGCCAGGACCCATTACCCCAGGGAGAAATTGCGGCGCCGAGGAGCCAACCACCAGTCTTCGCAAAACCACGGCCGGTGGCAATGCGTCCTGGCTTTCGCCAGGACGACGACTACGTCGAGATCGCGCTCGCCGCGATGTTGACCGTCAGCGCCAGCAAGGCCGTATTGTAGATGAATGAGACGATGCCGTGCGCGGTCGCGGTGCGGCGGATGGTCTTGTCGGAGATGCCGACGTCGGAGACCTGCGCGGTCATACCGATCACGAACGAGAAATAGACGAAGTCCCAATAATCCGCGTGGTCTTCCTTGTCGCCGCTGGGAAACTGAAGGCCACCCGGCGTGGCGTGCCGGTAATAATCATGCGCGTAATGCAGGGCGAAGATCGTGTGCACGGCGGCCCACGACAATACGATGGTGGTGATTGCGATGCTCAGCTCCAGGACGCCGCGATGCGGCGTTCCAAGCTCGGAGACGATCGCGGCGATGCTGGCGAAGGCGCCGATCGCCGTCACCAGCAGGATTACGAAGCGACCGTCGTCCTGCATCGCTGCGGCGCGGCGGATGTGCTGGTGGTCGTTGCACAGCATCATCGCGTAGACCAGCACCAGATAAACGGCGATCAACGCATCCCAGCCGAACAGAAGCCGCGTGACCAGCCGGTGCGAACCCGGGATGAGCAGGCAGACGAGAATACCAACGGCAAGCGACATGAACGTCCGCGGACGCGCATAGATCAGCCGCATCGGCCGCGACATCTTGCGAAAACGGGCGAGGGCGGGGTCTTCCTTGCTACCGCCCGCCATCGCGCTATCAGCTCTTCCGTTCGGCCACGAACCGCGCAGCCGCTTGCAGCACGGCGGCCCGTTCGCCGAAAATCGAGACCGCGCTGTCAGCCCGCGCGAGCAGGTCGCGGACGCGCTGCTTGGCGCCCTCGATGCCGAGCTGGGTGACGAAGGTGGTCTTGCCGAGCGCTGCATCGGCGCCGGCAGGCTTGCCGAGCGCGGCGGCATCGCCTTCGACGTCGAGCAGATCGTCGGCGATCTGGAAGGCTTCGCCGAGCGCGCGGCCGTAATCGTCGAGCGCCTGATATTCCTTTTGCGAGGCCTGGCCGAGGATCGCGCCGGCGATGCAGCCGTAGCGCAGCAGCGCACCGGTCTTCATCTGCTGAATGCGGGCCACGTCGATCGGCTCGTTGCCGCCAAAGCGGCCTTCGCCGGCGAGATCGAGGATCTGACCACCGACCATGCCGCCGATGCCGGCGCAGCGCGCCAGTGCGCGGGTCAGCAACAGCCTCACATTGGCGTCGCGATGGATCTCGTCGCGGGTGATGATGTCGAAGGCGAGCGTCAGGAGGCCGTCGCCGGCGAGGATCGCGGTCGCGTCATCGGTCTTCTTGTGCAGCGTGGGGCGGCCGCGGCGCAGGTCCGAATTGTCCATCGCCGGCAAATCGTCATGGATCAGCGAGTAGCAGTGGATGCATTCGAGGGCGGCGCCCACGAGCAGCGCGGCTTCGCGGGGAACGCCGAACACCGCCGCACTCTCGACCACGAGGAACGGCCGCAGACGCTTGCCGCCATTCAGGCTCGAATAGCGCATTGCGTCCATCAGTCGCTTGGGACGGGCGATCTCATCGTGCAGGATGTCGTCCGACAGCAGGCGCCCGAGCAGGGCCTCAGTGTCATCAGCGGTCTTGTCCAGACGTTTGGCGAAATCGGACGGGGACGTGCCGGTCATCAAGAAGGGCTCCAGAACTAAAATTCGGCGGGACAATCCTTTATGCGCCCGCCTCAGTCAATCGTTTGGAAGGCCTAAAAAGTGCTGGAAAAGGCCCGAATTATCACAGACTTAATGCCGGGCCCGTGGCCGCGTTTCGTTCTGCGCCGGAAAGGTTGATTTGCGCGTCGTCAAAACCCTTCTTCTGGTGCTCGCGGTCGCGGCTCTCGCGCCCTATGTCGTCGCGCCATTCTACCGAACCGGCCATCCCGTTTCGACGCTGATGGTCTGGCGCTCGCTTCGGGGTGCGCCGATGCAGCGGGAATGGATCGATCTGGCGGCGATGTCGCCCTCGCTGCCCCGTTCGGTGGTGGCGGCCGAGGACGCCCATTTCTGCAAGCATCACGGCATCGACTGGGGTGCGCTGCGTGAGGCGATCGACGATGCGAAGGAGGACGGGACCCCGTTCCGGGGTGCTTCCACCATCACCCAGCAGGTGGCGAAAAACCTGTTCCTCTGGCAGGGGCGGGACTTCGTCCGCAAGGCGTTGGAATTCCCCCTGGCGCTGTGGATCGATCTCGTCCTGCCCAAGGCACGGATCCTGGAGATTTACCTCAACATCGCCGAGCTGGGACCGCAGGGCCAGTTTGGGGCCGAGGCGGCCAGCGCCTATGCCTTCGGCAAATCGGCCGAGGACCTCTCGCCCCGGGAAGCGGCACTTCTGGCCTCGATCCTGCCGAATCCGGTCAGACGCAGCGCCAGGACGCCGGGACCGGGTGTCCGGCGGCTGGCCGGGACCTATGTGGCGCGAGCGCAGGCGAGTTCACTTTCGACCTGCTGGCGGGAGAACCGGTGATTTCCGGTCCTTTTCGGGCGCATTTTCCGGCCCAGAGCCCTAGATTTAAGGCAGGCCTTCCTCTATAAGCCCGGCCTTGACCGGCATTCAGCTCGCCTCGGTTTGCGGGTGCTGAGCCGTCCCCTCGCGGACGATGCCCTGATGACACCAATCCCTAGAGGATACTGAAATGGCCGTTCCGAGAAGAAAAACCTCGCCGTCGCGCCGCGGCATGCGCCGCTCGGCTGACGCCATCAAGAAGCCGACCTATGTGGAAGACAAGGATTCCGGCGAGCTCCGTCGTCCGCATCATCTCGACCTCAAGACCGGCATGTACAAGGGCCGTCAGGTCCTGAAGAAGAAAGAGTCCTGAATTCGGGACCTTTCCCCAGGCAGGATGATTTCGCCTGCCTGATTTCGGCCAATCCATGAGATATGACAGTGACGGCGGCGGAGCGAATGCTTCGCCGCCGCATTGTCTGTCTGGATTTCTTGATCGAGAAGGCATTTCGCCGATGGTCGGTTTCCCGCTGCTCCTGATCCCGCTCGCGGTCTACAACATCATCGCCTTCCTGATGCCGAGCGTGTCCTTTACGGACGTGCTGTTCAAGGTGCCGATGATCACGGGCGAGGCCTGGCCGGTCACGCTTTCCGACCTGATGCTCGCGCTAGGTGTCGTGCTGCTGCTGCTCGAAGTGGTCAAGGGCGCGCGGCCTGGCTCGAAATTCCTGATGGATCATCTGCTGTCGCTGATCGTGTTCGGCGCAGCTGCGGCCGAATTCGTGATGTGGCCCAAGTTCGGCAACTCCACCTATTTCCTTCTGGTGCTGCTCGCGATGGCTGATTTCCTCGGCGGCATCGCCCAGCGCACCCGCCGCCGCGTCGCTTATGTCGCCGAAACGACGGTGCCGGCGCCCCGCAAGGCCAAGCGCCGGGCCGAGACGCCGGCGGATGAGTTCGAGCCCAAGTTCGAGCCAGTGTCCCCTCCGCAACCAGCTCCGGCGGAGCCGCCCGCGCCCACGGCACAATCGGTCGCCGAATCCGTGCTGATGGATCACCCGGCGCCGAAGCCTGTGAGTACGCCCTCGCCGGAAATTCCCTCGCCGCATTTGCAGCCGGGCAACGGCACCCAGCCGTCTCCCGACGCGCCGCGCTGATTCAAGCCACCTGCCGCGTGCGCGCGGTGACGCTCGGAAGCGGGCGCTTGCTCCCATAGGCGGCCTGCGCATCCTCGGACGACACGCGGCGAAGTCGGCTCGCCTGGGGCAGATGCTCGGCATTGGCGATGAGCTGGGCGACGAAGCTCGGATCGGGGCGCGGCAGCGGGGCCTTGTGGACCCACTGCAAAACCGGCATCAGCGGCACCAAGGCCGAGCCTGTGCCGTTGTTCGCCACGTCCAGTTGATCAGTACTCAACATCGCGATCACCGTTGACCCGGCCAAGATTGTCGCGTTTCGAGACGCTGGCGCCGGTGCGTGTCATGTACTCGCAAGGCCTATGCCGGGCGGGCCGGTTTGGTTCCTGCCCGCGAACAAACGTGGTTTCCAAATTGTTTATCAACTTTGCCTAGGGTCAATGGCGAATCTGGCTTTATCCTGCGCCAGCTCAGGACTCCCCGCTGTCCCGAAACGAGGCGATTTTGACCCCCGCATTGCCGCAAGCCTCCGACATCCTGGCTGCCCTCGGCCAAGCCGTGTTCGCCTGGGACATCGCCAGCGATGCCATTGTCTGGGGTGAGCAGGTCAGCGCCATCTTTCCCGGGATTCCCGCCGAACGGCTGGCCACCGGCGCCGAATTCGCCAGGCTGATCGAGCCCGTGCAATCGCTGCGGACCGCCGCGCTGGCGCAGACCTCGGCCGTGCATGGCGCCGACGGCACGCCCTACCGGGTCGAGTACGGCGTGCGCATGAGCGCCGCCGATCCAGTGGTCTGGATCGAGGAGACCGGCCGCTGGTTCGCCGGCCCCGACGGCCGACCGGTGCGTGCGATCGGCTCCGTCCGCATCAACAATGAACGCCATGCCCGTGACGAGGAACTGACGAAGCTGGCCCGGCTCGATCCGCTGACCGGCGAGCTCAATCGCTCGCATCTGATCGCCGCGCTGGCCGAGGCCATCGAGGAGACGACCCGTTTCCGATCGACTGCGGCCTTCATGCTGGTCGGCATCGATCATCTCGCGCGTGTCAACGAGGCCTTCGGCTTCGACGTCGCCGACGCCGTGATCCTCGACGTCGCCACGCGCATTCGCGCGCGCTTGCGCGGTGGCGACGTGCTCGGCCGCTTCTCCGGCAACAAGTTCGGCCTGATCCTGAAGAACTGCACCGTCGACGACATGAACGTCGCCGCCGAGCGCTTCCTCGCCGGCATCCGGGACGAGGTGGTGCCGACCAAATCCGGCCCGGTGTCGGTCACCGCATCGATTGGCGCGGTCAGCGTGCCGCGCTATGCCCGCAACACCGATGAAGCCGTCAATCGCGCCCACGAGACCCTGGACACCGCGAAACAACGCCGCGTCGGCTCGTTCGCAGCGTGGCGCCCGGATGCCGCGCGCGACGCCCAGCGCCGCGTCAACATCCGCGTCACCGACGAGATCGTCACCGCATTGAACGAGCGCCGCATCAAGCTGGCCTATGAGCCGGTGGTTGCCGCCCTCTCGCGCGAGTGCGCTTTTCACGAATGCCTGGTGCGGATGGACCAGGGCGACGGCCAGGTGCTGCTCGCGCCCGACATCGTGCCGGTCGCTGAACGGCTCGGCTTGATCCGCCTGGTCGATCACCGCGTGCTCGAGCTCGTGGTCGCCGAGCTCGCCGCCGCGCCCGACATCTGCCTCAGCCTCAACATCTCCCCGGACACCACCATGGACCCGGATTGGTGGGCGGGAATCGAATCGCTGATGCGCGCCCATCCCGGCGTCGCCGAGCGGCTGATCGTCGAGATCACCGAAACCGTCGCGATCCAGGACATCGACGACGTGCGCGGCTTCGTCACCCGGCTGAAGAATTTCGGCAGTCGCATCGCCATCGACGATTTCGGCGCCGGCTACACCTCGTTCCGTAATCTGCGCAAGCTCGGCGTAGACATCGTCAAGATCGACGGCGCCTTCGTGCAGAACATCACTCGTTCCGCCGACGACCGCGCCTTCGTGCAGACCCTGATCGACCTTGCCCGCCGCCTCGACATCAAGACGGTGGCCGAATGGGTGCAGGACGAAGAAGCTGCGAACATGCTGCGCGACTGGGGCTGCGACTACATCCAGGGCCGCCTGATCGGGCTCGCCTCAGCCGACCGCCCCTGGGGCGCGCCGCCGGACAGCGCGTTGCCGGCGGCAGGGTAGTGTCGCTACGATCTGCGGCTACGCCACGCAGATATTCGGCACAGCGATCGTCTGTGCAAGAAACGCGTCGCGCCGGCCTGCCCGCGTAATTGCGCGTTAGGTCCGGATGGCATCGTATCTGGTTTAAACGCGGCTTACGGCCCGTACAGCACGAGTTCCGTATCGGTGAGATCGGCGAGCTGCGGCCGATGCGGGCCCTTGAAATATTTGCGGCCGCGACGCTCGGTGTAGATGCCGACGAGGCCGGGAACCGGGCCGTTGGAATCGACGGCGACCGCGATCTTGCCGAGCCGCAGCAGCAGCCGGCCGATGCGGCCTGCGCATTCGGTGTATTCGGCCGCGTTGCGGCAGTAGATCAGCTTCATCGCGGGTGGCGCAATGATGCCACGGCGGATGCGCACCGGTTGCAGGATGAAGGGGAACGCTCCCTTCGGCGTGCGGCAGACGAGGCTGAGGCAATTGTAGCGCGCATGCCGCGTCAAGAGCTCGGTCTCGGCATCGGAAAGCCCGTCGATCGTCTTGGCGTGCTGCGAGATGACGTCGATCGTGCTCCAGCGTGCGACGCGCGCCAGCGCAGGCACCGAGAAGAATATACCCCTGCAATAGGCGCGAAAGCCCTGCGTCTCGATGATCGGCCAGGTCCACGGCGCCGGGCTGATGTTGAGATAGGTGACGTCCTTGTGCCGCTGCGCGATCTTGGTCAGGAGCGGGGCGTAGTTGCGGTAGGCCGGATCGACGTACCAGCTCGACAAATTGCACTGGATGGCGGTCTCGTCGCCGTCCCTCCGCGCCGTATAGATCAGCAGCAGCACGCCGACCGGCGTACCATCATTGTCGAGCATGTAGCCGAAGCGCGGGTAGCCGTCCGGTACCGGTCGGAAGGCTTGCCGGCGCAGGCCCTGGATCCAGTAGCTGCGCGAGCGGCCGACGAAGCCGCGCGTCAGCAAGTCCGCGACCGCATCGACGTCGGACTCGGTGATCTCGCGGCATCGGACCTTGGTATGGATCACGCTCGTCTTTCCCCTGGAAATGACCGGCTTCGTTCCGTTAGCGCCAGCCTTCGCCGTGGGCATCGGCCGCAATCTGCGGCTGCATGCCCATGATCTCCCGCACCTTGGCGGGCCAGGCGGCGATGTCCGTGCCGTGGGTGTGGAACATGGCGACGGCCAGGCGGTCCATGCCGAAAGCGACGCAGCCGGTGTGGGCCGGCTCGCCATGGGCGTCCTTGATGTCCCAGGTCGTGCCGAAATGCTCGCGGTGATAGTTGAAGCTCATGCAGGCGGTCGGCTGCTCTTCCGAGCGCAGCGGGATCAGCAGTTCGAACTTGAGCTGCTGCTGCTTCTGGCTCACCGCCTTCATCTGACCGACGCGGCCGAAGAACGGATCGCTGGCATAGTCGACGCGGAAGGTGAGACCGAGACCCGTCGCAATCGCCTGCGCGCGCACCATCCAGCGCTCGCGGAAATCGGCGACGTCATCCGGGCTGCCGATGCAGACATATTCCCGCATCCGGAACGATTGCAGCCGGTCGAGATGCTTTGACGGTTCACGGCGGAAGCAGTCGGCGGCGACGTCGAAGCGCAGGCCGCCTTTCGGCAACTGGCCGCGGCTCGCCGCGATCGGATAGACGGGATAGCAGGCCGCCGGCGACAGCACGAGGTCTGCCGGCGAGAGCGAGCTGGTCCAGTCGCCGCCGGCATCGAAGCGGCTGACCGCAGCGTTGATCTCGCGCTCGGTGCCGTGCAGGCCGCAGACGCAACCGAGCAGGTTCGGAAAGCTCTTGAGATAGCCGGATTTTTCCAGCTGGGACCGGCTCATCACCGGCGGGAAGCGCATCACTTCGGTGCCGGCTTCACGATGGCTCGTGATCAATGCGGCGAGCCGCTCGACGATGCCCTCGTAAAGCGCGGTGCGGGCGTAGACGCCGTCCGAGCCCATGGGGTGAAAGAGCTTGTCGGCGAGATGATCGAGCGGATCCGCGATCTGCGGCGCGGTCTCAGGCGAGTTGGGGAGAACAGCAATGTTCATGTCGGCTTCCTGCTATCTGAAATTATTCTAATTGAACGAAGGCACGTCGGTCTCGAAAGCTCGTCAGTCCCGAAGGCCTGTCGGCACGCCGCTCATTAGGGTCGACGTTGCGGCATTGGCCAGAATGCGGTCGTTGTTGATCATGATCGGCGACGACAGCACGTCGCGCAGGTGGCGGCCCATCGTGAACTCGCCGTCATTGCGGTAGCCGGAAAGGCCTGTGGTGCGCATCGCATGCATCACGGTCTCGACCGCGAGCTCCGAGGCCTGCACCTTCAGAAGCGTGATCGAAGACTGGAAGTCGAGCGAGCCGAGCGCGCGTTCGTCGTGCTCGGCGCGAGCAAAGGTGTCGATATTCGCCGATATCAGCGCCCGCAGCTTGGCCAGCGACATCTTGGCGGCGGTGAAATGCGCGGCTGCCGGGGGCATCTGTCCGCCCGAGGTGCGGGCCGCCTTGCGGACGAAGGCCTGCGCACGGGTGACGGCGGCTGCAGCGATACCAGCCCAGGCCGAGGACCAGCACAGATGCGCGAACGGCGTCATGGTCTGGGCGTGGATCTTGTCGTAGGATTCCGGGAACACGCGGTCGGTCGGGCAGTCGACCTTCAGCTCGAAACCGGTCGAGCAAGTGCCGCGCATGCCGAGCGTTTCCCAGCCCAGCGTCCGCTTCAGCGAATAATCGTCCTTGGCGAGCGCCAGCAGCACCTGGTCGGACGCGGAAGCGTCGGTAGCGCGGCGGGCGATGGTGACAAGGCCGTCGGCCTCGGCGCCGTACGAGATCACGGTGGCGTCGCGCAGCAGCGAGACGGTGTCGCCGGCGACGTCGACGGCGGCGGCGCTGGCGCGGATGTTGCCGCCGTTCTGGCCTTCGGTGGTGGAGGAGGCGAGCAGCCACTGGTCGCGCGCGACCCGGCGCATCATGGTTTCCATCCAGGGAATGCCGTGACCGTGCCTGACGACGCAGGCGACCTTTGTCGTGTGCATGGCGTAGATCATCGCCGTGGAGGCGCAGGCGCGTCCGAGCGTGTAGCAGACATCGGTGACATCGTGGATCGAGGCGCCGAAGCCGCCGAACTCGACCGGGATCATGACGCCGAGCAGCTTCTGCTCACGCGCGACCTCGAAGGCCTTGTGAGGGAAGCGGGCATCACGATCGACCCCGTCGGCGTCGGCTGCCGCCACGGTGGCGGTCCGGGCGGCGCGCTCGACGAGGGAGGGACCCTGCTCGAGAAAGCTGGTCTGCGTCTCGTCGACAGTGAGGACTGCTTCACGCACGTTCATACTCGTCCGCCTCCGGTTTGCCGTTCAGGATCGCCGGCATCATTCGCGATGCCGCTTGAGCGATCCTTCGACCATCTTTGCTTATGAGATGAGGCTACGGATTTAATTCAAATTCGTCGATGAAATAGAGGGTAAACAAAGCCCAATTCCGAACGAACAGTTAAGTTCGGGTTGTTTGCATCGCCCGGATTTCCGCGGTCGCGTTAGGGATCTGTAAGAAGCCGGAATTTCAGACAATCTGAGTCATCGTTTACTAAGAAACGCGAAGTAATGGTGGCGTCCATTGCGGGATCGGCCCGCCGTGCCCATCGTAGCCGGCGACCGGTCCGACCTTTGTCGACAGATGGGAATTTACCGATGCAGGCTTTCGATACCGAATTGCGCAATCGCATCATCAAGCTGGTGAAGGGCATCCTCGCCCAGAACGCGCTCTCCGCCGAGGTCACGCCGCAGGCCAAGCTCGTCGACGTCGGCCTGACCTCGATGGACATGGTCAATCTGATGCTCGGCGTCGAAGCCGAGTTCGACTTCACAATTCCCCAGTCCGAGATCACACCGGAGAACTTCCAGTCCGTCGAAACGCTGGAGCGCATGGTCGCGACCCAGCTGCAGTCGGCGGCCGCGGCATAATCGAGATTTCCGGCCTTCGCCGGGACGACACCGAATGTGTGGCGAGTGCTTTCCGCTCGTCTTTGGCATCGGCACCCATCACCCGTTTCAAAATCGACGTAAAACTGGCATAGCTTCTCCACGGAATCGCGATGGCGCGAACGGGGTGGAGCAGGCATGACGCATGCGGTATTGGGCATCATCGGCGGCTCCGGCATCTATGATCTGCCGGGGCTGGAGGACGCTCGCGAAGAGGTGATCAGGAGCCCCTGGGGTGAGCCGTCGGCGCCCCTGCGGCGCGGCTCAATTGCCGGCCTGCCGATCGTGTTCCTGCCGCGTCACGACAAGGGCCACCGGCTGTCGCCCTCCGACATCAATTATCGCGCCAATATCGACGTCCTCAAGCGCGCAGGGGTCACAGACCTGATCTCGCTGTCGGCCTGTGGCTCGTTCAGGGAGGAGCTGCCGCCGGGAACCTTCGTTCTCGTCGACCAGTTCGTTGATCGTACCCACAAGCGCGAGAGCTCGTTCTTCGGGAGGGGATGCGTCGCGCATGTGTCGATGGCGCACCCGGTCTCGCCACGGCTGCGCATCCATCTTGCCACGGCGGCCGAAGCCGAGGGCATCGCGTTTGCGCGCGGCGGCACCTATGTCTGCATGGAGGGACCGCAATTCTCGACCTATGCGGAAAGCATGACCTACAAGACGCTTGGCTATTCCGTGATCGGCATGACCAACATGCCCGAAGCGAAGCTCGCGCGTGAGGCCGAGCTTTGCTACGCCACCGTCGCGATGGTGACGGATTTCGATTGCTGGCATCCCGATCACGACGCCGTCACCGTGCAGGACATCATCCGCGTTCTGAGCTCGAATGCCGACAAGGCAAAAGCGCTGGTGGCGCGGCTGGCGAAAGACTTCCCGCGCGAGCATGAGCCGTGTCCGATCGGCTCGGACCGCGCGCTCGATACCGCGCTGATCACCGCGCCCGAGGCGCGCGATCCCGAGCTCTTGAAGAAGCTCGATGCGGTGGCTGGGCGCATCCTGCGAACGTGATACGAAAGGCAGAATGCCATGAAGGTCGACGGCAAGCATTTCCGCAGCATCTGGCGTGAGCGCGATGGCTGGTCGGTCGGCGCGATCGACCAGCGCCGGCTGCCGCACGAATTCATCGTTGCGAAGCTGACCTCATGCGAGGACGCGGCCCTCGCCATCCGCGACATGCTGGTGCGCGGTGCGCCGCTGATCGGCGCGACCGCGGCTTACGGCATGGCACTCGCAATGCGCGAGGACGCTTCCGACGAGGGCCTGAAGCGCGCCTACGACACGCTCGTGGTGGCGCGGCCAACGGCGATCAATCTGAAATGGGCCTTGGACGAGATGCGCGCGAGCCTCGCGCCGATCGATCCGCTGGAGCGCGCGGAAGCTGCCTATGCGCGCGCCGACGAGATCGTCGAGCAGGACGTCGAGATCAACCGCGGCATCGCCGGCAATGGCCTGAAACTCATCGAGGCGATCGTCGCAAAGAAGAAGCCGGGCGAGACGGTGAATGTGCTGACCCATTGCAATGCCGGTTGGCTTGCGACCGTCGATTGGGGCACGGCGACGGCGCCGATCTATCTGGCGCATGAGCGCGGCATCAAGATCCATGTCTGGGTCGACGAGACGCGGCCGCGCAACCAAGGCGCCTCACTCACGGCCTGGGAACTCGGCCATCACGGCGTGGCGCATACGGTCATTCCGGACAACACCGGCGGGCATCTGATGCAGCGCGGCATGGTCGATCTCGCCATCGTCGGCACCGATCGCGTTGCCGCCAACGGCGACGTCTGCAACAAGATCGGCACATATTTGAAGGCGCTGGCCGCTCACGACAATAACGTGCCGTTCTATGTCGCGCTGCCGTCACCGACGATCGATTTCGCCGTCGACGACGGCATCCGCGACATCCCGATCGAGCAGCGCAGCGGTACGGAAGTCACCGACATGACCGGCCGCACCGCAGACGGAAGGCTTGAGACTGTGCGCATCGTGCCAGAGGGCTCGCCGGTCGCGAATTATGCGTTCGACGTGACCCCGGCGCGGCTCGTCACCGGCCTTATCACCGAGCGCGGCGTATTGAAAGCCGACCGCGCGTCGCTGGCGGCTGCGTTTCCCGAGCGTATTGCCGCCGCTGCGGAATAGTCAGTTCGCCAGGCGCGATTTTTCCACGCTGTCATTGCGAGTGCAGCGAAGCAATCCAGAAATCCCACCGCGGAAGCGGTCCGGATTGCTTCGCTGCGCTCGCAATGACGGAGAATGACGCTCTAGCTCAGCTTCAATCCCGTTGCTGCCTCGAGCTCGGCAATCGCCTGAGCGCCGCTGGTCACCTTGATCGTCGTCATGCCCATCTCGCGTGCCGGCTTCAGATTGACGCCGAGATCGTCGAGATAGACGCAATTCTTCGGATCAACCTTCAGAGTCTCGACCATCAGCTGATAGATGCGCGGGTCGGGCTTGCGCAGGCCGATCTTGGCGGACTCGATCACATGGTCGAACAGCACCATCACCTCGGCGACATAGAGTGAGCGCCCGGTCATGCTGCCGATCGCATTGGCCGGCAGATTGTTGGTAATGCAGCCGGTCTTGAATTGCGCCTTGATGCGCTTCAGCGCTTCGACCATCTCGGGGCGCAGATCGCCCTGAAGCAGCGGTAGCACGTCGCGGCCGCGCACCTCCGCGCCGAGCGCCAGCGACTCCGTCGCGAACAAATGATCGAACGTGTCGATATCGACCTCGGCGCGTTCGAACTTGGCCCAGGCATTTTCCAGATGATTGGCGGCATTGGTGCGCCGGATGATATCGAGGGGCAGGCCACGCTCCGTCTCGAACCGCGTGAACGCCTCGAATGGCGAACTCGTCAGCACGCCTCCAAAATCAAAGATCACAGCCTCGATCGT
Source organism: Bradyrhizobium sp. WSM4873 (assembly GCF_055811355.1). Lineage (NCBI taxonomy): Bacteria > Pseudomonadati > Pseudomonadota > Alphaproteobacteria > Hyphomicrobiales > Nitrobacteraceae > Bradyrhizobium > Bradyrhizobium sp. WSM4873. The sequence continues at coordinate 2,617 of NZ_JBVVPS010000008.1, read as the reverse complement.
CAAGATCCCGCCCTCGTCAATTCCTTTCCAAGAGCGCTAGCATGCGCTATCGGCAAGGGCCAGTCCGAAGCCATCCCACCGCGTCACCGATGCCGAAGCGTGTTCCCATGAAAAAGCTTGCAACCATCATTACAGCCGCGCTGCTGCTGGCCGCGCCCGCTTATGCCATCGTTGGTGGCGGCACGCCGCAGGCCGATGGCGTGGCGCGCGCCGTCGTCACCATCGTCGGCTCGCGCGGCAATTTCTGTACCGGCACCCTGGTTGCGCCAAAGCTGGTGCTCACCGTTGCCCACTGCGTGCAGCCCGGCGCGGACTACAAGATCGTCGATCGCGGCATCGACGGGCAGCCGCAACTGCTGAATGTCCGCACCGTCGCGATCCATCCGAGTTTCAACATGCAGGCAATGCAGGCGCATCGCGCTACCGCCGACTTGGCGCTGCTGCAACTGGAAATTCCACTCAAGGGAAAATCGACGGTGCCGGTCGGTACGCCGAATATTCCGATTCAGGTCGGCAGCCGCTTCGTCATCGCCGGTATCGGCGTCACCGTGCGTGGCGACGGCAAGAGTGGCGGCGCGACGCGTGTTGCCGGTCTCGTCGCGACGGGTCAGCCCGGCACGCTCCAGATCAGGCTGGTCGACCCCGTAACCAACGGTGTTCGCGACGGAATTGGCGCCTGCACCGGCGATTCCGGCGGGCCCGTGTTCGAGGACAAGCCGACCGGAGCCGTGCTCGTCGGCGTGATCAGCTGGTCCACGGGGCCGAACGGAGCCGCCGGCTGCGGCGGGCTGACAGGGGTCACGCCGCTCACGCTCTATCGCGACTGGATCTTGCAGACCGCGCGGAGCTGGGGTGCGGCGCTGTGATTTGACCGCGACCTGATCTATGTCATCTTGAAGCGGAAGCGCGATGGGCGACCACGTCCATCACGGAGGAAACGCGCCGCCCGATCAAGGGCGGCCACAAAAAGAAGCAAGGCATAGAAGCAACAATGAATGTCGCTGTTCGCAGTCACGCCACGGCCAAACAGGCTTCTGAACATTTCGACGTGCTGATCGTCGGCGCCGGGATCTCGGGCATCGGTAGCGCCTATCACATGACTAGGCAGCTTCCGGATGCGAGCTTCGTCATCCTGGAAACGCAGGCGACGTTCGGCGGCACATGGACCACGCATCGCTATCCCGGAATTCGTTCGGACAGCGATCTCCACACCTTCGGGTATAGCTTCAAGCCCTGGGTCGGTCCGCCGATCGCGACCGCCGAGGAAATCCTCGCCTACATGAACGAGGTGATCGACGAAAACGATCTCGCGCGGCATATCCGCTACAAGCACAAGATCAATTCGGCGAGCTGGTCGAGCGAGCAGAACCTCTGGACCATCGAGGCGGTGACGACCGACACCGGCGAGCCAAAAACTTTCACGGCGAACTTCCTCTGGATGTGCCAGGGCTATTACCGCCATTCGGAAGGCTATACGCCGGAATGGAAGGGCGCGGATCGCTTCAAGGGCCGCATCGTTCATCCGCAGACCTGGCCCGATGATATCGACCTCGCGAACAAGAAGGTCGTCGTGATCGGCTCCGGCGCGACGGCGGCGACACTGGTGCCGAACATTGCCGACAAATGCGCGCATGTCACGATGCTGCAGCGGTCGCCGACCTATTTCCGTTTGGGGCGCAACGCCATCGAGATCGCAGAGGAGCTGCGCAGGCTTCAGGTCGACGAGGCCTGGATCCACGAGATCGTCCGCCGCAAGATCCTGTTCGAGCAGGACGCGTTCACCAAACTTTGCTTGTCAAAACCCGAGCAGGTGAAGCAAGAGCTGATCGGGCAGATCAGCGCCGTGCTCGGTCCGGAGTACGATGTCGACACACATTTCACACCGAGCTACCGGCCCTGGCGGCAGCGCATCGCCTTCGTGCCCGATGCCGATCTGTTCAAGGGCATCGCCAGCGGCAAGGCGTCTGTCGTCACCGACGAGATCGAATGTTTCGTCGAGAACGGCATCCAGCTCAAATCCGGCAAGCTGCTGGAAGCTGACATCATCGTCACCGCAACCGGCTTCAATCTCGCGGCGCTCGGCGACATCGCCTTCGAGGTCGACGGCAAGCCGCTCGCCTTCGGCGACACCGTCACCTATCGCGGCATGATGTTCACGGGCGTGCCGAACATGGTCTGGGTGTTCGGCTATTTCCGCGCCAGCTGGACGCTGCGCGTCGACCTCGTCGCCGACTTCGTCTGCCGCCTGCTCGGTCACATGAAAACCAAAGGCAAGAAGAAGGTCGAGGTCAAGTTGCGTGCCGAAGACCACAACATGCCGATCCTGCCCTGGATCGATCCGGAAAACTTCAACCCCGGCTACATGATGCGCAACATGGACCTGCTGCCCAAGCGCGGCGACAAACCGGAATGGCAGCACAGCCAGGATTACTGGACCGAAAAGGACGAGATCCCGAAGACCGATCTGGATGGCGGGGAGTTTGTGTATGGGTGAGGTGGGGTAGGCGCTAACCACGCATTGCAATGTCGTCCCGGCGAAGGCCCTAGGGCATGCACATATCTGGTGCGGCGGATTGACTCAGAGCGGCATCTGGGGATTCCAGAATCGGGAAACCGT